>NZ_JBHTUD010000006.1:0-391780 GCF_042794235.1 Nocardia sp. NPDC056541
CCGTCGATCAGGTGCCGTTGCGTAGGCGACGAAGGAGCAAGCAACGGTGCCTGATCGACGGGACCGGCGGGGCCGCGAACTCGAGCGCGCCAGCGCTCCAGAAACTCAGTGCGCGGAAGGGCCCCATTCCAGCGGCACGCCCTTGGAAGCGAGGTACGGAATCGGGTCCATCTTGGCGCCGCCCTGATCCCAGATCTCGAGGTGCAGGTGCGGTCCGGTGGACTGGCCGCGGTTGCCGACGGTCGCGATGACCTGGCCCGCGTTGACCCGCTGGCCTTCGCTGACCAGCATTTCGTTGACGTGGCCGTAGACGCCGGTGGTGCCGTCGTCGTGCAGCACCCGCACCCACAGGCCGAAGCCCGACGCCGGGCCCGCCTCGATGACGGTGCCGTTGGACACGGACTTGATCGGCGCGCCGATCGAGTCGGCGAAGTCGAGGCCGTAGTGCATGGCACCCCAGCGCGAGCCGAAGCCGGAGCTGATCGGGCCCGCGACCGGGCGGGTGGCCTGCGGCGGCGCGACCTGGTGCTGGATGCCCTGGAGGATGTCCTCGACCTGCGACAGCGGGCCGGAGATCTCGGGGGGCAGGTTGCCGATCCCGAAGGGCGCGGCCACGGGGGCGGCGATCGGCGCGGCGACCGCGGTCACCGGTGCGGGGGTCTCGACGTGCGCGGCGACTTCCTGCGCGGCGACGAGGTCGACATCTTGGCGGGCCGACTCGGGAACGACCGATTCCTCGACGCTGTCGTCGTGGGTCGGCAGCAGCGGTGCGGCGAAGGCCAGGGCCGGGGCGATCTGAGCGGTGACGCCGACCAACGCGCCCGCGGCGACCGCGGCACTGGCGGCGACCCGAACACGATCGGAACGCGACGCCTCGGCGCGGTGCCTGCTCCTGCTCGGGCTCCGGCCATCCGCGTGCGCAAGCAGGGCCTGCACGGAGATGGATTCGGGACCCACACGGTGCTGCGACAAGATCTCGTCCTAGCGTCCGACAACAAGGAAACGAAACCGGTCTGCGACCGGGCCGGAGACCACCTGGGTGTTCTCCGATGCCGAACTATGTGTAACGGTTCGGCATCCGTTGTGACGCGAACTCTACCCGGCCGTGACCATTCCGCAACCTTCTGTCACGAATTCGCAGGTAGATGACGTGCCGCACAGTAACAATCACAGTGTCCGACCCATCACACGCGCTGTCACCGGGCCTGAACACGGTCCCGACCGACCAGACTCGACCCATGGTGATCGAGACCCTGACCGTCCCCATCGTCGCCGCGCCCATGGCGGGCGGCCCGTCCACACCCGAGTTGGTGGTCGCCGTCGCGGCCGCGGGCGGGTTCGGCCAGCTCGCCGCCGGATACCTCGGCACCGAGGCGGTGGCAGCGCAGATCGAGGCGACCAGAGCCGCCACCACGGCGCCGTTCGGGGTGAACCTGTTCGCGCCCGGCGCGGTGGCCGATCCGGCCGGCTACGCCACCTACCTCGCCGAACTCGGCGCCGAATTCCCGATCGGCACCCCTGAGCACGACACCGACGGATGGGACGACAAGCTCGATCTGCTGGTCGCCGATCCGGTCGCCGTGGTCTCGACGACCTTCGGCTGCCCCAGCGCGGTGGAGGTGGACCGGCTGCACGCGGTCGGCTCGGAGGTGTGGGTCACGGTCACCTCCCCCGCCGAGGCGCTGATCGCCGTCGAGGCGGGCGCCGACGTGCTGATCGCCCAGGGCGCCGAGGCGGGCGGGCACCGCGCGAGCTTCCTCGACGATCCCGCCGAGGACCCGATCGACCCGCCCGGCCTGCTCACCCTGATCCAGCTGCTCACCGCCGTCACCTCCCGCCCGCTCGTGGCGGCGGGCGGGATCGCTACCGGCGCAGGCGTGGCCGGGGTGCTGGCGGCCGGTGCGTCGGCGGCGCAGATCGGCACCGCGCTGCTGCGCTGCCCGGAAGCCGGCACCAACGCCGTGCATCGTGGTGCGATCGGGACGCCGGAACCGACGATGCTCACGCGCGCGTTCACCGGACGTCGCGCGCGCGGGATCCGCAACCGTTTCCTCGTCGACCACACCGCCGACGCGCCCGCCGCGTACCCCGAAATCCATTACGCCACTGCCCCCTTGCGGGCGGCCGCGCGGGCGGGTGGCAACACCGACGAAGTGAATCTGTGGGCGGGGCAAGCGCACTCGCTGAGCACCGGGCAACCGGCAAGCGAACTGGTCACCGATCTCGCCGCCGACGCGAAAAGCGCACTCCGGAAAGCACTTTCGGAACGAATTCAGGGTTATTGACAACGGATTTCGTTTAGACTCGGACCTGGCATCGCGTCCCGCCGACCACCCCCAAGCAGGAGGAGAGCCATGTCCCTCGATGTTCCCGCCGCATTACTCGAACGCGCAGAACAAGGCAATATCGACGACGCCGAATTCGTCGAATGTGTCCGTACCTCCCTGCCTTACGCGTGGGAGGTGGTGAGCCGGGTGGCCGAAGACCTGCGCACCGGCACCGACGAATACGCCGACAACCGGATCCCGCCGCCGGACGAGGTGGCTCGCGGGCAGCTGCTGCGCGCCCTGGCCTCCGACGCCATCCGCGGCGGCCTGGAACGGCATTTCGGTGTGAAGCTGGCCTTCCAGAACTGCCATCGGGTCGCGGCGTTCCCGCTGTCGGCCGTCGGCGGGGAGACCTACACCACCTACATCAGCCCTCGCGCCCAGCTCTTGAATCAGAGCCCCGAGCTGCGCAACTGCTGATCGACGAAAAAGGCGGGCGTGGAAGCAATTCCACGCCCGCCTTGTCGTTTTCGCTACACCGTGACGACGTCCAGCTCGCCCTCGGCGTACTGGGCGCGCAGGCGCTTCTTGTCGAACTTGCCGACGCTGGTCTTGGGCACCTCGGCGATGAAGGTCCAGCGCTCGGGCAGCTGCCACTTGGCGAACTTGTCGGCCAGGTAGTCGCGCAGCTCGGCTGCCTCGGCGGCAGCGCCCTCGGCGAGCACGATGGCGACCAGCGGGCGCTCGTCCCACTTCTCGTCGGGCACACCGATGACCGCGGCCTCGGCGACGGCCGCGTGGCCCATCACCGCGTTCTCGAGATCCACCGAGGAGATCCACTCACCACCGGACTTGATCACGTCCTTGGAGCGGTCGACCAGGGTGAGGTAGCCGTTGGCGCTGATCTTGCCGACATCGCCGGTACGCAGCCAGCCGTCGTCGAACTTGTCCGGGTCGATCTCCGCGCCGGTGGGCGAGTAGTAGGAGCCGGTGATCCACGCGCCGCGGACCTCGAGCTCGCCGAGCGACTCACCGTCGTTCGGGACGACCTTGCCGTCGTCGCCGACCAGCCGGGCCTCGACGTTGGCCGGGAAACGCCCCTGCGTGTAGCGGTACTCCCAGGCATCGTCATCGCTGACGCCCGCGGGCGCGTGCGCGACGCTGCCCAGCGGGGAGGTCTCGGTCATGCCCCACGCGTGCAGGATGCGCACGCCGTGCTTCTCCTCGAACGCGCGCATCATCGCGGGCGGCACCGCGGAGCCACCGACGACCGCGGTACGCAGGTGCGAGATGTCCTGCGGCGCGGCGGCCAGCGCGGCCAGCACGCCGCCCCAGATGGTGGGCACCGCGGCGGCGAAGGTCGGCTTCTCGGCCGCCATCATCTCCAGCAGCGGGCCGGGCTGCAGGAAGCGGTCCGGCATCAGGACGTTGGCGCCCGACATCAGCGCCGCGTACGGCAGGCCCCACGCGTTGGCGTGGAACAGCGGCACGATCGCCAGCACGTAGTCCGAGCCCTGGAAACCCATGCCGTTGGGCGAGTTCACCTGCATCGCGTGCAGCCAGTTGGAGCGGTGCGAGTAGACGACGCCCTTCGGGTCGCCGGTGGTGCCGGAGGTGTAACACATCGCGGCGGCCGAACGCTCGTCGACGACCGGGAAGTCGAAGTCGGCGGACTGGGCGTCGAGCAGCTCGCGGTAGGAGTGCACGGTGACGCCTTCGGGCGCGGTGAGCGCGGCCGGATCGCCGTTGACGACAATCACGTGCTGCACGGTCTTCAGGTTCGGTAGGTACTGCGCGAACAGCGGCACCAGCGTGCCGTCCACGAGCACGACCTTGTCCTCGGCGTGGTTGGCGACGAAGACCAACTGCTCGGGGAACAGCCGGATGTTGAGCGCGTGCAGCACCGAGCCCATCGCGGGCACCGCGATGTAAGCGACCATGTGCTCGTTGTTGTTCCACATGAAGGTGCCGACGCGGTCGCCCTCTTCGATGCCGAGACCCCGCAGCGCGTTGGCCAGCCGGGCCGAATCGGCGCCGAGCTCACGGTAGGTCATGGTGCGAACACCGTCACCGGTCCATGTGGACACAGTCGAATCGCCCTGGAAAGTTGCGGCATAGTTGAGCAGTTTGGCCAGCGAGAGCTGGTCGTCCTGCATGGTGCTCAGCATCGGTGCTCCTTCAAGTCCCTGCCGTGGCATGAGCCACGTCACAACGGATGCTACCGAAAGGTTTGAGGCTCGCAATCGTTTCCTCCGACAACATTCCTGCAGGTCGGCTCGTCATCACGCACCGGGCGGCCGCGCGTGCGGCGGCTGACCATCGGGCCCCCTATGGTGCGATGGCACTCCGGGACCGGCATGTTCGGCGTTGTGTACCGCGTCGACGACCAGGCTGCGGACATGGTCGTTGTCGAGGCTGTAGTAGATGGTGGTCCCCTCGCGACGAGTACGCACGAGCCTGGCCATCCGCAGTTTCGCCAGATGCTGGGACACCGAGGGGCCCGGCTTGCCCACCCGGCTCGCCAATTCGTTCACCGAGAGTTCTTGATCGGCCAGCGCCCAGAGGACTTGAACCCTCGTCGGATCGGCCAGCATTCGGAACACCTCGACCACCAACCCCACCTGATCCTCGGCCAGAGGCGAGCGGGCATCTGCATTCATGCGCAGATAATAGATCGCCGATGCCGGTTCCCCATGGCCGCCGCTCCGGACGTTGGTCAGGCCGACATGCCGAGTGCCGAGGCGAGCGCCGCAATCCGCTCAGCGCAACGCGATCTCGGCGAGCGCGGTCCAGTCGGCCAACACCTTTTTGCGACGAACGCGGTCACGGCCGACCATCTCGTCGAGAGTGGCGCCACGGACCAGGTTTATGGTGAGCCAGAAGGTGCTCTCCAAGCGCTCACCGGTGATGGCGGGGTCGATCAGCCCGGCACAGCGGTCGAGCAGCTCGACGGTGAGTTCGTGCTGCACCCGCAACATTTCGCGGCGTAGCGCCGCGTCGTTGGCGATTCCCACATACAGCTCCACCGCGGCACGACCGAGCTTGCCCGCGAAGGTAGCGGTGACCAACTCGACCAGCACAGCGCCCGCCGACCTACCGTCCGCCACCGCTTTCGCCTTGCGCAGCATGGCTTCTCGCTGACGATCGGTGAGATGGCCGATCGCCTGAGCTAGAAGTTCACCGCGCGTGTGGAACTGATGCAACTGCGCGCCACGCGTCACCCCCGCCCTGGCCGTGATATCGGCGATAGAGGCACCCGCATAGCCGACCTCGGCCAGGCTCTCGATGGCGGCATCAAGCAGCAGCGTCCGGGTCCGCAGACTCTTCTCCTGATGCTTGTTCGGTGGGAGCGCAGGCATCACTCCAGTATAGGGCTACAAAATTACATGTCACATTGCACGCAATTCAGTGCTCGGCGTACTGTCATGACATGGCTGTAGACCGGATGTTGCCCACCGCCGAGGCACGTGAGCTGATCGAACTGACCCGCGACATCGCCGACAAGGTGCTCGAGCCGCGTGTCACCGAGAGCGAGAAGACCGGAGTCTTCCCGGACGGCGTGTTCCCGGCGCTCGGCGCGGCCGGGCTGCTCAGCCTGCCGTATCCGGAGGAATTCGGCGGCGGCGCGCAGCCGTACGAGGTGTACCTCCAGGTGCTGGAGGAAATCGCGAGCCGCTGGGCCGCCGTCGCCGTAGCGGTGAGCGTGCACGGCCTGTCCTGCCACCCGCTGTTCACCTACGGCACCGACGAGCAGAAGCAGCAGTGGCTCGACGGCATGCTCTCGGGCGAAACCATCGGCGCCTACAGCCTTTCCGAAGCGCACGCCGGTTCCGACGCGGCCGCCCTGCGGTGCCGGGCCACCCCCGTCGACGGCGGCTACAACCTCAACGGCACCAAGGCCTGGATCACCAACGGCGGCCGCGCCGACTTCTACACCCTGTTCGCCCGCACCGGCGAGGGGTCGCGCGGCATCTCCTGCTTCCTCGTGCCCGCGGGCACCGAGGGCCTGAGCTTCGGCAAGCCCGAGGAGAAGATGGGCCTGCGCGCCATCCCCACCACCACCGCCGCCTACGACGACGCGTTCCTGCCCGCCGAACGTCGCATCGGCGAAGAGGGACAGGGACTTTCGATCGCGTTCAGCGCGCTCGACGCGGGCCGCCTCGGCATCGCCGCCGTCGCCACCGGTGTCGCCCAGCGCGCGCTCGACGAGGCCGTCGCCTACGCGAAGGAACGAGAAGCCTTCGGCCGCAAGATCATCGATCACCAGGGCCTCGGGTTCGTCCTCGCCGACATGGCCGCCGCCGTAGACACCGCCCGCGCCACCTACCTCGACGCCGCCCGCCGCCGCGATGCGGGCCTGCCGTATTCGCGCCAGGCTTCGGTCGCCAAACTGGCCGCCACCGACGCGGCCATGAAGGTGACCACCGACGCGGTCCAGGTCTTCGGCGGCTACGGCTACACCCAGGACTTCCCCGTCGAGCGCTACATGCGCGAAGCGAAGGTCATGCAGATCTTCGAGGGAACCAACCAGATCCAGCGCCTGGTCATCGCCCGCCACCTCGCCGGTAGCTAATAGGCAACGCGCTGATCAATAGGGGTCAGCGCGTTCGGGCAACCGATCAGTAAACTGGACGGCATCTCGACACCTCGACGAAATGAGGCGCGCGATGCTGTGGTGGCTGATCGTGATCGTGATCGTGTGCGTCGGTGCTCTGCTGTACCTGCGTGCCGAACAGAACAAGCGCAACGCGCGCGAGCTCGAGGAAGCACAGGCCGACGCGCGGGTGACCATCGAGCGGCTCGGCGGACAGGTCTACCAGCTGACTCCGCGCAACGAAGCCGCACGACAGGCCCTGGCCGACGCGTCCGAACGGTACAACGCCGCGGGCGGCCAGATCGACCGCGCCGGCTCCCCCGCCCAAGCCCGGCTGGCCAAGCAGTCCGCGCTGGAGGGCCTCTATTACATTCGCGCCGCCCGCACCGCGATGGACATGGACCCCGGCCCTGCGATCCCGGCCATCGAGGGCCAGGACATCGCCGGCCAGGTCGACGAGCAGCGCACCATCGCCCACAACGGCCGCTCGATCACCGCCTCCCCCGCCCCCTCCGCGGGCACACCGAACTATTTCCCCGGCGGCCGCGTGGCAGGCCGCCCCGTCCCCGCCGGGTGGTATTCCGAACCGTGGTGGAAGCCCGCGCTGATCGCCGGCGCCTGGGGCGCGGGCTCGGCACTGTTGTTCACCACGCTGTTCGCCGGAATGGGCGGGGTCGGCTACACCGCGCAAGCCTTCGAGGACGGCACCGGCGAAGCGGCCGTCGATCCCGGCACCGACCAGGGCGGATTCGACCCCGGCGACACCGGCGGCGACTTCGGCAACAGCGGGGGTTATGACACCGGCGGCGGTTTCGACAGCGGCGGCGGCGACTTCGGCGGCTTCTGACCCCGCCCAACGGGCCTCTGCCACCGACCCCGGCCCCACGCTATACTCAGCTCGGCCAGCCCAGCCTGGCCACGCCTTCGTAGCTCAGGGGATAGAGCAACCCTCTCCTAAAGGGTAGGTCGCAGGTTCGAATCCTGCCGAGGGCACCAACCTGCGACACTAATTTCGCAGGTCAACGGCCGTTTCCTCGCGATTCCGACAAAATTCGCACACGAAAGTCCAGGTCAGGCGCGTTCGTCCCTCTGGAGTGGCAGGGCACAGCGAACATGGGAATGCACGCATCGGTATACGGGATATCGGCGACCGGGCCTCTCACCGGCACCGGTTAGTCCCGGCACCATGTCCTTCGCGGCGCGCAGCGGCCGGTTCCACGGACTTGACCATCTGGCCGCCACCGGTTCCGACTCCCCGCCCCGTCACGGGCGTCATCGACGCTGTACCCGCAGAACGAGTACAGCAACCGTCCCGGCGATGGGGAAAGCGATGAGCTGTGGTCGCAAGATGGAGCACCCGTCGCCGATCGAATCCGACTCGACGAACTTCGAGCCGGATTGCCGACCAGACTTCCCGGCGCACCTACCCGTAAAGATGCCGAAAAGACCCGCATGCACCGCAAACCGGAACGATCCGCCGAGACAGCCCGCACCGAATCCACCGCCGCGCGGCCGACGAATGGACTCACGGAGGATTCTGGGCGCGCTGCCGGTCACAGCCCCGATACATGCCACGCACGATGTCGATCCGACCAGGCTTGGGAGTCAATGACAGCCGGGTCACGATCGAATGGTGACATCCACAGCTCCATTTTCGCTGAACCATTTCTTGAGCTCGAGACCCGCGAGAACCATAGCCGATTTCACTCCGACATCCACTGGACCAATTATGGACCCCGAAGCGCCTGCCACCGAACATCCGCCCATTCGTGCGTCCGAAAAGTCTGTCGAAGAAAACTCGCAGCCTCGCAGATCGGCGGATCCGAGATCGGCATCCGCAAAGCTTGCGCTCCGCAAGTCAGCACCGACCAGATTTGCACGCCGGAAGTCCGAATCCTCGAAGACCGCGCTCTGAAGGCGGGCATCACAGAAAATACCACCAGATGCCGAACAGCCACGACCTTCGACCTTGCGGAGATCGCTACGACTGAAATCAGCATTACGCAAATCGGCCGAGATCATCCACGCTGTATACAGATCCACATCGGATACACATGCCGAAGTCAGATCGGCCCCATTCAAGGACGCGCCCTCCAAGAACAAACCCGATACATCAGAGCGGGAAAGGTTCAGACCGTCCCCATTGAAGAGATTCGATGCCGACATCGACATCGACACCGGTGGCAATTGATCCAGGTAGAGCCCCAGAGCCACTTGAGCCGCAGGGTCAGAAGGCCAACGCTTGACATCGCTCCTGGTCCGGCCATAAATCAACTGCCCCATACTACTTTTCCTTCAGTCACGCATTGCCGAGTAGGTCACCACGAGTGGGGCGTGATCGGAGAGGCGCTCGGCGGGTGACGGTTCCTTGTCGACGACGACAGACGTGGCGAGGCGGGCGAGACCGGGTGTCGCGAGTTGGTGGTCCACGCGCCAACCCACATCCTTGGCGAACGATCGACCCGCCCAACTCCACCAGGTGAGTGGACCCGGGCGATCGCCGTGCACCTGTCGCACCACGTCGACGAGCCGGCGCGTGCCGAGAATCGAACTGAACCACTCGCGGTCGGCAGGCAGGAATCCGTCCATCGTGCGGGCGGCACGCCAGTTGGTCACATCGTGCCGGGTGTGCGCGATGTTCAGATCCCCGGTGAGGACGAACTCGCGTCCCGCGCTCAGCGCCGCGAGCCGGTTCCGGTGCACTTCGCGGACGAACGCCGCGAGGAACCTCTGCTTCCGTTCGTACTTGACCCCACCGTCGGGCTGTTCGCGCATAGATCCCGGGCGCTGGAGATGCGAGGGCAGACCACCCTTGGGCAGATACAGACAGGCCACCGTCACCGGCCGGTCGGCCAGGTCGACCTCGATATAGCGTCCCTGTGCGGCGAACTCACCGAGTCCGCGGGCCCGGGGTGGGTGGGTCACCCACGTCCGCACGGCAGCGGCGCAAACCCTCGTCAGTACGGCCACACCGTTACGACCGGCCACCGAACCCACGTCCACCGCCGCCGAATAGCCCGGGAAGGTGCCCACATCAGATGCGGGACAACGCAACTCCTGCAACGCGACCACGTCGACCGACCGCGCCCGCAACCACTGGTCGAATCCACGACGACGTGCCGCGCGGATTCCGTTCACGTTGAATGTGGCGACAGTGAGAGAATCAGCGACCGACGAACCCATGGCAACACTGTGCCGGAGTCCCCCGTCACCCGCTCGGGCAGCTCCGGTACGCGACCTCGGTGGGGCCGGGGAGATCGGCGAACTGGTTTTCCCTCGCGCAAGCCGATGGAGGGGACGGTGTGTTCTCACCTACCCCAACGGCACTCGGTTTATCGACGCCGAAGCACTGGCAGCTCAGACCGAATATCTCGGTGCGCACGCCGCCACGGACACGAGATGTGAAGGCCAGGCAGGAAGCCGAGGCCGAAGCTGAGCGAGCACGGACTGGACCCCCGCCGATCAAGCTCTGATGTCGTCACGCCCGTTTCACCTCGGATGTACGCCGCCCAGGATACGTCCAAAAGTTGGAGCAGCAGGCGACCTGCCACACCAGGCCGACAGACTCAGATCAGATAATGACCAACTATGACCAGGCGTTTTCCGGTTGTCTGTGTTTTGTGTGTCCTGCCGAGGGCACCACAGCGCACTGCGGCTCCAGCTCGGTGACCTGATGCTCGGCGAAGTTCGAGTAGCCGACTACTCTACGACGCGATTACGTCGGAGCCTACTGTTGATTCGGTACTGAACGCGTTCTCGGGACATTCCACGCTGGTGCTGCGCCACCCGGCGTGGCCGGGCGTTTTGTGGCGCAATCCGGATCGAGTGTTTGGGCATGAACGACGATTTCTGGGACGATCTTCTCGCGCATATCCGGCAGCGGGTTCTGGTGCCGGTTGTGGGGCCCGACGTGACCAGGGTCGATCTCGGCGACGCTGATCAGACATTCACCACACTCATCGGCCAGCGCCTGGCCGAACGCTGGAACCTCTCCGTGCCGCCCGGACCGACCACCATGGATGCGGCGGTGGCGGCGTTCCTGCGCGAGCGCGGCCAAGACGAGATAGAGCGGTTGTATCGCGTCATCAACGACATCATCGTGGAGGTCGATCCAGAGCCCGGCGACGCACTTCGAAACCTCGCCGCGATCGATGACCTGCGCTTGTTCGTGAGCACGACGCCCGACCGAGTGCTCGCGAAGGCAGTGAACGAGGTCCGTTTCCAGGGAAGGCAAGGCGCACGGGAGATTTCGTTCTCTCCCAATCAATCCACCAGTGAACAGTCGCGAAATGCCCAACCGGCCACGCCCGCCGATACCGTCGTTCTGAATTTGTACGGTCAGGCAGCCTCCACTCCTCAGTATGCGATCCATGAGGAGGACCGGCTGGAGTGGCTGCACGCATTACTCAGCGAAAAGGCGAGCCTTCCCGACTGGGTCGGTTACCAACTGAAGGAACATCCCCTACTCTTCATCGGCTGCGAGATCCCCGACTGGCTCGGACGGTTCCTCCTGCGGATGTCCAGCAATACCCGGCTGTCGCTGGAACGCATTCCATTCTTTCTCGCCGGCTGCTCGGCGTCACGAGAACCTTCCCTCTCGAGTTTTTTCGCGACGTACTGCCGCAAGACGCTGGTCCAGCAACTGGACATCGACCCGGCGACCTTTGTCGCGGAACTACGCGCGCGCTGGGTGCAGCAGACCACTCCGAGGCGCCATGACGCGGTTGGCGACGCCCTTCGCCCGCTTCCGGACGCTCCGACGATCTTCATCAGCTATATGCGGGAGGACGCCGACGCGGCCAAGCGGGTCTGTGACGCCATCACGAGTCTCGGCGGTGACGTGTGGCTCGACGAGCGGCGGCTCAGCCCAGGAGATGCGTGGGAACACGAGATTCTGTGCAGCATCCGCCGAACCGTCCGCCTGTTCGTCCCGATCATCTCCGCGAACACCGAGCACGCGGAGGAAGGCTACGTTTTCAAAGAATGGTACGAGGCGGCAGATCGCGCACGCTCCATCCCGAGCCGCCGTTTCATCGTGCCCGTGGTTATCGACGACAACTACGATCTCAACCCGAGCCGTTACCGGCAGATGCCGGACAGCTTCGGGCGCTTGCACTTCGGCAGGGCACCCGGCGGTGAGCCGGATGCGGGGCTCATCGCCGTGCTGAAGGACGAAATCCGCGCGATGCGGCGGACAGCGGCATGACTGCCGTCACGCGAGCGGGGCAACTCGACAGCGAGAACCCGTGGCCGGGCCTGGAGTCCTTCGAGGAAAACGGGCAGGCGTTCTTCTTCGGGCGCGACCGTGAAGCGGAGTCCTTGCTGAACCACGTCCGCGATGCCCCGGTCACGATCTTGTACGGGCGGTCCGGTCTCGGAAAGACCTCGCTGCTGCGAGCTGGCCTCTTTCCCGCACTGCGCAACGAGCACTTCCTGCCGATCTACATACGCTTGGATCTCACACCGAACGCGGCGGCACTGTCTCGCCAGCTACACCGATCGGTGCGCGACTCGATCCGGGCCGAAGCGCCCGATGCGATATTGCCCGGCGACGATGAATCGCTCTGGGAGTATCTGCATCGCAAAGACTTCGAGCTCTGGAGTGCACAGAACTATCCGCTCACGCCGGTGATCGTTCTCGACCAGTTCGAGGAACTGTTCACCCTCGGTGAGCGCGTTCCAGATCTCGTCCGGGAATTCATGCACGACCTCGGCGACCTCGCCGAGAACCGGATTTCCGACGATGTGGCTGCCCGGATCGACAACGATGAGGCCGAGGCAGGCCGGTTCCGGTTGCGGTCACAAGACTTCAAGTTGCTGATCACGTTGCGGGAGGACTTTCTGCCCAACCTCGAGGAATGGTGCCCGCTCATTCCCGCGCTGGGACGGTCACGGATGCGGCTGCTTCCCTTCCGCACCGATGCGGCGTTCGAGGCGGTCCACAACCCGGCCGAGCATCTGATCACCGATGCTCTCGCGCATCGAGTGGTGAGCATCATCGCCGGCGAGGACCTTCACCTCGGCCGGGATACCTCGTGGGTCGACATCGATGACAACCTCGCGGCCTCGGACGTGGAGCCCGCGCTGCTGAGCCTGTTCTGCCGCGAGCTCAACGAAGAGCGCAAGCGTCGTGGGCGCGCGCACTTCGACGAGCAGCTGGTCGAGGATGCCAAGCGCGATATTCTGTCGAACTACTACGCGTCGTGCGTGCGTGATCTGTCACCGCGAGTCGCGGAGTTCATCGAGTCGGAACTGATCACCGAGAAGGGTTTCCGCGACAGCTACGCCCGTGAGGACGCGGTGCCGTCACGGCTGACCGACGACGAACTCGCTCGGCTGATCGGCTCGCGCCTGGTGCGGCTCGAGGAATACCACGGCGCGCAACGGATCGAACTGACCCACGATGTGCTCACGGGCGTCGTACGCGACCACCGCGACCGGCGACGCGCGGAGGAAGTGCGCGCGGCGCAGGCGGCCCATGCGGAAAGGGAGAAGCGAGCCCTGCTCGACGCTGCCGCCCGGCGTGAGGCCGAACTCGACGACGAGCGGCGGGCGGGACGGCGACTCAGGCGGCTGTCAACTGTCCTGGCAATGGTGTGCGTCGTATCCGTCGTGCTCGCTGTCCTGGCCGCGATCAATTGGCGATCGGCCGACATCGCCCGCGATGATGCCGCTGCTCGAAGCAGAGAGGCGCTCGCCGGGCGACTGACCTCGCAGGCGCAGTCGATGCTGGCCGGCGGCCAGCCCGGCAGCGAGCTGGCGGCACTCGACAAACTGCTCGCAGCACAGCAAATCTCGACCGATCCCGACCTCGGCGCGCTGGTGACGACATTGCGGAACGAGGCGCGATTGCACAAGGTCATCGACCTGTCTGCGCAGGGCGGCGTGCTCAGTGCCGATGGCCGGTGGATTGCCACACCTACACCGTCCGGAATCAAGCTGGTGGATACGGAGGCGGGGAAGCCGCGCGGAGAGCCGTTCGTTGCCGACGGCACACTCGAGGCCGCAAGCCCGGACGGGCGGTATCTCGCATTGAACGACCGAGACGACATCGTTCGAATCTGGGACTCGGCCGAGGGCAAGCCGATCGGGCCGCCTCTGACGGGCGGAGCGGACTGGCTGCCGACCGCTGTCGTCAGTCCGGATGGTGGTCGGGTCGCCGCGAGCTATGGAGATCACGCGCGTTTGTGGGACGCCCGGACCGGACAGCAGATAGGTCCATCGCTGAGCGGGCCCGGTGCGAAGGTGTGGGCGCTGGCGTTCAGCCCGGACGGGAAGCGTCTGGCGTCCGCGGGTACCGAGCGGACGGTAAAGCTCTGGGACGCCCATAGCGGCGCGGCACTCGGCGAAACGGTACCTGTCGGCGACCCGCGCATCGCCGAGGGCGAAGCGATATGGAGCCTGAGCTTCAGTCCCGACGGACACTTCATCGCCGCCGGCGGACACACCGTTGGCCTCGGTACATTGTTGAGCGCAGGCACACCGTTGCGGATCTGGAACGCCGATACCGGCGCCGCAGTCGGGAACCCGGTAACCGGCAATTTCGGCGCCATCGATTCAGTGGCGTTCAGCCCGGACGGGGGCCGGGTCGTTACGGGTGGCAGCGACAAAACCGTAAGAATGTGGGACCCGAACACCGGTCAGCCGGTCGGCAATCCGCTCGAACTCAAAGCAGCCGTCCGCTCCGTCGCCTTCACCCCTGACGGCAATCGGATCGTTGCTGTAGCCGACAACACCGCCCAGGTATTCCACACCGATCCCGATGCCGCGCTGGCCACCGAGTTAGGCGGCAGCAGAGCGGTTGAGCTTGCGGCGCTGGGGAGCGGCTACGGAATGGATAACCACGCGGATCAGCCGCGAATCGTGATCCTTCGTGACAGCGCGCTACGGCGGCTGGACGCCGACACCGGTGAGCAGGTTGGGGACGCGATCGTTTCCGAGGCCCTCCGGGGAGGCGCCCAGCTCTCCTTCAGCCCGGATGAACGCTGGCTCGCGGTTGTGGGCCGGGACAACGATATCCGAGTCCTGGATGTAGCGAATGGGCTGCAGCGTGGAGCGCCGATGAAAGGGCACCAGGACACGATAGAAACGGTCGACTTCAGCCCGGATGGGAAGACACTCGCAACTGGAAGTAGTGACAATACGGTCCGGCTCTGGGACTGGGCCGAGGGGCGGCAGATCGGTGATCCGTTGACAGGGCACAAGAATCGCGTGCACGAAATCGCGTTCAGCGAGGACGGCCGTCGCTTGTATTCCCTCAGCAGCGATTCCGTCCGCATCTGGGATACCGCTACGAGGCAATCGGTCGGCAAGGTAATGAAGGGCTCCTTCACGAGCATGACGCTCAGTCATGACGACCGGCGCATCGCGGTCGCAGACAACAAGACGATCCGCCAATGGGACGCCGAAAGCGGCGACCCCGTCGGCATGCCTTTCGAAGGCCACGACAAGCGCGTTGATTCTGTCGGCTACAGCCCCGACGGCAAGTACCTCGTCTCCACCTCGAGAGACCGCACGCTGCGGTTCTGGGACACCGACACCGGACGTCAGATCGGCGAACCGATCGCCACCATCCCGGCCGGCTCGACCCCCATTCTTGAATTCAGCAAGGACGGACGTCGTGTTTTCGTTGTTTCCCAACGGGTCTCCTTGGACGGCAAGCCTCCTTTCGTGGGCGGTGGGATATGGCAGCTTCCGGCGCCTGCCGCGTGGTGGGACGCGCTCTGCGACAAACTCACCTCGAATCCCAGCGACGAGCAATGGAAGAACTGGGTTTCGGACGACCTACCGACCGCCGAGCTGTGCTGGGGCAAACCCCAGGCATGATCCTGATTCCACGCTAAAGTCACCCCGAAGGGCAGAATTGAAACACGTTCTAATGGGGGCTTCATCATGTCGAAATGGCGAATCAGGTCGTTGCTGTGCGCGGCAGCAGTGACGGTGGGTGTGGGCGCCGGGCCCGCGCAGGCGGAACTACCGGTGGAATACAGCACGTGGAGTGGCATTCGTGCCGAGCTGGCTCATCCCGGCGGCTCGCTGCCCGGCAGCAATGACTGGGACTGCAAACCCACTGCGGCACACCCGAATCCAGTGGTGATGGTGCACGGCGGAGCCGGCGCCGGCGCCCAAACCAATTGGGGCACCATCGTTCCGCTGCTGGTGAACGAAGGCTACTGCGTCTTCGCGCTGACCTACGGCGCTCTCGACCTGCCATGGCCGGTTTCGGCGCTCGGCGGGATGACCGGCACCCCGGAGCAGAACGCGCGCACCATCGGCGGTTTCATCGAGCGGGTACAGGCGGCGACCGGCGCCGAGAAGGTCGATATCGTCGGCCATTCCCTGGGCACGCTGCTGCCGAACTATTACGCGAAACGATTCGGGGGTGCGTCCCTGATCGAGAACTACGTCTCCTTGGCTCCGGTATGGAGTGGCACCTTCGGCGATCAGTTGGCCACCGCCCGCGAATACGCCGCCCAGCTCGGTGTCGGCCCAGCCCTCGAAGCAGCGTTGGCCGCCCAGCCCTCCGGGAAGGAAGCCCAGACAGGTTCGCCACTGATGGTCGACCTGCATTCCGACGGCATGTATGTCCCCGGCATCAGCTACACCAATATCGTCACCATCCACGACCAGGTCGTCCTGCCCTATACGTCCGGCCTGCTGCCCGGTGACGGGGCGACGAATATCGTTCTGCAAGAAGGCTGTTCGCAAGACAGGGCCGATCACCTCGGCATCGTCGCCGATCCCCGCGCAGCCGCCTACCTGCTCAACGCCCTCGATCCACAACACCCTCGCCCGGTGCCCTGCCCGGCCGGATAATCGGCCCGAAAGGCCGCCGGCCTATTTCTCGCAGAGCGCGTGGTCCACCAGCTCGCCGACCGTCCGCAGTTGCGCGAATCCCGCGCTCTGCGTGACGTCCTCACCGACAGCGAGCGTGGCAGACAGTGAGACCACGGCGCTTCGGCCACCGTCATCGGTCACTCCGGCGTTGGTGAGAAATCCCGTCTGACCGCCGTTGTGCATCCAATACGTGCCGCCGCACGACAGGGGCACCGCGAACAGGCCGAGGCCGTAGCTCGCGCCGGGCCAGACCAGCCCGGTGACACCCTCGACCGGCACCGTGGTCAGCATCTGGGCCCGCTCTTCGGGTCGCAGCAGTTTTCCGCCGAGCAGACTTCGGTAGAAGGTGCCGACATCGGCGGTGGTGGAGACGTAGCCAGCGGAGGCGTCGGCGTCCACCAGTTCCGTGACATCGATCAGCGGACCGTCGACCTCGAATTGCTGATACCCGTTCGCGTGCGGGTCGGGCAGCGTCGGTGCGTCGCCGGGCCAGCGGGTGTCACGCAGTCCGAGTGGTTCGAGGATCCGTGCGGAGATCTCGTCGTACCAGGGCCGGTTTGCCACCTGCTCGATGATCAGGCCGAGCAGGACATAGCCGACGTTGGAGTACGACCACCCCGCACCCGGCGCGAAATCGGGTGCGTGCCGCATGGCGGCCGCCACCGTGTCGCGCGGATCGCGCACCTGATAGCGGAGCCGGTAATAGTCCTCGGCAGTGGCCATTTCGGGCGGGCTCTCATGAATACCGCTGGTGTGCTGGAGAAGGTGCCGAACTGTGATTTCCGCACCGTCATTTCCGTTGCCGCGCAACATATCCGGCAGCCAGTGCTGAACGGTGTCGTCGAGCGAGAGACGACGTTCACCGACCAGCATCAGGACCACGGTGGCGACCATCGTCTTGGTCAAGCTTCCGATCCGGAAGTACCCCTCGGGCGAAACCGCTTCTAGGGCAGAAGCATTCGAGTGACCTGCCACCGCGGCCTGATGGGTCCCGACGCCCACGACCCTGGCCTGCACTCCCGTAGTTCCCAGCGCCGCGATCGCCTCGACGTCGCGTCGCAAAGTGTCCGCGCGGGGTTCGGCGTCGCACCCGCAGACCGTCGAGACCAGCGCGAGCACCGCGGCCAGGATCGTGTATCGCATCGTTCCCCTTTCGCATCACCGGGAACCTATCGATGCCGAACACCCCTCGACATCCCACTGCGGTACGGCAACGCACTCACCCCGCGGTATCGACTCGGCGTTCGCGCCCGGCCGAGTCACGGCACGAGCGCGTCGGCGAGGTCCGGTCCGCATCGTCGCTATCCGCACATCGCTGACACACCCGGGTGACGGCGGATTCGGTGTATGACCGAGTCACACCCCCGGGTTATCCACACCGCGTACGGGGAACATCGTTAGCGAGGTTAACGGACAAGCTCGACGTCTCGATCTACCCACGTCCCGAATCGAAATCTGCACGAAAGGAAACTCCACGGTGAGAACGAAGCGAGCGATAGCGGTTGTGGCAGTGGCAGTTCCGGCGATGTTCATGATCCCGGCCGTCAGTTCCGCACAGCTGCCGATCTGTTCGGCCGAGATGTTGACCGCGACCACCCAGCACGACTCTGCGCCCTCGACCCAGCAGAACACCCTGCGGATCGTGCTCACCAACACGTCCCAGCAGAGCTGCCTGGTCCAGGGCTACCCGGGCGTCGACCTGGCCGGGCCCGACCATCCGGCCTACGGGCCGAACTACTCGCTGCCACGCCAGGAAACCGGTTTCGCCCCCGTGACGGTCGCCCCCGGCGCGGCCGTGAGCAGCGAACTCACTTATCTCTCGGACGGACCCGAAGGCTGGACACCCACCACGATCGTCCTGACCCCGCCCGACACCACCACCCAGTTGCAGGTGCCGTGGCCGCAGGTCGGCAGCGTCGTCCGTCAAGACGCCGCCACCCACGCGGGTACCTTCATCGGCCCACTGCGGCCGGCCTGATCATGCGAATGTTGAACCACGCGCAGAAGGGAAATCCCATGAATCTTCCGATTCGCCGATTCGGCATCGCCGTGATGCTCGGCGCCGTGCCCGCCATGCTGACCGCCGCACCGAATGCGACCGCGGCAGTGACCGGAGTGAGTGTGGAGCAGCCTGCCGAGGGCCTGCGCACCGGCTGCGCCTACACGGTCACCGTCGGTGTCGACGCACCGGTTTCCGAGGCCGGCGAGGTGACCATCGGCATCAGCGGTGGTTCGGTGCCCGGGAACGGCAAGCAGCTCGGGGTCGCCGTCTACCATCCGGAGAACGGCACCGCGACGTTCGACTGGACACCGGAGTACACCGGTCGTCAAAACCTTGTCGCCCAGCAGTTCAAGCCCGGGCAGTACACCTCCACGGACTACATCACGGTCGAGGTCGTAGGGCGCGGTCTGAATACCGGAAGCTCCTGCCTGCCGCTCCCGTAGAACTCACAGACCAGGCCGACTTCACCTGAATCCGGCAACCCGCGCGATTAGGATCGCGATGGTGGGATTGGTGTTCGAGACCCGATTATCGGACTCGCCCTGGGTGGAGTCGGTGTGGACCTGCCGCAGTGAGCAGGTCGCGGAGATGACATCCGTGGCGACCGAGACCTGGGGATTGGTGTTCTGGGAGCAGCAGGGTGTGCCGTTCGCGGCGGTCACCGGGCCGGAAGTCGCCACCAGCACCGCACCCGTTCCCGAGGGGGCCGACTTCGTCGGCATCCAGTTCGCCGTCGGCACCTCGCTGCGCGCGGTGACCGCGACAACCCTGGTCGACAGTGGGATCGTCCTGCCCGATGTGACCGCACGCGGGTTCTGGCTGGACGGCGACCGATGGGAGACACCGCGCGTCGACGACGCGGAAGCGCTGGTCGAGCGGCTGGTCGGCCAGGGCGTCGTGGTCCGCGATGCCCTGGTCGCCGACACGCTGCGTGGTCTGACACCCGCGATCACCGAGCGCACGCTCGAGCGTCGCTTCCGGGCGGCGACGGGCCTCACCCAGGGCGCGGTCCGTCAGATCGAGCGGGCCCGCACCGCGGCGGTGCTGCTGAGCGCGGGCGAGGCGCCGGGCGATGTCATCGACAAGCTCGGCTATTACGACGAGCCCCACCTCGCCCGCGCGCTGCGCCGCTTCGTCGGCCGGACGGCGGGGCAGCTGCGCGAGGGTGCCAGTGGTGCGATCGCGCTGGACCTCACTCAGCGCACCACGTCGTAGACCATCTTGGCGACGCCGTTGGAGTATGTCGCCGAGTCGCGCAGGCGCAGCTGCTGTTTGGGCCGGTCGGCCCGGCCGAACAGGCTCTTGCCCGCGCCGAGCAGCACCGGGAACACGAGCAGATTGTATCGATCGATCAGGTCGGCGTCCGACAGTCGCTGTGCCAGTTCGGCGCTGCCGTGGATGTAGATCGGGCCGCCGTCGGTCTGCTTCAGCTTTTCGATGTCCTCGGTCGAGCGCAGGATGGTGATCTCGCCCCAGCCCTCGATCAGCGCGTCGTCGGTGAGCGAGGAGGAGACAACATATTTGGGCAGCTCCTTGTAGGCGGCGTGATCCTCGGAATCGCGCCAGATCGGGGCGAACGCCTCGTAGCTGCGGCGACCGAACATCAGCGCGGTGGTGTCGGCGAGTTCCTCACCCTTGAGCGAATACGCCTCCGGCACGAACTCGGTCTCCATCACCCACCCGCCACTGCGATGCCCCTCGACCTTCCCACCGGGCGAGTCCACCACGCCGTCGAGCGACATGAATCCCGTGTAAACCAGTTCGCGTGCCATCACAATCCTCCTGAATACGAGCGTCGTAAACTGCCTGCGGCCAGCCTAGGGAACGCTCCCCCACCCTGTCTTGGACGAAACCGACACGGACCTGTGAACTCGACACCGCCAAACTCGCCGATGTCCTGCGACGGACCCGAGCGGGGTTCCACCGCGCCGTCGCCGCGATGGCTTCGGCGGGCAACGACATCGTCATGGACCACGTCCTGAGCGAGCCGTGGCGGCTGCGCGATTGTCTGACGGTCATGCACGGCATCGACGTCGTCTTCGTCGGCGTGCACTGTTCACTCGACGAACTACAACGCCGAGAACAGCAACGGGGCGATCGCCGCGTCGGCACCGCGGCCGACCAGATCCACTCGGTTCACGCCCACCGGACCTACGACCTGGAACTCGACACCAGCACCGACACCATCGAGAACTGCTCGGCCCGGATCACCGCATTCCTCAACCTGGCCCCCACACACCGAGCATTCGATCGCCTTCGCGCCGAACTGACTAGGTGAGATGCGTTGCGAGCCGACGGCGACTGCACCCAGCCATCGACCTCCGCGCGCCGTGCGTGGACAGCGTTGCGGTGGGCGGTAATACGGGTCGAACGGCGGCTTTCGGCCGGTGGGCACCAGCAACGCGGGCGGCGCCCGATCAGCGTTGGCGCCAGCTCAGGGGGCCGGGGAGGTCGACGCTGTTCTTGCGGGTGCGGGAGTTCCAGGACCAGGGGCCGATCTTGATCCCCCAGGACGACAGGCCCGCTTGGGTGAAGTTGAACTTCAGCGGTCCGAAGGATTTGCGCTGACGGAACTTGATGGGCATGAGCAGCCTCCCTGATCGCCACCAGGATAACCGATCCGGTTACGCCCCACCGGTTTCCGCAGGTCGCCAGGACGAACCGGAACGTCGGCGACGACGAGCGATGGCGAACATGGTGAGGGCGACGATGATCGCGAGGGCGATGGCGAGGGTCAGCAGGATCAGAGGGGCGCTGGGGTGGGTTCGGCCCGCGCCGCTGCGGCGGATCAGCAGAGCGGCGATCAGGGGGCCGACCATCGTCAGCGCCGCCGCTGTCGACAGCAATCCGCCGGTGATCAATTCGACGGGTCCGAGCCTGGCGCTGGACAGCGAACGCACAGGCCGGAGATGTACTGACATGACCTCCCCTTTCGTTGGTATCTGAAAGGTACCGCGCCGGAGGGAATAAACCGCGACCATGCGACCGGGCCGTCGCGACCATGTCACCAGCAAACCAAGAGCGACTGCCGAGTCCGGCTATTCGGCCGCGCGTCGCTCGGATCGGGTGCGTGCCCGGTCGTGGGCCTCGCGCAACAACTCGCGAACCGTCGCTTCGGTGGCAGTCGACGGATTCACCACCGCGAGCCAGTTCGCGGCCGCGTAGAGGGGGTGGGCGACGACGGTGTCCTCGATGCTCGCATCGGTCGGGGCGGCCGCTGCGGCGAAGGTCGTCTTGCTCACGGCGATATTGACGCGGAAGCTGCCGGGGCGGTTCAGGTCGGATGTCTCGTCGCCGGGGTAGTCCTTGGTCACGATGGTGGCGAAGGGCTGACCGGCGGGAACGACGCCGTCGGGGGCGTAGTAGAAGAAGGTGTCGCCCCAGCTGATCTCGGGAGCCTCACTCCCCTCGGTCGGCCGCAGCACCAGCACTCCGCCGAGGCCGGTCACGTAGTCGGTTACTTCCTCGATCGTCATGCTTCGAGCGTCTCATTCGCGAGCAAGCGGTTCCAACCCCGGTGTGAACTGCCCGGTCAGCTGGCGCCGACCAGTTCCCGCGTACCCAACGCGACGACCGCCTGGCTTGCCGCCGAATCCGGGTGCACGGTGTACACCACCAGCAGCTGATCCAGATCACCCGGCAAAGCCAATGTCTCGTAACCGAATTCGATCCGGCCGACCAACGGATGCTGGATCAGCCTGTCGCCGTGCGTATTGCCTGCCGGGGTGTGGATCGACCAGATGCGGTGGAACACCGGGTTGGCGGCGGTGAGTTCGTCGATGAGTGAGGTCAGCCTGCGATCGCGCGGGCAGCGGTCCACCTGGCGACGGAGATAGGCGGCGGTCTCCGCGGCAACCGGTTCCCAGTCGGGATAGAACACGCCCGCCGCGGGGTTCAGCACCGTGAAGCGAGCCAGGTTGCGTTCGGGATCGGTGACCGCGTCGAAGCCGAAGATCTTGTCGCCCATGTCGTTCCAGGCCAGCACTTCCATGTGGCGCCCGAGCACGAACGCGGGCGTCGTGATCGAGTGGAGCAGCAGCCGGGTGCCGGGGCGAACGGTCGGGGCGTAGTTGTAGTCGGGGTCGGCGGGACGGACCAGCGTGTAGAAGTGGTCGCGCTCGGCGGCGTCGAGACGCAGGGCGCGGGCAACGGAGTCGAGCACCGAATCGGGGTAATCCTCATCGCGCCCCCGCTCCAACCGGGTGTAGTAATCCACACTCATGCCGGCCAGCTGTGCCACTTCCTCGCGACGCAATCCGACCATCCTGCGGCGACCGTATTCGCTCAGTCCGACGGCGGCGGGTTGGATGCGGGCGCGCCGGGTACGAAGGAACTCGCCGAGAGCGGGTGACGACATGGCAGCCAGCGTAGAAGGTAGCGGCGGATACGCGTGCATCGCATCATGCGAAGGGAATTGTTCGGTTGGTTAACGAGGTGCGTCGGGGCGGCGAAATACCGGGTACAACAAGTCGAGGGAGGACGTCCATGTTGATCCGATCCGCACTCACCGTTCTGTCCGGGGCCGCGCTGGCCGCCGGTTTCCTGGCCGCAGGGCCGTCTGCCGCGCAGTCGGGACTCGGCGATTACACGCCGGTAGACCCCGTCGACTACCAGGTTCCCGAACCCGAATACGCGGGCACCGTCTTCTTCACCACGCCCGACGGACGGCACTGCGCCATCTACTGGAACAACGGCCCGGCCGGGTGTGACGCGGTCCCGATCGACGCCCCTACCGGTACCGACCAGCTCCGGGTCGGGATCCTCGAAGCGGCGCACTTCGTCGACGCCGACAGCCCGATCTTCACCCACCCGGCCGCGAAGGTGCTCCCCGAAGGTCACCGGATCACGCGGGAGAACACCACCTGCGGCGTCGGCTATCAGGGAACGGTGAGCTGCGAGGTCGGCGAGCACGGCTTCACCCTGTCGGCCACCTACAGCGTGCTGCGCTGACGCGCCTTCAACAGCTCGATCACCGCCATCGTCGACGCGGGCAGCCCGCGCGAGGCCGAATACCGCCGCGCCTTCGAGGAAGCCGAGCAGTGGGCGAAGTCGCACCGGCAGGTAAGCGACCAGGTCACGGGTTACCAGGCAGGACGGCGTTGTGCCAGGTGTCACCGGCCCGGATTTATGAACGTTGCCAATGTGGAGACGAGGATGCCTGTCGCTCGCGCGGCACAGTCGTAGAGTCTGAGTATGTCGGAGCCCGAGATGACCGAATTGGTGCAGCGCAGTATCGAGGAAGCGCTGCTCGGTGGGCCGCGTCGATATACGCGCACGCAGGTGGCCGAGCAGTCGGGGGTGCCGGAGTCGGAGTCGCGGCGGCTCTGGACGGCGCTGGGTTTTCCGGCCAATGAGGACGACGAGGTCGACTTCACGCAGACCGATATCACCGCGGTCACCAACTTTCGGAGTATGAAAGTTGTTGCCTCGTCCGATATTCGGCAACAGGCCGCAGCCGCGCGGACGATCGGCCAGGGCATGGCGCGGCTGGCGGAGTGGCAGGCCGACCTGGTGCTGGCCGAGATCAAGGCACGCGTCGCCGCGGCCGATCCCACGATTCCGCTGACGGAACGGATCAGTGCCGCAACGGAATCCACCATGGCGAGCATCGACCAGTTGCAGTCGTACGTGTGGCGCAGGCACCTGGCGGCCGCGGTCGCCAGGTCGAGCGAGGCGCAGGGCGAAGGTTCGATGCGGACGCTGGCGGTGGGATTCGCCGACATGGTCGGCTTCACCCGGCTCACCAGGCACCTGCACCCCGACGAATTGTCCACGCTCCTCGAAGCTTTCGAATCGACCACCACCTCGGCGATCACCGACAACGGCGGCTGGGTGATCAAGAACGTCGGCGACGAGGTGATGTTCGCCGCCGAGACCGCGGCCGCCGCCGCCCGCATCGCGCTGGCCATCCAGGAGTCGACCATGCTCGTCGGTGGCACGCCGGAACTGCGCGTGGCGTTCGCCTACGGCGAGGTGCTGCAACGCTTCGGCGACCTCTACGGCTCGGTGGTCAATATCGCCGCCCGCCTGACCGGCGTCGCCCGGCCGGGCAACATCCTCATCGACGACGCCGCGGCCTCGGCCCTCGACGACCACCCCGAATTCGCCATCCGCCACCTGCGCAGCGTCCGTGTTCGCGGTTTCAACCGCCTACGCCCCCACCGCCTGCGGCAGGCATGATCGCGACGTGCACAGCTTCGAGGTGCACAGCTCCCGCGCGGCGGCCCGCTGACCAGCCGTCGAGCGGCACCGGCACACCGTTGCCTAGGGTGTTGTAGTGGACTTGGATTGGCACAGCGTGCGCGAGGAGTACACCGTGTTCGCCGATGACGCGGTGCTCGCGTTGAACAAACCGTCGGGGATCTCGGTGACCGGGGAGCGACACGACACCGATCTGGTGGAGTTGGCACAGGCGGCGGGAACGCAGTTGTATCCGGTGCACCGGATCGACAAGGTGACTTCGGGACTGGTCCTACTGGCTACCGATCTGGCCGCGCACGGACCGCTGACCAGGCAGTTCAACAATCAGACCGCGCGTAAAGCGTATCTGGCGATCGTGTCGGGCGCCGACCTGCCCGATGGCGGTGAGATCGATCTGCCGTTGAGCGTGGGGCGCAAGAACCGGGTGCGGATCGCGGCGCCACGGGAGGCGATCCAGCGCGCGGGTGACCGGTGGTTCGTCGACGAGGCGGATCTGCTGCCCGCGAAGAACTATCCTTCGCGCACCTTGTTCAGCACGGTTGCCCGGCACGGCGAGCACGCACTGCTCGCCCTGCGGCCGGTGACCGGGCGCCGCCATCAGATCCGCGTGCAGCTGGCCTGGATCGGCCACCCGATCCTGGGCGACCCGCTGTTCGACCGCACCGCCGCGCTGCCCCGCACCCACCTGCACTCCTGGCGACTCGGCCTCGACGCCGACTGGCTCACCCCACCGCTGCTCGATCTGGAAGCCACCCCCGGCCCCGATTTCTGGGAGCCGTTCACGTCCGACCCGGACGAGAGCGCGCGGCTTCTCCACACCGCCGCACAACTGATTTCCGGCTGACACCCTCACGCCCGGCTCGGCAGCCACTCGGGCGCACGGCCGAGAACGCGCAAGATGCGGTCCAGAGTTGCCGTCGTGTCCGCGACCTCGAGCGCGGGGCCGAACGCGGCGCCGGGGCGACGGCGAGCCGTGCCGGTGGGGACCGCTTCGGCGATCCGCAGAGCGGTCGGGGCCAGGTCGGGATCCAGGTCGATCGCTCGGCCTACCGACCGGGCGACATCCCAGGCATGGACGACGCTGTCGATGAGATGGAAGCCGAGGGCGGTCGCGACCGGGAACTCGCCCGGTGGGATTTCGGGGAGATGCAGGGTGCGGGCCTGGCAGGCGGCGAAGGCCGCGACGACGTCGTGGGCGGACCGGATGTAGTCGCCGATCGGATCGATCGCGGGGCGCACCGCCCAGACCGCCGGGTCGTTCGCACCGCGAGCGGCGGCGGCGAAACCACGGTTCTGGGTGCCCATGTGGTCCAGCAGAGCGCGCAGATCCCAACCGGCACAGGGCGTTTCGGTCGACAGTGCGGAATCGGACGCCGCCTCGACCGCGTCGATACTCAGCCGCACCGCGCGCTCGTGCCGGACCAGGAGAAGTCGATCTTCCTCAGAGATAGTACGCATATGCTGACCGTACGCGCATGCTTATGATCTGCCAAGGGTCATCGACCGACCCGTCCGGCGGTAGATTTCGACCATGCCGAAAGCGACCCGGCCGGATCTCGCGGCCATGCTCGTCCCGCTCGGCCGTGCGCTGACGGAGGCGGAGCGGCCCGTCCTCGACCGGCACGGGCTCACCATGTGGGCCTACGTGGTACTGCTCGGACTCGACGAAGGGCCCGTCCACACCCAGGCCGCGCTCGCCAAGACGATCCGGGCGGACAAGACCCGGATCATCCCGGTCCTCGACGACCTCCAGCAGCGCGGCCTGATCCTGCGTGACCCCGATCCGGCCGACCGGCGCGTCAACCTGATCCGGCTCACCGCCGACGGCGCGAAGCTGCGCGACCGCGCCCAGCACGACATCCAGGAACAGGAGAAGCGACTACTGGCCGACCTACCCGCCGCCGATCGCCACGCTTTCCTGCGCGTACTACAGCTGCTCGCCGCCCGCACCCGAACCGCGAAATCACCCGGGTGAGCGGTGACACAGACCACCTCGTGGGTTTCGGTCCGTGGCACGGCTCATGAAGACGAATAAACGCAGGTCATCTAGCCTGGAGAGGTGCCGATGAGTCATACCGGCGCACTCTGACGCAACGGAGCGATCCCAGAGAAGAAAGCGACTGCCGATGATCCTGGCGGCTCAGCTCAGCGATACCCACTTCGACCTCAGCGCGCGCAACACCGAACGGGTGGAGGCGGTGATGGGTTACCTGGCGGACCTGCCACGCAGGCCCGACGTCATCCTGGTGACCGGCGACATCACCGACTCCGGCACGCCGGAGCAGTACGCGCAAGCACGCCTTGCCCTGCAAGCGGACATCCCCGTGTACCTGCTGCCCGGCAACCACGACGACCGCGCGAACTTCCGCACCGCACTGCTGGGCGAGCCCGCCTCGACCACTCCCGTCAACAGCGTCCACCGCGTCGGGCCGCTCACCGTCGTCATGCTCGACTCGAGCATCCCCGGTGAATCCGCGGGCCTGCTGGGCGAGGACACCTTCGACTGGCTGCGCGCGACACTCGCCGAGGCGCCGGACGGGCCGATCCTGGTGGCCCTGCACCATCCGCCCAAGCACGTGTTCAGTCCCGTGGTCGATGTCATCGCGCTCGCCGATCCCGGCCGGCTGGCCGCGGTGGTGGCGGGCGATCCACGCATCGTCGGCATTCTCACCGGCCACGCCCACGCCCCCATCGCGACGATCTTCGCGGGCAAACCCATGATCACCTGTCCCAGTACGGCTTCCGTCCTCGGCGGCGAATGGGAAGTGACGCCACCCCACCGCGTCATGGACTACGCACCCGACCCGGCTATCGCGCTGCATGTCATCGACGAGAACTTCGGCCTGACAACTCATTTCCGGACAGTCGCGATGGGCGGCTGGCTGTCCGAGCCCCCACCCGACTGACCGCCCGGCAAGCCCGCGGCCACCCGCAGCAACTCCATCGTCCGGGTGACGACCGGGTTGCACGACTCGGAGTCCTTGATGTGCGCGCAGATCGTGCGGCGCGGCGTCGGGTTGGTCAGCTCCAGCGCGCGCGAACCGGGCGGCAGGTCCGTGGCGCCGAGACGGGGAACGACGGTGATGCCGACACCGCGCGCCACGAATCGAAGGGCCGACGGGTAGTCGGTGGTCTCCACCACGAACCGGGGCGTGAAACCCGCTGCGGCGCAGGCGTTCAGCATCGCCTGCCTGCACGGTCCGTGGCTGGTGTCGTTGTCGATCCAGCGGTATCGCTCGAGTTCGGCGACGTCGACGGTGGTACGTGTCGCCAGTTCGTGGTCGGCGGGGACCACGGCGACGTAGGGCTCGGTCATCAGGTCGCGGTGGGTGTAGCCGGTGATCTGCGCCGGTTTGCCCAGGCGCACCGTGAGGGCGATATCGGGACGGTTGCCCGACACCGGGGCCAGTTCGTCGACGATGCGCAGGCGAACCCTGGTGTCAGGGAATTCGTGGGTGAGGGTGGCGACCACGTCGGGCATCCAGTTGGTGCCCGCCGAGCTGAACGAGTTGATCGTGATCCGGGTGGCCTTGCCCGCGCGCAGGTCCGACACCGTCGACCCGAGCGCGGTCAACTCGTCGAGCACCTTGGCGGCCTCCCCCGCGATCACCCGGCCCGCCGGGGTCGGCACCACGCCGCGACCGACTCGTTCCAGCAGCTGCAAGCCGGTCTCGCGCTGGAGTGCGGTCAGGTGCTGGGAGATCGCCGACGGCGAGTAACCGAGCGTCGAGGCCGCCGCGGCCACCGAGCCGGTCGCGACCACGGATCGGAAGATCATCAAGCGGTGCGTGTCGATCATGCGAATTCCTCGATTCAGTTCTACTGAATATTAGATGGCGAATACCCGCTTGTGCTTACCTCTTCACGGGTCCACCGTAGAGGAATGAAGTCACGCCTGCCCGCTCTCGCCCTGGTCGCCGTGATGCTCGCCTGGGCATCGTCGTTCGTGATCATCCGCGGCATCGCGCCCTACGTATCGCCCGCGGCGATGGCATCCGGGCGGCTGCTCGTCGGCGCCGTCGTGCTGGTGCTGGTGCTGGCGTTTCGCGGCGGCCGGATGCCGCGCGGCACGGCGCTGTGGCTCACGATGGCCTACGGCGCGCTGTGGTTCGGGCTCTACACCGTGCTGGTGAACGCCGCCGAACAGCATCTCGACGCGGGCACCACCGCCCTGCTGGTGAACATCGCGCCGATCGTGGTCGCCGTATTGGCAGGGTTGTTCCTGAACGAAGGCTTCCCGCCGCTGCTGGTCGTCGGCATCGCGGTCAGCTTCACCGGCGCCGCGATCATCGCGTTCACCGGACCAGGACAGCGCGACCGCATCGGCGTACTGCTCGCGGTGGCGGCCGCCCTGCTCTACGGCATCAGCGTGGTGGCGCAGAAGCTGGTGCTGCGGTCCACCGACCCGCTGACCGCGACCGCCCTCGGCGCGGTCGCCGGAGCCGTCGTCCTGCTGCCGTGGGCACCGGCAATGACACAGGAACTGGCACAAGCCCCGCTCTCCGCCACCATCGGCGTCGTATACCTGGGCGTCGTCTCGACCGCCCTCGCCTTCCTGCTGTGGGCCTACGCCCTGGCCCACACCCCCGCGGGAGTCACCGCGTCGTCGAGCTACGCCGTTCCCGCCCTCGCCATCGTCATGTCCTGGATCTTCCTCGCCGAGGTCCCCACCGCCACCGCACTCCTCGGCGGCGCCCTGTGCCTGACCGGCGTCGCGATCGCGCGCTTGCGGCCGAGCATGTTCCGGCGACGCCCACAGGTCGCCGCCGTGCGCCAGGACGACGCCGCCCCCGTGCTTCGATAGCCGACACGCCTGCCGACAACCCCACACAACCTCCACATCAGCCCCACACCCGCACACCCGACCCCCTGGCAGACTGGACACGTGAGAGACAAGCCCGCGGGTCTGCCCAGCGGTCCCCTGCGCCCGATCGAACTGGCGAGTGGCGCGGTGATGGCCGGGCTCACCGTCGGCCTCATCACCGTCGGCTCACTCGTCCCCATGGCGGCCGCGTTGCAGCTCGTCGCAGCAGTGCCGTTGGGCCTGCTCGCCCAGCGGTATCGGTTACGAGCACTGGTCACGGCCACAATCGCGGCCACGCTGGTCACCTTCGTGGCGGCCGGCGTGATGCCCGCGCTCGGCGTCATGGGCGCGGCCACCCTGGCGGGAATCATCGGGACCGTGAAGCGCCGGGGCGGCGGATTCCCCACGGTGTTCGCGCTCGGAATCGTCGCCGGTGTGGGCTGGGGGCTGTTCTCCGTCGGCAGTCTGCTGCTCTTCTCACGAACCAGAGACCTGTTCTTCGACGCGATCCGCAATACCGCGAAGGGCATCGAGAATCTGGCGGGCCGGTTGCCCGCGCTGGAGCCGCTCGGCCGGATGGCCGCCGAAGCCGTCGACGTGGTGCTGCGCTGGTGGTGGGTCTACGTCGGCGGCACGGTGGCGCTCGGCGTGCTGGTGAGCACGGTGATCTCCTGGTTCGTGCTCGGGGCGGTACTCGATCGCCTGGCGTGGTTGCCGGGCAGCGATCGACTCGACGCGCCGCTCGACGATCGGCCGGTCGGGCCGCTGCCGGTATCCCTGCACGGCGTCGGCTACCGGTACGAGGGCACGAATGTCGACGCACTGGCCGACATCGACCTCACCATTCGCCCGGGCGAGTTCGTCGCCGTCGTCGGCCACAACGGCTCCGGCAAGTCGACCCTGACCCGGGTCCTGGCAGGCAGGCCACCGACCACGGGTGCGGTGGATCGTCCGGGATCGGCAGGCTTGGGCGCGCTCGGCGGGACAGCACTGGTCCTGCAGCGACCCGAGAGCCAGACTCTCGGCGTCTCGGTCGCCGACGATGTGGTGTGGGGGCTCTCGGCGGAGTCTGCCGCCGAGGTCGACGTCGACGCGCTCCTCGCCGAGGTCGGCCTCGCCGACATGGGCGCCCGCGAAACCGCCACCCTCTCCGGCGGCCAGCAACAGCGTCTCGCCGTGGCCGCCGCGCTCGCGCGCCGCCCGGCGCTGCTCATCGCCGACGAAGCCACCTCGATGATCGACCCCGACGGCCGTCGCGAGCTCGTCGCCCTCCTGGCCGAGCTCCCGCGCCGGCACGGCACCGCCGTGGTCCTGGTGACCCACCACGAAGCCGACGCGACCGCCGCCGACCGGGTGATCCACCTCGCCGACGGCCGGATGGTCGACCACCTCGCGAGCTGGCCCCATCCGGCCCGCGACCAGCGCCGCAGGCCGATGGGCGCCTCCGTCCTCGAACTCGCCGACGTGCGCCACACCTACAACCACGGCACGCCGTGGGAAGCACCGGCCCTGCACGGTGTCGACCTGTCGGTCCGCAAGGGCGAGGCGCTGCTGATCGTCGGCGGCAACGGATCGGGCAAATCAACGCTCGCCTGGATCATCGCGGGACTGATCGCGCCGAGCTCGGGACGCTGCGAACTGCGCGGCACCGCGGTCGACAAGCAGGTCGGCGGGGTGGCGCTGGCCTTCCAGCATTCCCGCTTGCAACTACAGAAGCAGACAGTCGGCGCGGAGATCGCCGACTGGGGTGGGCGAGCCACCGGGTCCGGTGCGGTCGGGCAAGCGCTGGACGCGGTGGGGCTCGACCGCCGCCTCGCCGCCCGCTCGGTGGAGGAACTCAGCGGCGGACAGGCCAAGCGGGTGGTCCTCGCCGCGATGGTGGCGAGCCGGCCGCAGGTTGTCGTCCTCGACGAACCGCTGGCGGGCCTGGATCCACAGGGGCGCGCCGAGATCGTGGAACTGCTCGCCCGGCTGCGGGATTCGGGGCTGACGTTGATCATCATCTCGCACGATGTCGCCGAGATGGCGATGGTCTGCGACCGCACGGTGCACCTGGACGACGGTGTGGTGGTCTCGGCCGACGGCCACGCGATCCCGAGAACCGAACGCGCACTGGAGAAGCCGGCCTTCGTGGCCGGCCTGCCCCTCGGCCGCCGCGGCGACGAGGGCGCGACGGCCCACACCAGCGCACCGAAAGGCACGACCCCATGAGCACAGTGCTGCTGCGTGAAGTCCCGGTCGACAGTGTCGTGCACCGCCTGTGGGCAGGCACGAAGATGATCGCCGCGTTCCTGATCAGCCTGCTGCTGATGTTCCTGCCGACCTGGCCGGTGCTCGGCGTGATCACGGCCTTCCTGGTACTGATCTGGATACTCGCGCGGCTGCCACTCGGCGCGATCCCCCGGCTGCCGTGGTGGTTCTGGGGACTCGTCGTGCTCGGCGGCCTGATCAACGCGCCGATCGGAATGAAAGCGGTGCTCGGCTACACGCAGATCTTCGTCTTCGGAATGGTCCTGGTGGCCGCCTCGTTCCTGATCGCCTTCACCACGCCGATGGGCGAGATCGCCCCCGCTCTCGCGAAACTCGGCGCGCCGCTGCGCAAGTTGCGACTACCGGTCGACGAATGGGCCGTGGTCGTGGCGCTCACCCTGCGCGGATTGCCACTGCTGTTCGACGAGATCCGGGTGCTGCGCGCCGCACGCCGACTGCGCCCCAAGGACAACCTGATGCACCGCGCCGCCGACAACCCGCTCATCGACATCCTCACCGCGTGCATGGCGGTGTCGTCGCGGCGCGCAGGCGAACTCGGCGAGGCGATCACCGCCCGTGGCGGCACCGGCATGCTGACGGCGCATCCGAGCGCGCCGCACCGCCGCGACGCCATCGCACTCGGCGTGGTCGTCGTGGTCTGCGCGGGAGCCGTAGCGCTGAGCACCATCATCGGCTGAGCGCAATACCCCGAATTCACTGTCCCGAAACCCTGGTGCAAGCTATGGTTCCTCACAGAAATCGAGCTAGGCAGCTTCACGCGCCGGTCACGAAACTTTCTCGGGGGGAAGTCATCATCACGGCGCCTGTTCGAGCAACTCACACCTGATGAGATCCAGATGGGAAATGTTCACATGATCATCCGCAAAATCGCCGCGGCCGCTGTTCCGATGCTCGCCGCCGCACTGGTGGGAGCCGGAGTCGCCGGAGCCGACCCGGTGACGCCGAATGTCGATTACCGCACCGAGGTCGTCGGCAACACCCTCATCACCACCCTCACCCACGGCACCTTCGCCGTCACCGGCGGCACGGTCGAGATCCGCGACGAAGCAGGCGCCACCCTGGTGTCGATGCCACTCTCGGTCCGCGACGGCAAGTTCGAGTACCCGCTGCCGCACGCGGTTCGCGACGACGGCCACGTACTCGAGCTGACCGCGGTGAAGGACGTCGCCGCGGCCAAGCCCAACCTCACGCCGGTCGCCTCACCCGCCGAAAACTATGCGGCACAGGCGAACTTCGCATCCACCTTCGGCCTGGCCACCGCCGTCGGCAGCTTCGTCGGCATGGGTCTCGGCGCGGTGATCGGCCTGATCGTCGGCGGTGTCCTCATCCCCGGTGTCGGCGCGATTCCGGGCTTCGTCACCGGCGCCAGCGTCGGCGGCATCATCGGCACGATCATTGTCGGTGGACCCGCGCTGGTCATCGCGGGCATGGATCTGATCAACACCCTCCAGGCGCCGGCAGGTACCACGCAGTGGGCCCAGCAGACCAAATAGTCTGCGCCACAGTTCGATTCCTCCCTCGCACCGGCGCCTACACTGGCGTCGGTGCGACAAGGAAACGGACTCGACATTCCCGATAGCCTCGGCGATCTGTGCGCGCCCGACCGGATGGCGCTGATCGTCTACGACATGCAGGTCGGGGTTCTCGGCCAGCTGCCCGACGGCCAGGAGATCACCGAACGCGTCGTGCGGGTGGTCGAAGCCGCCCGGCGCGGCGGCTATCCTGTGATCTTCCTCCGGCACTTCTTCCCGCCACGGCGACTGACCGGGGTGTACGGGATGCGGCTGCTGATGGGCTGGCAGAACGCCGAATCCGTCGACGACGTGGCCTTCATTCTGCAACGCGACACGCCCTCGTTCGAGCTGGTGCCCGAGCTGGTGCCGCGCGAAGACGAGTTGGTCTTCGACAAGATGTCGATGTCGGCCTTCGAGGGCACACCCCTCGCTACTCTCCTGCGCGATCTGCGGATCGGCTCCTACGCCATCGCCGGCGTCGCACTCGAAATCGGCATCGCGCCCACCGTCACCCACTCCACCGATCTGGGTTTCGTACCGGTGGTGATCGGTGACGCCTGCGGCGGTCGCGACAAGGAGGCGATGGCGCGCGCCTACGACGACTTCGCGTTCCAGGGCAATGCCCTGGTCACCGATGTCGACACGATCTCCGCCCTGATGACCGGAAACTGACAGCCCGGCGAACTCCCAGCACCGGGTTTTCGGCCGCCTCGGATCCGAGGGGCGAGACGGAACGCCGAAGGCGCAGTATCGCCCCTCGGATTCGAGGCCCGCAGGGCCGAAAACCCCCGCGGCGCCAGCCGCTGAAGATTCAGCGGATGGCGTTCTTGGCCGCGTCCTGTGCGGAGTCGACCTGGCCGCTGAACTTGCCGCCGGTCTTCTCGTCGACCACGTCACCCGCCTTGTCGATCACGTCGTCGACCTTGTCCGCATGCTGGGCAGCCAGGTCCATCGCCTTGCCCGCCAGGTTCTTGAAATCCACCGCGCACTCCTCGTTGATTCGATACCGGGTCCAACGCGATTACCGTAGCAACATCACAGCTTTCACGGTGGGCATCATCATGGCGAGCTCGTCACACCGTCCCATACGGGATGCCAGAGCCGTCCGGTGTCGGTCCACGCCTGGAAGCGGACGGTGCCGGTGAGCTTCGGGGTAACCCATTGCGCGTCGTGGCGTTCGTCGGCGGTCATCTCGTTGGTGAACGGGGACGTCTCGCGCCGCAGTCCGTCGAGCTCGGCCGCGATCCGACGCGACTGTTCGTCTCCGAATCCGGTACCCACCCGCCCGACGTAGATGAGGCCGTCTTCGTGCGGCATGCCGAGCAGCAGCGACTTGAACGGCCGTTTGTCGCTGCGCCGCCACCCGCCGACCACCACTTCGCGCGAGCGCCAGTTGCGCTGCTTGAGCCAGGTCTGGCTGCGTTTGCCCGGCTGATACACCGATTCCAGCCGCTTGGCCACCACCCCTTCCTGCCCCTGCGCGCGGCTGGCCTTCATCGCCTCGGCGCCCGAACCCTCCAGCAGCGCGGTGACATTCATCGACGGCGACAATCTGCCCAGCGCCTCGAGCACCGCCCGGCGGTCGGTGTACTTCTTCCGCAGCAGCGAGGTGCCGTCGAGGTAGAGCACGTCGAAGGCGATGAACACCGCCCGGGCCGAATCTGCTTGCAGCGCAGAGATATCCGAGAGCCCGGCGTCGTCGAGAACCACCGCTTCGCCGTCCAGGACCACCTGATGCCCGGCCAGCTCCTCGCCGAGGGCAGCCAGGCGCGGATAGCGGGCGGTCACCGTGTTGCCGGCGCGGCTGCGGACGGTGACGGTGCCGTCGTGGATCTCGACGATCACCCGGAAACCGTCCCACTTGGTTTCGAAGCCCCAGTCCACGGGGGTCAGCGATTCGATTTCGCCCGCGGTGGCCAGCATGGGCGACAGTCCGCGCGGGAAACCGGTGTCCACCACAGGCTCTCGACGGGTCTGGTCGCGCATGTAGTGCATCAGCCACTGGTCGCCCTTGGTCTGGATGAGGGCGTAGCGGCCGGACACCCGCTCTCCGTCGAGCTCGACGATCACCTCGTCGGAGCGCCATTTCTCGGTGACGTAGGTGCCCGAATCCCAGATCGTCATCTCCCCCGCACCATATTCGCCCTGGGGAATGGTGCCGTGGAAGTGCAGGTATTCGAGGGGATGATCCTCGGTGCGCACCGCCAGCCGATTGTGTTTCGGCTCGGTCGGCGGACCTTTGGGCACCGCCCAGGAGGCGAGGACGCCGTCGTGCTCGAGCCGCACGTCCCAGTGCAGGCGGCGGGCGTGATGTTCCTGGATGACGAAGCGATTGCCGGGTCCGGGCTCGGGGGTCGCCTCTGGGACGGGCTCGGGAGTCCGCTGCGCGTCGCGCATGCTGCGGTATTTGGTGAGGGAATCGTGGCGGGCGGCAGGCCGGCCGGCCTCGGGGTCGGCGGGAAGCGGCGGATCGAGTTCGGCCAGCAGGTCGCCGTCAGCCTTCCAGCGGGCAAGCACCTCGTCGAAACGTAACTGGCGCAGCGTGTCCGAGTCCTCGATCTCGGCCCAGGTGCGCGGGGCGGCGGCATTCGGTTCGGCGCGACCGCGCAGCGAATAGGGGGCGATGGTGGTCTTGGCGGCGTTGTTCTGACTCCAGTCCAGGAACACCTTGCCCTTGCGGGCCGCCTTCGCCATGGTCGCCGTCACCAGATCCGGATGCAGCGCTTCGAGATTGGTGGCCACCTGCTTGGCGACAGTGGACGCGCCACCCGAACTCAGCGGCCGATCCAGCGGCACATAGACGTGAATCCCCTTGCTACCACTGGTGACCGGGAATGCCCGCATGCCGATGTCGGCGACCATGTCGCGCACCGCGAGCGCCACTAGCGCGCAGTCCGCCAGACCCGCGCCGGAGCCGGGGTCGAGATCGAACACGATCCTGGTGGCCGGGCCGCGCTCGTCCGCGTCGAAACGCCATTGCGGCACATGGATTTCCAGTGCCGCCTGCTGCGCGAGCCAGGCCATCCCGGCCTCGGAATCGATCAGCGGGTACACCACCCGGCGGCTGGAATGCTCGATCGCGGACCGGTGGATCCACGCGGGCGCGTGCTCGGGCAGGTTCTTCTCGAAGAAATCGGCATGGTCGACCCCGTTCGGCCACCGTTTCCTGGTGACCGGACGGCCGGCGAGATGGGGTAGTGCCGCCTCGGTGATCGCCGAATAGTAGGCGATCACTTCGCCTTTCGTCGTGCCGGTCTCCGGGTACAGCACCTTGTCGAGGTTGCTGAGCTCAACCTCGATGTCCGGTTCACCCGGCGCGCCCCGAAATTCCCGGCGGACCATCGACGCGATCGGACGGCGGGGACCTTCTACCGGTCCCCGCGCACCGAATCAGGCCTTGGGTCCCGGATCTGTCGGAGCGGGGCCGCCGGGGGCAGTGCCGGGGCCTGCCTGCGGGGGCACGACCTTCTTGGCCGCGTCCTTGCCCTTCTCGATCTTGTCGCTGTACTTGCCCTTGGTCTTGTCATCGATGAAGGTGCCGGCCTTGTCGACCGCCTCATTGATCTTGTCGGCGTTCTGTTCGACCGCAACCTTGCCCTTACCGAGCAAGCCCTTCAAGGTATCCACGAGACTCATCTGCCGATGTTCCTTTCGCGAGGAGGGTCATTCCACATCTTCCCACCACGAATCCCGTGGTGGGAGGTCATTCGGAACCACCCTCTGGCCCGGCTTGGGCACTACCACCGGAGTACCCGCATCCGCGGCCGCCGACACCAGGCGCCGGACGGGTTCGGACCAGCCGTGGAAGGCCAGGTTGAACGTTGCCCAGTGGATCGGGACCAGCAGGCCGTAACCTGCGTCGCCGAGGCACAGGTCGGCGTGGGCACGCACCGCCTCTTCGGGATTCATGTGCACATCGGTCCAGCGCTCGTCGTACGCGCCGATGGGCAGCAGCGTGAGATCGAAGGGGCCGAGCACCGCGCCGGCCTGGGAAAACGCCTTGGTGTAGCCGGTGTCGCCGCCGAAGTAGACCCGCTTGGTCGGGCCGGACAGCGCCCACGACGCCCACAGCGTGGTGTTGCGGACGAGCCCGCGGCCGGAGAAGTGCCTGGCCTCGGCGCAGGTGATGGTGAGGCCACGGTCGTCGGCATCGCGACCGAGCGAGACCGAGCCACCCCAGTCGAGCTCGATGATCCGGTATTCGGGCACGCCCCACTGCCGCAGGTGCGCGCCGATGCCGGTGGGCACGACGAACGGCGCGAGCTGAGTGCGGACGAGTTCGTCGACGGTGGCCTTGTCGAGGTGGTCGTAGTGATCGTGGGAGATGATCACGGCGTCGACCTGCGGCACCTGCGCCAGCTCGCCGGGGACAGGATGCAGGCGGGCGGGGCCGACCACCGGGGACGGGGAAACCCGTTCACTCCACACCGGGTCGGCCAGCACTCGGTAACCGTCGAGTTCCACCAGGGCGCTGGCGTGCCCGTACCAGGTCACCGCGAGCTCGGCGGCATGCTCGGGAACCGCGGGGGTGACCAGCGGGACGGGATTGGCAGGGCGGCCGATACGTCCCTTGGTGAGTCCCGACCAGATCAGCGACGGCGCGGCACCGGCGGCGAGCATCGAGCTCGGCTCGGTGTTGTGGAAACGGCCGTCGCGATAGGAGGACTTGCCGATCGCGGTCGGCGCGATCGCCGACGGGCCCGCACCGATCGAGGTGGGCAGGCCCCACACCGCGCGGGCCATCCAGGCGAGACCGAAGGTACTCGCCAGCGAACCTGCCAGACGTGTGATCCGCATCAGCGCCCCACGAACTTCGCCGGGCGCTTCTCCTGCCGGGCCAGGCGGCCCTCTTTCGCGTCGTCGCTGCTCCACGCGGCTGCCAGCGCGGCTTCCTGCTGCGCGCTCGCCGGATCGCCGGTGCCGTCGTCGTTGAGCATCAGTTTCATGGCCTGCAGCGACAGCGGCGCCAGCGCGGCGATGGACTTGGCCCAGTCCTTGGCGTCGGCGAGGGTGCCGAGCTTGTTGGCGAAGCCGTAGGCGTAAGCGTCTGCGGCGGAGACGGATTCGGCGCCGAGCAGGATCGTTCGGGCCGGGCCGCCACCGATCAGGGCCGCCAGCCGCGACACCGTCCAGCGATCGACCGAGATGCCGAGCTTGGCCGCGGGCACCGCGATGTAGGCGTCGGGCTCGATCACCCGCAGATCCGAGGCCAGCGCCAGCTGCACGCCCGCACCGAGCGCACCACCGTTGATCGCCGAGATCACCGGAACCGGCACGGATTCGATCGTGTGCAGCATGTCGAGCAGGCCGCTCAGGAACGACTCGGAGTACACCCCCGACAGATCGGCGCCCGCGCTGAAGATCGGCCCGCGGCCGGTGAGCACGATGGCACGCGCACCCTGCGCCACCGCGTCGAGCATCGCGGCGCGCAGTTCCCCGACCAGGTCCTCGTTGAGCGCGTTGCGCCGTTCCTCGCGCTGCAATTCGATGGTGATCACGTCACCATCGCGGGTCACGCCGAGCATGCATCCTCCCCAGAATCTCCCAGATTTCGTGGATGTTCACACTCTGCCACAGCCCGCCGACAACGCCCGGCAAGGCGATAGCATCGACGGCTGTGGCGAGGACGGATTTCGGCATCCTGGTGATCGGCGCGGGTCAGGCAGGGCTTTCCGCCGGTTATCACCTGCGCAAGCTCGGGCTGGTGCCCGAACGCGATTTCCGCATCGTCGACCACGCACCCGGCCCCGGTGGCGCCTGGCAGTTCCGGTGGCCGTCGCTGACTCTGACCACCGTGAACCGGGTGCACGACCTGCCGGGGATGTCCTTCGCCGAGACACTGCCGGCGGGATCGGAGTCGGCGCGAGCCGCCAGCGCGGTGCCGCACTACTACGAACTCTACGAAAAGCGCTTCGACCTGCAGGTTCAACGGCAGGTGACGGTAAAAGTCGTCTGCGATCGGACCGCCGACGGGCAGAGCTGCGCGGGCCGAGGCGAGGTATTGCAGGTCGAAACCGAGGGCGCGGGCACTCTTCGCACGCGAGGTCTGATCAACGGCACCGGCACCTGGGAGCACCCGTTCATCCCCCGATATCCGGGCGCCGACACCTTCGCGGGCCGCCAGTTGCACACCCGCGACTACCGCACGGCCGACGAGTTCGCGGGCAAACATGTCGTCGTCGTCGGCGGGGGCATCTCGGCGGTGCAGTTACTCGACGAAATCTCGCTCGTGACCTCCACCACATGGGTCACCAGGTCGGAGCCGCGCTGGCGCGAAACGCCGTTCGCCGAGCAGGACGGACGCGACGCGGTGGCGCTGGTGGAGGACCGCGTCCGGGCGGGTCTGCCGCCGGGGTCGGTCGTCTCGGTGACGGGACTACCGCTCGACGACCGTTTGCGCGCCGCCCGCGAGCGGGGTGCGCTGCGACGGCTGCCGATGTTCGAGCGGATCGAGCCCACCGGCGTGCGCTGGGCCGACGGCAGTTTCCAGGCCGCCGATGTGATTCTGTGGGCAACCGGTTTCCGCAGCTCACTGGATCATCTGGCGCCCTTGCGGCTGCGCGGACCCGGCGGCGGGATCACCATGACCGGGCGGTTGGCGACGCAGGTGGCCGTCGACCCGCGCATCCATCTGATCGGCTACGGGCCCTCGGCCAGCACGATCGGCGCCAATCGGGCGGGCCGGGCGGCAGCCCGTGAGCTGACCGGTTTCCTCGGGCTCAGTCCAGACCGGCACTGAACGTCGACGGATCGGCGCCGACCCGCTTGCCCGAGTCGAGGCGGCTGATCGACTCCATCGCCTCGGCGTCGAGTTCGAAGGTGAACACATCGAAATTCTCGGAGATCCGCGACGGCGTGACCGACTTCGGGATGACGATGTTGCCCAGCTGCAGGTGCCACCGGATGATCACCTGCGCCGGGGTGCGGTCGAGCTGCTCGGCGATGTCGACGATGGTGGGGTTGCCGAGCAGCGTGCCCTGCCCCAGCGGGCTCCACGCTTCGGTGGCGATCGCGTGATTGGCGTCGTATTGCCGCAGGTCACGCTGGGACAGCGTGGGATGCAGCTCGATCTGGTTCACCGTCGGGATCTCGCCCGCGTCGGCGATCAGGGTCTCCAGATCGATCACCCGGAAGTTGGAGACACCGATCGAGCCGATCCGGCCCTGCGACTTCAGCGCCTGGAACGCGCGGAACGTGTCGACGTAGCGGCCTGCCGACGGAACCGGCCAGTGGATCAGATACAGGTCCAGATAATCCAGGCCGAGGCGCCCCATGCTGGTATCGAAGGCGCGCAGGGTGCTGTCGTAGCCCTGGTCGGCGTTCCACAGCTTGGTGGTGATGAAGAGTTCGTCGCGGGGGATCCCCGATTCACGGATGGCGCGGCCTACGCCTTCCTCGTTGCCGTAGACCGCGGCCGTGTCGATACTGCGGTAGCCGACCTTCAACGCCTCGGCCACCACCCCGGTGACGTCTTCCGCGGGCACCTGGAACACACCGAAGCCGAGCTGTGGGATCACGTTCCCGTCATTGAGCACGATGGTGGGGACAGGGCTGCTCTCGCTGCGGAAGGTCACCCTCTCGAAGGTAGAAGTGGTTGGGTGCGGCGTCAACGACGGCGCGTCGCGTGTTTCCCCGTACCGAGAAGCGGGGCGCTGGTCAGGGGATTGCCCGCGATTCAGTACACAGCTCCGGCCAGTCCGATTCGCCGGTATCGGCGCTGCCTCAGCGTTCGCAGTTCGGCGGGCTCGTAGGTGCGCAGCGCCGCCAGTTCGGCGGCGATCGCCAGGACCGTGCGACGGGCGAAGGCCACCGGTTCGTCGGCGGCATCGGGGTACTCCTCCACGATCCGGTCCACCACACCGTCTTCGAGCAGATCAGCCGATCTGATGCCTTGCGCGGCAGCCATTTCCGGTGCGTGCGCGATATCGCGGAAGACGATGGCGCTCGCCCCTTCCGGCGGCAGCGGAGCCAGCCAGCCGTGCCTGGCGGCGAGCACCCGGTCGGCGGGCAACAGCGCGAGCGCGCCACCGCCGGTGCCCTGGCCGAGCAGCACGGAGACGGTCGGGGTGTCGAGGGTGACGAGATCGGCCAAACAGCGGGCGATTTCGGGGGCGAGCCCGCGTTCCTCGGCCTCCTTGGACAGGGCGGCGCCGACGGTGTCGATGACCAGCACCAGCGGCAACCGCAGTTCCCGCGCCAGGACCATCGCGCGCCGCGCCTCGCGCAGGGCGGCCGGGCCCATGGTGTGCTCGCCCTCCTGACCGGATCGGTCGTGCCCGAACACGACACACGGTTGACCGGCGAACCGGGTGAGGGCGAGCAGGACAGTGCGATCGGACTCACCACGGCCGGTTCCGCTGAGCGGAACCCGTTGTGTCGTATGGCGAAGCAGGTCCCGAATGCCCGGCCGGCCGGGCCGCCGCGAACTGAGCACCGAATCCCAAGCGCCGGCAGCCGGATTCGACGGGGTCGACGGACTACGCACCGGCGCAGCCCAACCCGGCTCGGTGGTCATCGGAACGACAGCGCCCGCGGCGACGCTCATCGCCCGGTGCGCGATCCGCCGGAACACCTCCACCGTCACCACACCGTCGATCACACCGTTGCGATAGAGGTTCTCCGCCGTCTGCACACCGGGCGGAAACGGCCTGCCGTACAAGGCTTCGTACACGCGAGGACCCAGAAACCCGATGAGCGCGCCGGGCGCGGCGAAGGTGATGTGCCCCAGCGACCCCCACGATGCGAACACCCCACCCATCGTCGGATCACGCAGATACACCAGATACGGATGCCCCGCCGACTTGTGCACGGCCACCGCACCCGCGATCTTCACCATCTGCACGAAAGCGACTGTCCCCTCCTGCATCCGCGTGCCGCCGGAGGTCGGCGAGGCGATCAGCGGCAGCCCGAGTTCGGTGGCGCGCTCGACGGCACACACGATCCGCTCGGCCGCTGCCACCCCGATCGATCCGGCCAGAAACGCGAACTCGCAGGCGATCACGGCCACTCGCCGCCCGCGCAACAACCCCTCCCCCGTCAGCACCGCCTCATCGGTCCCCGCCCGATCGGCCGCCGCGATGAGGTCCTGGCGATACCGCGGTGACACGGCGGGCTCGATCGGCGCCCGGTCCCAGCTCACGAAAGAGCCCGCGTCGAGCAACTGGCCGAGTAAGTCATCCGCCGACATCCGCACGCTCCGAGCGTAGCCGGACAGGTTCGGCCACAGTCACGAGATCGCAGCAGAGCATTGGGACATCTTGACAATATGTTGTGTTTTTACAACACTTCATTAGGTGAGCCCAGTCAGACGAGGGGAAACCCTGCCGATCTTCAATCGCATCGCGGTGTTGCGCGCGGAGCATCGGATGAGCCGGGCGGCGCTTGCCGAGGCCGTCAACGTGAATGTCCAGACGATCGGCGCGCTCGAGCGTGGCGATCACTATCCGAGTCTCGATCTGGCGATGCGCATCTGCGATGTGTTCGCGCTACCGATCGAAGTCGTGTTCTCCCGCAAGGAATTCGGGCCGTTGTCGGCCGAGCTCTACCCACGCACGAAAGGCGAGACGCCATGACCACCACGCTCATCGACCGCTACCAGAACTATCGGGTCCGGCGCTGGCTCGTGCAGGAACAACGGACAGCGGGGATGCTGAAGAGCTGGCGGTCGCTGCGTCGACGGCGGATTCTCGTGGTGATCGTGACGATCGCGCTGCTCGGGATCGCGGTCGCCGGAGTGATGCGCGCGCTCGACCTGTTCGGGGCGCCAGGAGTCGCGCTCGTCTCGGCACTGGTGTTCCTGCCGAGCTGGACGATGTTGCGGATCGCTTCGGGCGGCCAGGATCACGCACCCGACCAGATGCTCGACGAACTGGAGATCTCCGAGCGCAACAAGGCCCGCTCGGCGGGACTCGCGCTCACCCAGTCGCTGACCATGGCGCCGTTGGCGTACCTGATCTTCGGCAGCGCGTTCTCACCGGAGGCCGACGCCTATCGCATCGCCTACGCGGGCGGATTGATGATGCTGGCCACGATCATGGCCGGCGGCTGTGCACCGGCGATGATCCTCGGCTGGACCCGGCCCGACCCCGAACCGGAGTCCTGAAACCCTGGTCCTGAACGAAGAGCGGGGCTGCGGCCTTCATCGCAGCAGCCCCGTCCATCAGTGCAGAGACTCGAGCTCAGTAACCCTGCATGACCTTGCGCAGCGCGTACTCGGTCAAGGCGACCAGGGCCTGCTTGGCCGGTTCCCGGCGACGGGCGTCGATCGACATGATCGGCACGTCGGCGGGAACCGCCAGGGCCTGGCGGATGTCCTCGAGCGGGTACTTCGGCGCGTCGTCGAACTCGTTGAGCGCCACCAGGAACGGCAGCCCGCGGGCTTCGAAGTAGTCGACAGCGGCGAAGCTGTCTTCGAGCCTGCGGGTGTCGACCAGCACCACGGCGCCGATGGCGCCGCGGATCAGGTCGTCCCACATGAACCAGAACCGGTACTGGCCCGGCGTACCGAACAGGTACAGGACCAGGTCGTCGGCGAGGCTGATACGGCCGAAGTCCATCGCCACCGTGGTGGTGGACTTCTGCGGAATACCGGTCAGGTTGTCGATTCCGGTACTGGCGTTGGTGACCAACGCCTCGGTGCGCAGCGGAACGATCTCCGACACCGCGCCGACCATCGTGGTCTTACCCACACCGAAGCCGCCGGCGACCACAATCTTCGCCGAAGTCGGCTTGGCCGTGCGGGTATCGACCTGCGCCGTCGAATCAAATACGCCGGAGTCCACTGAGAACCCTTTCGATCAGCTCGCGACGTTCATCGTCGCTGGAATCGTCTTTCAAAGTTGCCGAAACCCGGACGTGGCCGGCCTCGATCAGATCGGCTACGAGTACCCGGGCCACCCCGATCGGGATGTACAGCTGGGCAGCTATCTCGGCAACGGACGGCGATTGCCTGCACAACTCCACGATGGACGTTTCGAGGTTGTTCAGTTCGTACTGCCGCTCCATGGCGACCGGATGCGATGCGACGAGTGCCTCCAGCGCCAACTCGACCGCCGGCCTGGTGCGGCCGGCAGTCAAGGAGTACGGGCGGACGAGGCTGGGCTCGGCGCTCCCCATGCGGTGATCGTCTATGTCCATCCCACCATCAGGAACCCATCGTGACGCGCGGGGTGGCCTGGACCGTCTGGCCAACGCGCTCGACCAGAAGTGCCATTTCGTAGCCGACCTGACCGATGTCACACGAGGTGTTGGTCAGGACCGCTAGGTAGGAGCCGTCGCCGACTGCCATGAGCAGCAGGTATCCGTGCTCCATCTCCACGACGGACTGGAGTACCGTACCGCCTTCGAACAGATTCGACACGCCGACGGAAAGGCTCGCCAGTCCGGCGGTCACCGCGGAGAGCTGTTCTGCGCGGTCGACCGGGAGCTGAGCGCTCGCGGCCATCAACAGTCCGTCAGCCGAGACCAGGACGGCATGGGCTACGCCAGGAACCTCGTTGGCGAAGTTCGAAACCAGCCAATCCAGCTGACGGTTCGTACCACCTAGATCGGGGTTCATCGGTCTCCTTTATCTCCGGTTAGGTTCATTGCCTTCATTGCGCGGCCATCCCGGACACCCTGCTGGTGACGACTCAGGCTGTTCCGGATCGTGGCGGGATCGCGTTGCTGCGGGGTGCGATCAGCGGTGCCGCTCACACCACCCGGCACAAGCCTTCCGCCCGGACTGCGCTGAGGCAAGCCGGCGGCGGTACGCACCTCGGACTGAGCTTCGCTGGCCGCGCGTGCAGCCTGCCAACCCTCGTCACCCGGTGATTCGAAGGCGGCAGCCATCTGGTTCCGGTCGGAATTCTCGTCCGTGAGCCACGCCGACATCATCTCGGCGAAGATCGGCGTTCCGCCCATCACGGAATCACCTTCCGGTGCCGGCTGCAACCTGGTCTGGAAGAACGACGCAGCCTTGACCGGATTGGACCGGAAGCTGTGCCGACCCGGATCACGCCCTGCCGACGCAGCGTTATCCGGCCCCGCAGGGTCCCGATCCCGTTGCGGCAGAGCCACTCCTGGCCCGGCGTTCGCCTGCGGTACAACACTAGCCCCGGGATCGCGCTGCGGCAGCCCATTCGGCGCAGCCGCGCGTTGGGGCAGGCCGTTGGGCGCGTCCCGCTGCGGTTGACCCGCGGCCGGAGCGCGCTGGGGCAGACCGTTGTCGGCCGAATCCTGCTGCGGCGCAGGGGTTGCGCGCTGGGGCAGACCATTGGCCGGACGGGCGGGCTGGGCACGCTGTGGAAGTCCGTTGGCCGGATCACGCTGCGGCAGACCACCGGTCTGCTCACGCTGCGGCAGACCATTGGACGGATCACGCTGCGGGAGGCCACCGGTCTGCTCACGCTGCGGGAGGCCGTTGGACGGGTCGCGCTGCGGCAGACCGCCCGTCTGGTCCCGCTGCGGTAGGCCGGTCGACGGATCACGCTGCGGCAGGCCACCGGTCTGCTCACGTTGCGGGAGACCACCGGTCTGATCGAGCCTGGGCAAACCACCGGACTGATCCCGATGCGGCAGGCGCGGCGCGGGATCACGCTGCGGCAGGCCACCGGAGGCGTTGCCCCGCTGCGGGAGTCCGGTCGACGGGTCACGCTGCACGGGCTCGGAATCACGCTGCGGCGCAGCGCTGCCCTGACCACGCTGCGGCAACCCGGTCGACTGCGCCGGATCGCGCTGGGCGTTCGCGGCATCGCGCTGCGGCAGACCCGTTGCCGGGTCACGCTGCGGCAGGCCACCGGTCTGTTCCCGCTGCGGGAGGCCGGTCGACGGATCGCGCTGCGGCAGACCCGTTGCCGGGTCACGCTGCGGCAGTCCGCCGGTCTGCTCCCGCTGCGGTAGCCGCGGCGACGGATCGCGCTGCGGCAGACCGACCGAAGGATCACGCTGCGGGGCGCCATTGGCGCCCGGCGAACGCTGCGGCAACCCACCGGGGGTGCTCCCCCGCTGCGTCTGTGCCGAATCGCGCTGCGGCGGTGCCATATCGCGCTGGGGCGGTGCCGCGTCACGCGGCGACTGCGCGGAATCCCGCGACGGCGCGCCGTTCGCACCCGGCTGACGCTGCGGCAGCCCACCACCGGCCTGCGGCGGCCCACCGGGCTTCTGCTCACCCGGGCCCTGCTGGCCCGGCCCGGCGGGCGGACGCTGCGGCCCACCCGGCGCCAGGTTGCGCTTGGGTAGGTTCGCCGCGGCGAGCTTGCCGCGCTGCGGCACGTTCCCCTGGCCCGGCGCGGGCGGACGCAGCGACGGCGACGACTGCTCGTTCGCGTCCTGGGCCACGCCCGAAGCCATCGAGTTGCCCGGCTGACGTTGCGGCAGCCCACCACCGGCACCCGCCGGCGGCCCGCTGGTTCCGGGATCCACGGTGACCATCACGTTGCCACCCGGGGTGCGGGTGATCGCGCGGGTCTGCATGGTGCTGCTCGGCTGCTGCTGCTGCGGGTTCGGTCGCTGCTGCTGCGGTGCGGGCGCGTTCTGCTGCTGCACCTGCTGCGGCGGCACCACCGGGCCACCGGCACCGGCGACGATGAGGCCGACCGGCACGTGCACGGTGACGGTGACGCCCGGATCGCGCGCGGTATCGAAGGTCGGACGCAGGCGCACGGTGAGACCGTGGCGCTCGGCCAGCCGGCCGACCACGAACAGACCCATGTGGCGGGCGGTGTCGGGACCGGGCTCCGCGGTCTGCTCGAGCCGGTGGTTGATCTCCGACATCTCGGCAGGCGGCATACCGATGCCGCGGTCGGCGACCTCGATCAGCAGACCCTGGTCGTGTGCCTGGGCGAAGGTGAACTTGACGTCGGTCTCCGGCGGGGAGGCCCGCAGCGCGTTGTCGAGCAGCTCGGCGAACAGGTGCGCCATATCGGAGGCGGCCGGTTCGACCAGCGAGCCACGCGGTGTGGCGCCGAGCTTGACCCGCTCGTAGTCCTCGACCTCGGAGATCGCGGCACGCAGCACGTCGGCGATCTCGACCGGGGCCGACTTGGTGCGACGCTGCTTGGTACCCGCGAGAATCAGCAGGTTGTCACCGTTACGGCGCATGCGCGCGGCGAGGTGGTCGAGCCGGAAGAGGTTCTCGAGCAGGCGCGGGTCCTTCTCGTCGTACTCCATCGCCTCGATGAGGGTGAGCTGATGGTCGACGAGCGACTTGGACCGGCGGGCCAGCGTCTCGAACATGTCGTTGACCTGCGAACGCATCTGCGCCTGGTCGCTGGCCAGACGCAACGCCTGACCGTGGATGTCGTCGACGGCGCGGGCGAGCTGGCCGATCTCCTCGTCGGAGCGCACCGGCATCGGCTCGAGCGGCACGTCCTCGGGCGCGGCACCGTTGCGCAGCTGGGCGACCTCGTGCGGCAGATCGGACTCGGCGACGCGCAGCGCGGCCAGCCGGAGGCGGTGCAGCGGCACGATCATCGAGCGGGCGACGAACACGGCGAGCAGCAGCGCGGCCAGGATCGTCGCGATGACGACAGCGGTATAGGTCCAGGCACCGGTGGCGGCCGCATCGGTGAGCTCGTCCATCGAGACCTCGATGGCCTTGGTGGCCTCGTTCACGACGCCTTCGTAGGCCTGCAGACTCGAGTAGAGCGAGGTACGCAAGTCGCCGACTGGCAGCTTGCCCGCGGACACCTCGGGACTGCTGATCAGGTTCGCCCGGATATCGGCCTGAGCCTTGAGGTCGGCGATCACCCGATCCCCGTCGGGGAAGCGGTTGGACAGCACGTCGAGCAGATGGCTCTCGGTCGCGACACCGGTGAGGAAGGTCTGCGCCCCCGTGTCCTGCCCACGCAGCATCCCGGCCAGACCGGCGAGCTCGTCGACGAGCACCGAACGCGTGTTGAGCGAGTCGACCAGACGCAGCTTGGCCGTGTCCATCACCGGATCGCTCACCTGAGCGATGGTGGACTCCACGATGCTGACGCTGTCCTGGGTCATCTGCTCGACCCCGGAAAGCACCGGCTCGGCGGACGTCGACAGCGCCTTACCCTGCGCGCGCACGTTCTTGGCCTGCTTGACCATCCGCTCCAGCGCGCCGTGCGCGGCAGGCAGATCGGTCAGCCGACCGAGCGAGGTCTCGGCCGCGGCGACGGCGGCGTCGAGATCGGCGAGGTCCTTGTCGGTGACCAGGGTGACCCCCGGACCGGCCGGCACCAACTGACTGCCGGCCACCTTCGCCGTGCCTGCACTCAGCGCGGTGACCGTCGGAATCGTGTCTACCTGCTCGTTGATACTGGAGAGCCGGTTGGCCTCCGAGAACTCGGAGGTAATTCTCGACACGCCGAGCCCGACCGCGACCGCGAGTGGCACGGCAAGCACGGCCGTAACCTTCCAACGCAGGTCCCAGTTGCCGAGCGCCCAGCGTTTGCTGCCGGACCTAGCGGCGTCACGCATCTCCCACTCACTTTCCAAACTGGCCTCGTACCGTACGCCTGAGGCGAACCTCCACAGGCGCGATGGTGGCTCGCCAGTGGCTGCTGGCCGAGAACTACGGCTGGCCGAGAAATTGCGTCTACGACTGCCCGAATAAGTGACATCGGATTCTAACGGATCAATAACTTCTTGGCTGACTCCCGGTAGAGGTCCGCTCGATGACCAGCCCGTTGTAGGCAAAACCAAAGGTCGCGGCACCCCCTCGGGTGTCGCGTGAAGTCTGCCACAATCATCTGGATCTATCGAGCGGGCATCGAAGCGAGGCTAGGGAGTCACGGGGTTGGACACCGAACACGAGTACCGGCCGGTCTATCAGACCAGCCTGGTCGACCCAGCCGACTTCTGGTCCGCCGCAGCTCAGGGCATCGAGTGGGATGTCGAACCGCAGCAGATCGTCGATGCCGCCGATAAGCGGTCGGCCCGGTGGTTCCCCGATGCCCGCCTGAATACCTGCGTGAACGCCCTCGACCGCCACGTCAGAGCGGGCACTGTCGACCAGGGTGGACACGCCGATCAACCCGCCCTCATATATGCCTCCGCTATGACGGACACCACCACGATTTACACCTACGCCGAATTGCTCGACGCGGTGGCCGAGTTCGCGGGAGCCATGCGCGATCTCGGTGTGGTGGCCGGTGATCGGGTGGTGATCTATCTGCCGATGATTCCCGAAGCGGTGATCGCGATGCTGGCCTGTGCCCGCATCGGCGCGGTGCACTCGGTGGTGTTCGGCGGGTTCGCCGCACCCGAGCTGGCCGCCCGCATCGACGACGCCGAGCCGGTCCTGATCATCACCGCCTCGGGCGGGCTGGAACCCAACCGCCGCATCGACTACCCGCCGATCGTGATGGCCGCGCTCGATCTCGCCGAGACCGCGTCGGTACGCACGGTGATCGTGAAGCAGCGGCCCCAGTTCACGACGATCGAGTTCCCGGCCGCCCTGCCCGCCACCGACGTGCTGCCGTCCTCGGAGCAGACCGTCGCCGCGCGCTGGGTCGATTGGGACGACTGCGTCGACGGCGCGGCGCCCGCCGATCCGGTCTCGGTGGCCGCCACCGATCCGCTCTACATCCTCTACACCTCCGGCACCACCGGTAAGCCGAAGGGCGTGGTGCGCGACAACGGCGGACACGCGGTGGCGCTGGCCTGGTCGATGCGCAATATCTACGACGTCGGCCCTGGTCAGGTGTTCTGGGCCGCCTCCGATGTGGGCTGGGTCGTCGGCCACTCCTACATCGTCTACGCACCCCTGCTGGTCGGCGCGACGACGGTGCTCTACGAGGGCAAACCGGTCGGCACCCCCGACGCGGGCGCGTTCTGGCGGATCGTCGACGAGCACGACGTGCGGGTGCTGTTCACCGCGCCGACCGCGTTGCGCGCGATCCGCCGCGCCGACCCCGACGCCACCGCGGCCCACCGTCACGACCTGTCCCGGCTGCGCGCGCTGTTCTGCGCGGGCGAGCGCCTGGATCCGGCCACCTTCGACTGGGCGACGAACACCCTGCTGGCCGATCATCCCGACACCCCGGTGGTCGATCACTGGTGGCAGACCGAGACCGGCTGGCCGATCTGCGCCGACCCGCTCGGCGTGCAGGAACTGCCGGTCAAGCCCGGTTCGGCGAGTGTGCCGGTGCCCGGCTACCGGCTGCGCGTGCTCGACGCGAACGGCAACGCGGTTCCGGCCGGGACCGAGGGCAACATCGTCATCGGGCTGCCGCTGCCTCCCGGCTGCCTGACCGGGTTGTGGCGCGACCGGGATCGCTTCATCCGCTCATACCTGTCGGCCTTCCCCGGCCATTACCTCACCGGCGACTCCGGCTACTTCGACGAGGACGGCTATCTCTACGTCCTCGGGCGCAGCGACGACGTGATCAACATCGCCGGGCATCGCCTGTCGGCGGGCAGCATCGAGGCCGCCATCGCCGGGCACGAGGCCGTCGCCGAATGCGCGGTGATCGGCATGCCCGACGAGCTCAAGGGCAGCCTCCCGCTGGCCTATGTGGTGCTCAAGCAGGGCGTCGAGATCGACCAGCAGCAGTTGCGCGCCGAACTCGACGACCGGGTGCGTGCCCAGATCGGGGCGATCGCCACCCTGCACGACTCGATCATCGTCACCGGCCTGCCCAAGACCCGTTCCGGCAAGATCCTGCGCAAGACGATCCGCCAGCTCACCGCCGGTGAACACGTCGAAACCCCCGCCACCATCGAGGACCCCCACGTCCTCACCGCCCTGGCGGACCGCATCCTCGCCAACCCACCACTGGGCAGCATCACGCCGACGGCCACCCCCGAACAGGACAACGATCCAGTCTCGCCGACCCCGTAGACATCCGAGGTCTTCGCAGCCCCGCAGGGGCGTCTCGGCCGCCTCGATCCGGACTGACCAGAGGGTGCGACGAAGGAGTGCCCGCCCGGAGAGAAGATCGAGGGCACCAGGCCGAGACCCCGCGGCGCCCGCGTTGCCAGAAATATAAGCTCACCACGTGACTTCCTCTACCGTTCTCGTCGTCGATGACGACGAGGACGTTCTCGCCTCGGTCGAACGCGGCCTGCGACTGTCCGGTTTCCGGGTGCTGGTCGCGCGCGACGGTGGCGCCGCGCTGCGCGCCGTCGCCGAGCAGGCGCCCGACGCGGTGGTCCTCGACATGAACATGCCGGTCCTCGACGGTGCCGGGGTGGTCACGGCCTTGCGGGCGATGGGCAATGACGTGCCCATCTGCGTGCTCAGCGCCCGCGCTTCGGTGGACGACCGGATCGCGGGTCTCGAGTCGGGCGCCGACGACTACCTGGTGAAACCGTTCGAGCTGGCCGAATTGGTGGCCAGGATCAAGGCCCTGCTGCGCCGCCGCACCGACACACCCGAGCCCGTGGCGCCCGGCGCGCTGACGGTCGGGCCGTTGCTGGTCGATGTCGCGGGGTATCGCGCACTACTGCACGGGCGCGAAATCGAGCTCACCAAAAGGGAATTCGAATTGCTGTCGACGCTCGCCCGGAATGCCGGTGTGGTGTTGACGCGAGAACGGCTGCTGGAATTGGTGTGGGGTTACGATTTCATAGCCGATACGAATGTGGTGGACGTGTTCGTCGGATACCTGCGCAGGAAACTCGAAATAGATGACACGCCACGGATTTTGCACACGATTCGCGGGGTGGGTTTCGTACTCCGGGAATCGAAATGATCTCCGAACAACCGCTGAAACGTCGTCGCAGACAATCGTTTTCGCTCCGGACAAGAGTCGCGGGGGCGGCTGCGGCGGGCGCCGTCATCATCGTCACGATCGCCGCTTTCGTGGGTTTTCAAGCAATCGAGCGCAATAATGTCACCCAAACCGATCAGCAACTGGAAATCGCTTCGCGCATCGTGCTGATCGAGCCGGTGCTGGCAACCGGGTTCGTCAACCTGACCGGATTGCAGAACACCATGGCGCTCACGGTGCGCGACGACGGCCAGGTGACCGCGTCGAGCTCGACCCAGCTGCCGGATCTGCCGCCCGGCTCGCAGACCGTCGAGCTGAACGACCAGCCCTATCGGGTACTCACCACCACCGAGAACCAGCCCGCGGGTCGCACTGTCTCGCTGGCCATTCCGACCACCGAGGCCACCAAGGCCACCGACGACCAGCAACGCTGGGTCCTCGCGGGCGCGGCGATCGCGGTGGCGGCCGCGGCGGCGCTGGGCTGGCTGCTCGCCGGGCGTGCGGTCGGCCCGATCGTGAAGCTGACCAAGCAGGTGTCGGCCCGCAGCACGGGCGGCGAGCCGGACGAGCACGACCGCCCGGTCGACGGTTCCGGTGTCGACGAAGCGGTGAAGCTGGCCGACGCGGTGAACACCATGCTGGCCCGCGTCGACCAGGCCCAGGCCGAGACCGCCGCCGCGCTGGAAACCGCCCGCGACTTCGCCGCCGTCTCCGCCCACGAACTGCGCACCCCGCTCACCGCGATCCGCACCGACCTCGAGGTCCTGCGCACCCTCGACCTCACCGACGACCAGCGTCGCGAGATCCTCGACGACCTCGCCCGCAACGAGACCAGAGTGGAAACCACCCTGTCCGCGCTGGAACGGCTCGCCCGCGGCGATCTCACCGCCGAGACCGATCACGTCCCCACCGATGTCGCCGACCTGTGCGACCAGGCCGCCCACGACGCCATGCGCCACAACCCCGGTCTGGCGGTGCGCATCGACACCGACGCCGAACTGGTGACCCGGGGCCTGCCCGCAGGCCTGCGGCTGGCCGTCGACAACGCGCTCACCAATTCGGTGAAGCACGGCGGCGCCACCGCCGCTGTCGTGTCGGCGCATCGCACCGCGCACGACCGGATCGTCATCGCCGTCGACGACAACGGCACCGGCGTCGCGCCCGGCGAACGCGAGGCGGTCTTCGCGCGGTTCGCCCGCGGCGCCAACGCCACCAAGGGCGGTTCCGGCCTCGGCCTCGCGCTGGTGGCCCAGCAGGCCCAGTTGCACGGCGGGCTGACGTACTTCGAGGACAGTCCACTCGGCGGCGCCCGTCTCGTCATCGACCTGCCCGCGCGACCGGCCCGGTAGAAACACGAAAGCCCCGCACCCACGATGACCGTGGATGCGGGGCCGAGCTCGCTACTTACTTGTCGCTCTTGAAAGCGTCCTTCACTCTGCCCGCCGCGCGCTCGGCAGCTTCCTTCACGTTGGCCGCTGCCTTCTTCGCTTCCGCCTCGATCTTCTCGCCCTCGGCCTTGGCCTTGGCCTTGACATCGTCGGTGTCGGACATCGAACCTCCACTCTCGTGAGTTCCGCGCCTGATCGGCGCGGGGTGAAGACACTCGCGAGAATACCGCACAGTTAACAACCAGCGACTGAAGCTGGAATCAGGGGAGAACCTGCGGGATCGACTCCGGGATGACCAGGCCGATCACCGCGCCGAGCACCGCGCCGGTGATCGCGAAGGAGACACCCGAGGTGAACGCGCACAGGAAGTAGCCGATGATGAACGCGGCCAGGCCCGGGATGCACAGGATCGCCGCGGTCAGGAAGCCGATGGTGGCACCGGCGGCCGCACCGTTCTGGACGGGGTCGTGGTTACCGGCCTCGGGGTTGGTGGCGATGCTCTTCAGCTCGTCGGTGGTGGCGGCGGACAGCTGCGGGGCGATCTGCAGCGTGCGGCCGTCCTCGGAGACGACCGAAGCCAGCGCGATGTTGTTGCCACCGACGGTGGTCAACGTCAGCGGCAGCTCGCTGACCTTGTCTCCGGTGGCGGAGATGACCGCGACGTTGGTGGAGTCGGGCGAGAGCACGAAGCGGCCGTTGTCGACGGTTGCGGAGACGGTGCGCAGGTCCGGCGAGACGGTGGTCTTGTAGCCGACGCCGTCGGCGGCGCCTTCGCCTGCCAGCCCGGCGGCGATCTCGGCCTGACGCGCGACGGTGACGTCAGCGGCCGCGGTGCCCGTGGTGACGAGCGACGCCGCGACGACCAGCGGCAGTGCGGCGAAGACCGCACGGCGACCCGCGCGAGTGATGTTGTGGCTGAACATGTTCGGTTCTCCCTCCCGATGCTTCCGAAGAATCCCCGAACCCCCCGGACGAATCGAAAAAATCTCGATGTCGATTGACTCGAGAGTTGTACCGAACCACTACGGTGTTGCGGAATATGTTGTGACACAAGACATAGTTTGAACAGGTAGCTATCGATCGGCGATCGCGCGCAGTACTTGACCGGCATACCGACAGCTACCCTCGAACAGCCCTTCCTCAACGAACTCTCAGACATCTCCCACGTCCGGCACCGAACTCCGGGATACCGTCGCCGATGTGATCGACAAACGCGCTCGCCTGCTCTGCTTCACCACTGCCCTCGCGCTGGCGGGCGGTGCTGTCGCCTGTTCCGGCAAGGATGCCGCACCGACCGGGATCGCGCTCGTCAACGCTGATTCCGGGCCGACCGGCGAGCGTGTGGCCAAGGCGGTGCAGGATGCGGGTGGCTATGAGTGGACTGTCGCGAAGCCCGGTGAGATCGACGCGGGCGACTACGCCGCCGTGATCACCCTGCCCGCCGACCTCACCGCGTCGATGGCCACCCTCGCCACCCCGGAACCCAAGCGCGCCAGGGTGACCGTCGCCACCCACGACGGCGCCGACACGAACACGGTGAACGGCGCGGTCGATGTGGTGACGCACCGGATCGGCGCGTCCGGCGTCGACGCGGCGCTGGCCGCGGTCTCGCAGGCACGCAACCAGATGACCTCGGTCCAGTTCACCGCCCAGCTGCTCAGCGCGGGCGTGAACGCCGCCGCCGACGGTGCGAGCCAGTTCAGTGGCGGTGCGGAGCAGATGCTCGGGTTCCTCGACTTTGCGAAAGAGGGTGCGGGCCAACTCACTTCGGCGATCGAGCTGCTGAACCAGACCGTCGACGGCGCGGCGAAGCAGGCGAACCAGCTGGCCGATGCCCTCGGCGCCACCGGCGTCACCATCGCCGGCGTCCAATCCAGCGCGGCCGCCATGGGCTCCGGCCTCGACCAGATCCTGCCCCTGCTCAAAGCCCTCCCCTTCGCGGGCGACCCGCAGCTCGCCGACATCATCACCAAACTCGAAGCGCTACGCGGCGTATCGACCCAGGCAGGCACCCAACTCGACGGCCTCAGCGAATTGACCGGCGCCGCAGTAGATCCCAACACCGACCTCGGCACCCTCCTGCGCACCGTCGTGGCCCGCCTCAACAGCGCCCGCGACCAGCTCACCCAGGGCGCCGAACTCGCCAAGGGCCTGCCCACCCTCGCCGAGCAGGGCGGCGCCCAACTCCTCTCGGCCGTCGAACAACTCACCGGCGGCGTCGGCGCCCTGCAGAACATCGTCGGCAACCTCAACACCCAAACCGGCAAGGCCCTCGAGGCCCTCCCCCCACGAGGCCAGTCCCAGCAATCCGCCCTCGCCCTCGCCCTCACCGACCCCGTCGAAGTCGTCCGGGAGTGACCCCACCACCAACCGCCTTCGGTAGTCGTCGACGAACAGTGTCGAGGCGGCAACACGGTCGGTAAGCTCGGCCCATGACGATCCAGGCCGTGGACTCGCTACCCCATCAGATGACGGAAGAGCAGTACCGTCAGCTCCCCGAGGACGTCTCCAGGGAGATCGAGGTAGTGCACGGGCACGTCATCCTCTGCGAATCACCGTCACCTGAGCACAACCGCATCGCCCGACGCCTCGCAGGCGCCATGGAAGACCTGCCGAGCACCGAACCGTGCATCCGCGCCGAGACCGACATCGACGTGGTGCTCTGGCGGGTTCTGAAGTTCACCTTCCGCCGTCCCGATGTCACGGTATACCGATGCCTGCAACAGCCGGGAGACAAGCCGGAGGCAGGCGACGCACTGATCGTGGTCGAGGTGTCGTCGCCGTCGACAGCGGCCGAGGACTTGCTCGACAAGAAGGCGCAGTACGCGCGAGTCGGTATTCCGCTCTACCTCGTCGTCATGCTCGACCCGAAATTCGCGATAGCGGAGGTGCTCGAGTTCCGGCTCGACGCGCACGCCCGCGAGTATCGGCTCCACCAGATCCACCGCGACGGGTTACTCCGGCTCGAACACGTGATCGTCGGGGACATCGCCTTCGCCGAGCTCACTCGCTGAACCAACGCGGCCCGGTCGGTTTCGACCGGGCCGCAGGGGTTTTCAGGGTCAGGGCAGGACCTGCGGGATGATGTGCGGTGCGGCCACGCCGACCACGGCGCCGATCAACGCGCCGATCAACGCGTTCGGGAGACCTACCAGGCCGACGCACGGCAGGTAGAGGATCATCGTGGTGATCATCGGGATGCACACGACGGCGGCGACGAGCGCGCCGATGCCTGCGCCGATGGCGGCGGCGTTCTGGACCGGGTCGGGGAATTGCGCGGTGGGGGTGGTCGCGATGGTCTTCAGTTCGTCGCTCGCCTCCGCGGTGGGCCGCGGTGTCACCGTCATGCTTCGCCCGTCGGCCGCGATCTCGGTCGCCAGGGCGATCACATTGCCGCTGACCGTGGTGAACGAGGTGGGGACCTCCCCGATCGGATCGCCGGTCGCGGACTCGACGATGACCCGGGCCCGGTCGGGTGCGAGCAGGAACCGGCCCTCCTCCACCGAGGCGGCTACGGTGCGCAGGTCCGGTGCGACCGTGGTGCGGTAGCCCTGCCCCGCACTCGACAATCCCGCCGCGTACTGCGTCTGCTGGTCGACCTCCGCAGACGCGACCCCGGCCACGCTCACCGCCACGGCGATGGGCAGCGCCACGGCCAGCGCACGGCGAACAACCTTGTGTTGGAACATGATCGAGAATCTCCCTCCCGAAACTCCCGAAGAACCCGGCCCCGGGCGAATCGAACAAGTCACTGTCATGGACAACGCATTGGAAACGAATCACACGGGAGCCGTTGGGCTCCGTCATACGCGGGGCACATTACCCCGCGGCTCGCGAGGCGGGTGCCTTACCCCTGAAACAGCAACGGCCCGTGCCTCCCTGAGGAGGCACGGGCCGAAATGCGGTGAGATCAGTTCGCGTTGAGCAGGTCGATCACGAAGACCAGCGTCTTGCCGGAGAGCGCGTGGCCCGCGCCCGCGGCACCGTAGGCGAGGTCCGGCGGGATCACCAGCTGACGACGGCCGCCGACCTTCATGCCGGGGATGCCGTCCTGCCAGCCCTGGATCAGGCCGCGCAGCGGGAAGGTGAGGGACTCGCCGCGATCCCAGGAGGAGTCGAACTGCTCACCGTTGTCGAACTCGACGCCGACGTAGTGCACCTCGACGGTGCCACCGGCCACCGCTTCTTTGCCTTCGCCCTCGATGAGGTCGGTAATGACGAGCTCGGTGGGCGCGGGGCCCTCCTGGAATTCGATCTCCGGCTTGGTCATGCGGGCTATCCCCTTCGATAGATTGCTGTACCCAACAAAGTTGCCGACAACGGCGGATCGAAACTAGCGGTTGTCGATCGCGCGGTAGTCGCGTTCACCGTAACCGGTGTAGATCTGGCGCGGGCGGCCGATCTTCAGCGGCTCGGAGTGCATCTCACGCCAGTGCGCGATCCAGCCGGGCAGCCGGCCCATCGCGAACAGCACGGTGAACATGCGGGTCGGGAAGCCCATGGCCCGGTAGATGACGCCGGTGTAGAAGTCGACGTTCGGGTACAGACGACGCGACACGAAGTAGTCGTCGGTGAGGGCGGCCTCTTCGAGCTGCTTGGCGATGTCGAGCAGCTGGTCGTCGCCGCCGATCTTCGACAGGATCTTGTCGGCGGCCTGCTTGACCAGCGTCGCGCGCGGGTCGTAGTTGCGGTAGACGCGGTGCCCGAAGCCCATGAGCTTCACGCCGTCTTCCTTGTTCTTGACCTTGCGGATGAATTCCTTGACGTCGCCGCCGTTGGCCTTGATCTCGTCGAGCATCTCGAGCACGGCCTGGTTGGCGCCGCCGTGCAGCGGGCCCCAGAGCGCGTTGATGCCACCGGACACCGAGGTGAACAGGTTGGCGTCGGAGGAGCCGACGAGGCGCACGGTCGAGGTGGAGCAGTTCTGCTCGTGGTCGGCGTGCAGGATCAGCAGCATGTCGAGCGCGGCGGCGACCTCGGGGTCGACCTCGTAGGGCTCGGCCGGGAAACCGAAGGTCATCCGCAGGAAGTTCTCGACCAGCGACAGCGAGTTGTCGGGGTAGAGGAACGGCTGACCGACCGACTTCTTGTACGAGTACGCCGCGATGGTCGGCAGCTTCGCCAGCAGGCGGATGGTCGACAGCTCGACCTGCTCGGGATCGCGCGGGTCCAGCGAGTCCTGGTAGTACGCCGACAGCGCGTTCACCGCGGACGACAGCACCGGCATCGGGTGCGCGTTGCGCGGGAAGCCGTCGAAGAACCGCTTCAGGTCCTCGTGCAGCAGGGTGTGGCGACGGATGCGATCGGTGAAGTCGTCGAGCTGGGCCTGGGTCGGCAGCTCGCCGTAGATGAGCAGGTAGCTGACCTCGATGAAGGTCGAGCGGCCCGCCAGCTGGTCGATCGGGTAGCCGCGGTAGCGCAGGATGCCCGCTTCACCGTCGATGTAGGTGATGGCCGACTTGGTCGACGCGGTGTTCATGAAACCGGGGTCATAGGTGACGTAACCGGTGCTGGCCAGCAGCTTGCCCAAGTCGAGCCCGTCGTTACCCTCCGCGGCCTTGGTGACCGAGATCGGGAACTCGCCACCGGGGTACTGGAGTACCGCCTTGGCGTCTTCGGTGACGTTGGTGATGTTCTCAGCGGGCACGGAAGGATCCCTCTCAGGCTAGAACCGTAGGCACCGGTGCGGTCGGCACAGGTGCGCTTGCGCTAACGCTAGCTGTTGTTCGGTCAGGACGAGCAATCAGGGTTGTCCTGTCCTGTTCTCACACCGGTCACGTGCGGCGGTGAGGTCGGCGCAGGGCCGGGGACCTGCGCCGATCCCGTTTTCCACACCATCAGCGCGGCGGTGCCCGACGATTGCCGAGCACACGGATCCGGTTCCCGAATCCCCTTGCCGCGCAAGTCAATTCACAGCCACGGCGGAGTGCGCACGAGTGACCCGGTAGCGCACGAAGGCGGGGAAGGCCAGCGCGGCGAGCACCACGCCGATCACCACCAGTACGCCGCCACCGGCAGCCGCTACAGCAGTACCCATGCTCGCCGCGGCGAAACCGTGGGCAACGTCACCGATCCGCGGCCCACCTGCGACGACCACGATGAACACGCCCTGCAACCGTCCCCGCATCTCGTCGGTGGACACATTGAGCAACATGGCCGTGCGGAACGCCGCCGAGACCATGTCGACCGCGCCGCCGAACGCCAGGAAGGCCACCGCGATCCACAGCCACACGCCCAGTCCGAACCAGTGCCCGGCCAACCCCACCGCGAGCCCGAAGCCGACCATCGCCACACCCCACAGCGCGATGCACACGATCACCGCCAGCCCCTGCCTGCGCACCCGCGGTATCCACCCGGAGAACACGCCGCCGATCACCGATCCCGCCGCGATGGCCGCGAACAACAGGCCCAGCGCCACCCCGCCTTCGGCCGGATCGTGGAACGTCTCGTGCGCGATCTGCGGGAACAGCGCGCGCGGCATGCCGAACACCATGGCGATGATGTCGACGACGAACGACGCGAGCAGGATGCGCTGACCCGCGAGATAGCGGAATCCGTCGAGTACGGCGCGCAGCCCGGCCCGGCGCTGCTCGCCAGTCGGCGGGAAGGCGGGCAGCCGCCACACCGCCCACAGCGTCGCGAGCAGGGCGATCGAGTCGATCAGATACAGCATCGGCAACCCGATCACGGGGATCAGGACACCGGCCAGCACCGGTCCCGCGATCATGCCGACGTTCTGCACCGTCATGCTCAGCGAACTGGCCGAGGCCATCAGCTCCGGCGGCAGCAACCGGGCGATCAGGGCGCTACGAGTGGGCTGATTGACCGCGAAGAACGCCTGCTGGGTGGCGAACAGCCCGAGGACGAGCCACACATTGTTCACCCCGAGCGCGGCCTGCACCCAGAACGCGACCGCGGTCAGGCCCGTGCCCGCCGTGGTGATGACGAGCAGGGTGCGCCGGTCCATCACATCGGCGAGCGCGCCGCCCCAGAGCCCGAACACCACCAGCGGAACCAGTCCGAACAAACCGGCCAGCCCGACGTAGCCGGAACTGCCGGTGATCTGGAAGATCTGCTGCGGTACCGCGACCACCGAGAGCTGAGCGCCGATGACGGTGACGATATTGGTCGTCCACAGTCTGCGATAGTCGCGATTACGCAGGGGTTCGGTGTCGGCGAGCAGCTTCACTCAGCGCAGATTAGCCACTGCGGCCCGGTCATCCCATGTTTAGGCGCAGTGACATAGGCCACCGCGCGTTACGGCTGCAAACGTTGGACCGTTGTGGTGTTCCCGTCGATCCGCAGCACGATGCGGTTGTGCAGCCTGCCGCGCCGACCCTGCCAGAACTCCACCTCGTCGGGTCGCAGCAGGTAACCGCCCCAGAACGGGGGCACGGGAATGTCGTCGACATCGGCGAAACGGGCCGTCGTCTCGGCCAGCACGCGATCGAGTTCGGCCCGCGTGGCCACCGGCTGCGACTGCTGCGAAGCCCACGCGCCCAGCCGCGACTCCCGCGGCCGCGCCGCCCAGTACGCCGCGGTCACCGCGGCGGACACCCGCTCGGTCACGCCGCGCACGTGCACCTGCCTGGCGAGCGCGGGCCAGACGAAACTCGCCGCCGCGTACGGGTCGGCGGCGAGCTGGGCGCCCTTGGCCGAGTCGTAGTTCGTATAGAAGGTGACGCCCTCGGGCGAGAGTCCTTTGCACAGGACCGTGCGCGCCACCGGTCGCGGGGCGGGGCCGGTGAGCGAGACCGTGGCCAGCACCATCGCGTTGGGTTCGGCGACTCCGGCGCCGCGCGCCTGCTCGATCCAGCTGCGCAGCAACGGTTCCCAGCCACCGGCCACCCAGGTCTCGTCGAGATCGGGTTCGGTGGCAGCGACGATCAGGGGATTGCCGTAGTCGACACGCATCGCGGCGAGGTCGGGCGCGGTGGTCGCGGCGGGGTCCAGGTCACGCATAGGGGCGAGATTACTCCGCGGTATGTCCGGGTCTAGGGTTCAGAAATATCGGCATGCCCCTGCAAGGAGAGTCACCATGACTACCAGCTCGGTACCACAGGATTTCGTCAGCGGATTGGAAGGCGTGGTGGCCTTCACCACCGACATCGCCGAGCCGGACAAGGACGGTGGCGCCCTGCGATATCGCGGCGTCGACATCCAGGATCTGGTCACCGATCAGGTGACGTTCGGCGACGTGTGGGCCCTGCTGGTCGACGGTGAGTTCGGTCGCGGCCTGCCGCCCGCCGAGCCCTTCCCGCTGCCGGTACACACCGGTGACGTGCGCGTCGACGTGCAGGCCGGCCTCGCGATGCTCGCCCCGATCTGGGGCTACGAGCCGCTGCTCGACATCGACGACGAGACCGCCCGCGAGAACCTCGCCCGCGCCTCGGTGATGGCGCTGTCGTATGTGGCGCAGTCCGCCCGCGGCATCTACCAGCCCGCCGTTCCGCAGCGCAAGATCGACGAGTGCGACACCGTCACCGAGCGGTTCATGACCCGCTGGAAGGGTGACCCGGACCCGCGCCACACCGAGGCCATCGACGCTTACTGGGTGTCCGCGGCCGAGCACGGCATGAACGCTTCCACTTTCACCGCCCGCGTCATCGCCTCCACCGGCGCCGATGTGGCGGCGTCGCTGTCCGGCGCGATCGGCGCCATGTCCGGCCCGCTGCACGGCGGCGCCCCGGCGCGCGTGCTGCCGATGATCGAGGCCGTCGAGCAATCCGGTGACGCCCGGGCGCTGGTCAAGGGCATCCTGGACCGCAAAGAGAAGCTGATGGGCTTCGGCCACCGCGTGTACCGCGCCGAGGACCCGCGCGCCCGCGTGCTCCGCGCCACCGCCCAGCGCCTCGACGCCCCCCGCTTCGAGGTGGCCGCCGCGCTGGAGCAGGCCGCACTGGCCGAGCTGCGCGAGCGTCGCCCGGATCGCGCCATCGAGACCAATGTCGAGTTCTGGGCCGCGGTCATCCTCGACTTCGCCGAGGTTCCGGCGCACATGATGCCCGCGATGTTCACCTGTGGCCGGACCGCCGGTTGGTGTGCCCACATCCTCGAGCAGAAGCAGCTGGGCAAGCTGGTCCGCCCCGCCGCGATCTACACCGGGCCCGGCCCGCGCACCCCGGACGAGGTTCCGGGCTGGTCCACCATCTCGCAGCACTGAGTCGTCGAACCGGGCGCCGCGATCTCGGCGCCCGGTTCATTCTCAGCTATTTGCGGTGTCTAATGATTCACCTGCTAGAACGTGTTCGACGAGCACCGCGACAGGTTCGGCGATAACATCCCAGCGAACATGTTCGTGAGGGGTGGATCGTGCACAGCAATGGTTTGTCGCGGCGTCGGCTGTTCGGCGCCTGCGCTGCTCTCACCACCGCGGCTGCCACAGGATGCGCTGTCGCACAAGGCGATTCGACCGCGCCCGAGTCAACCGGTCGCACCGATGGGCTGTCTGTCGCACCGGTGAGCGCGCACCCGATCGCCACCCCGGAGGCGTTGCCGACCCCCTTTCCCGCCCAGGTGGCCGCCCGGCACGCGGGCGCCGTCCCGCATCAGTGGGGCGTCGATCTGCCCGGCATCACCAGCGGCTTCCCCGCGGGCGGCAAGCGGTTCGCGCTCACGTTCGACGCGTGCGGCGGTCCCGGCAACAGTGACCTCGACCAGGCCCTGATCGACCTGCTGATCGCCGAACAGATCCCGGCCACCCTGTTCCTCAACAAACGCTGGGTCGACGCCGATCCGGCTCGGGTCCAGCGACTGGCGGCGAATCCGCTGTTCGAACTGGCCAATCACGGTGGCGCGCACAAGCCGCTCTCGGTGTCGGGCCGGTCCGCCTACAAGGTTGCGGGCACCGCCTCCGCCGAGGAGGCCGCGTACGAGGTCTGGGACAACCACCAGCGGATCATCGAGCTCACCGGCCGCGCGCCGCGGTTCTTTCGCGCGGGCACCGCGCACTACGACGAGGTGGCGGTCGCGATCGTGAACGAATTGGGCGAGACCCCACTGGGTTTCACCGTCAATGCCGACTTCGGGGCAACCGCATCGGCGGCACAGGTGCAGCGGGCGATGAGCGCGGCCACTCCCGGCGGTATCGCGCTCGCGCATCTGCACCGTCCCCGATCGGGGACCGCGGCCGGAATGGCCGCGGCGCTACCGGCCCTGCGCGCAGCGGGTTTCACGTTCGTCCACTTGTAGCGGACGCCGCCCGCGCAGCGTCACGCGGCCGGCGCGCTCAGCGCGTCAACGCCGCGAAATCGATCGCGACAGAGGCCCCTCGGTCGACGGTGAAGAACGCCGCCTCCAAGCGCGTTCCGAGTTCGATCTGGCCGACCGCCGCGAGCGGCACCGGCTGAATCAACCGCACCCGCCACGGCAACGGCTCGTCCCAGGCCCGCATCTCGAGATCGAGCCGGAGCACCGGATCGTCGCGTCCGGTGTAATCCGCCGCGATGGGCGCCACCGCGAGCACGATGGCCTCCGCTCGCCGCCCATTGGCCAGAATCTTGGCCGCGGCCTTGCGCCCCGACTCCGGCGCCTCTGGCACGAACAGCACCACTCGCTCCCGGTCCCCCGGGTCCACCCGGCAGCCGACCACGTCGCCGGTCTGCATCCACTCCAGGTCCTGGCTACGCACCCGCTGCCGGACCCGCGCGTCGTAGGCCAGCTCCCCCGGCACCGACACCCGCACGCTGAACCGATAGCCACCCTCCCCCCGGCGCGTCCGTATCGACAGCACGCTCGCCATCGCGGGCAGCCCCCTGATCAGTAGTTCCCGCCGCGCTCCCTCGGACAGCAACCCCGGCCGCCGGCCGAAGGCCCACACACACCGGTCGAGCAGGGTCCGACCCGAGTCGGCCACAACGAGGCTCATGGCAGAAGGGTAATGCGAACGCCCTTCGCACAAGGGCAAATTCCTCGCACTCACCGCATCCACGCGGTCAGCCGAGGGCGGCGATCCCGGCGAGAACGAAGTCGATTCCGGCGAGGAATTGTTCGCGGTCGTCGTGCTCGCGCAGCTGCTCGGCGATCTGATGGGCGAACGGGAATTCCGCCGGGTCGTGCTGTGTCCAGCGGGCGGCGACGGACCGCAGGAACGCCGAGCGGTCGCCCTCGTGCACAGCGAGTCGAGCGTTCGCCGCGTTCTGCCCGGCGACGCCGAGGATGTAGTTCACCAGCGCCGACGCGGCAGTGAACAGCGACGGTTCGGGGACGCCGAGTATCCGCAACTGCGCGCCGACGCGCTCGTAGATCTGCACCATCGCCAGCTGCCACGGCTCCTGGACGAGCTGGGCGCCCACCCACGGATGGGCGTCGATCGCGTCGAACATCCCGAGCGCGACGGCACGGATCGCGGTGAAGGGCTCCGCGCTGTCGTCCGAGCTCGCCAGGACCCGGGCGATGACGCCGCCGGACGCGGCGGCGAGCAGATCGCTCTTGTTCTCGACATGCCAGTAGATCGCCCCGCTGCCGGTCTCCAGACGCGAAGCCAGTGCACGGAACGTGAGCGCGCGCTCGCCACCGGCGTCGAGGATCTCGATCGCGGCGTCCACGATCCGCTGCTTCGACAGCGCGTCGCTGCGTCGGGTGGCCCGTGGGGGACGTGTCGCCATGCACACCATCTTGACACTTCTGGAACATCGTTCCAAACTAGGTTGATGGAACGCCGTTCCAGAATCGGAAAGGAAATCGCTATGACGACACCGGTCACGATCATCGGCGCCGGCCTCGGCGGCCTCACGCTCGCCAGAGTCCTCCACGTCCACGGCATCGCCGCGACGGTCTACGAGGCCGAGCCGTCGGCGGGCGCTCGCACCCAGGGCGGCCAGCTCGACATCCACGAACACGACGGCCAATTCGCACTCGCCGCGGCGGGCCTCACCGCCGAGTTCCGCGCGATCATCCACGAGGGCGGCGCGGCCTCCCGGATCCTCGACCGCCACGGGGAGCTGCTCCTCGACGAGCCCGACGACGGCGGCACCGGACGGCCCGAAGTCCTGCGCGGCGATCTGCGACGCGTCCTGCTCGACAGCCTGCCCGCGGGCACGGTCGAGTGGGGCCGGAAACTGACCGAAGTCGCCGCTCTCGGCGACGGCCACCACGAGCTGACGTTCGCCGACGGTTCGATCGTGCGCACCGAGCTGCTCGTCGGCGCCGACGGCGTCTGGTCCAGGATCCGCCCGCTGCTCTCGACGGCGCGACCCGAATACGCGGGCGCCGTCTTCGTCGAGACCTACCTCTACGACGTGGACAACCGGCACCCGGCGGCGGCAGCGGTGGTCGGCGACGGTGGCATGTTCGCGCTCGCACCGGGCAACGGCATCTCCGCGCACCGCGAGGCGGGCGATGTCATCCACACCTACGCCGAACTCGCCCGCCCCGCCGACTGGCTCGACGGCATCGACTTCACCGACCCCACCGCCGCGCTCGCTCGGGTAGCGGACGAATTCGACGGATGGGCGCCCGAGCTCACCGCACTGATCACCGACGGCGACACCCCGCCGGTCGCGCGCACGATCAACACGCTCCCCACCGGCCACCGCTGGGACCGTGTGCCCGGCGTGACCCTGCTCGGCGATGCCGCGCACCTGGCGCCACCCGCGGGCGAGGGCGCCAATCTCGCCATGTTCGACGGTGCCGAACTCGCCGCGGCGCTCGCCGCGCACCCCGGCGACCGGGAAGCGGCACTCACCGCCTACGAAGCGGCCCTGTTCCCCCGCAGCGCGAGGGCGGCCTCGGACGCGCACCGCATCCTCGACCTGTGCATCGGCGACAGCGCGCCGTTCGGGCTGGTCGACTTCATGACCGGCGTGTCCTGAGGATCCCCCGGCGAACACGAGTGGGCCGTCTCACAGCCGGTTCCCGACCCCGCCCCCGTGCGCGTACGGGCTTCGGCCGACCACTAAACTCGCCCCCATGACCAGTGCGTTCCCGACCATTCCCGCCGACCTCAAGCCCGCCGACGGACGGTTCGGCTGCGGCCCGTCCAAGGTCCGCCCGGAGCAGCTGCAGTCCCTGGTGACTGTCGGCGCCTCGGTGTTCGGTACCTCGCACCGCCAGAAGCCGGTCAAGGACGTCGTCGCGCGCGTGCGCAACGGCCTGCGCGAGCTGTTCTCCCTGCCCGACGGCTACGAGGTCGTGCTCGGCAACGGTGGCACCACCGCGTTCTGGGATGCCGCCGCCTTCGGCCTGATCCGCGAGCGTTCGCTGCACCTGACCAACGGCGAGTTCTCCTCGAAGTTCGCCTCGGTGGCCAAGGGCAACCCCTTCATCGGCGACCCGATCGTCGTCAAGGCCGAGCCGGGCAGCGCGCCCGAGCCCGTGTCCGACCCCTCGGTCGACCTCATCGGCTGGGCCCACAACGAGACCTCCACCGGTGTGTCCATCCCCGTGTCGCGTCCGGTCGGTTCGGAGAACGCCCTCATCGCCATCGACGCCACCTCGGGCGCGGGCGGTCTGCCGGTGAACATCGCCGACTCCGACGTGTACTACTTCGCCCCGCAGAAGTGCTTCGCCGCCGACGGTGGCCTGTGGATCGCGATCATGAGCCCGGCCGCGCTGGCCCGCGTCGCCGAGATCAAGGAATCGGGTCGCTGGACCCCGGAGTTCCTGTCGCTGCCGATCGCGGTCGACAACTCCTCCAAGGACCAGACCTACAACACTCCGGCGCTGGCGACCCTGCTGCTGTTCGCCGACCAGATCGAGTGGATGAACGCCAACGGCGGCCTCGACTGGACCGTGAAGCGCACCCTGGATTCGTCCTCGCGGCTGTACTCGTGGGCCGAGTCGAGCTCCTTCGCCACCCCGTACGTGTCGAACCCGGCGCACCGCTCGCAGGTCGTGGGCACCATCGACTTCGACGACGCGATCGACGCGGCCCAGGTGGCCAAGATCCTGCGCGCCAACGGCATCGTCGACACCGAGCCCTACCGCAAGCTGGGCCGTAACCAGCTGCGCGTCGGCATGTTCCCGGCGATCGACCCGGAAGATGTTTCGCAGCTGACCCGTTCGATCGACTGGGTCGTGGGTCAGCTCTGAGATAAGACCGCGATAGGGCCGGTGCCCGGTGAACCCATTCGGTTCGCCGCGCACCGGCCCTTCTTGTTCGGACTGCACACATTCGCAATATTCGCCGAGTTTCGACAGATCTCGGTATCGATATTTGATGTTGATCTATCACCAAAACCCCTGCACACAAGCTGAATTCGGGTGGTGAGCCGCTCAGATTAGCCCCCTGGGCACGGCTGGTGCGCGATTTAAGTCGTGCGTGTCTGCTGCGGCGGCCAAGTAATGTGCACTACTGTCTAGGAAAGTGGGCGGTGTCGTAGCCGACGCGATAGGGAGGTAACGGTGCGTGAACTTCGAGTGATCGGGGTGACGCCCGACTCCACGCACATCGTGTGCAGCGACACCGAGTCCGGTACCAAGTTCCGGTTGCCCGCCGACGACAAGCTCCGCGCGGCGGCGCGCGGCGACCTCGCACGATTCGGCCAGATCGAGATCGAAACGGAGGCGACTATGCGTCCTCGCGATATCCAGGCCCGTATTCGCGCTGGAGCGTCCGTCGAGCAGGTCACGGCAGAGTCCGGCATGCCGGAATCCAAAGTCGAACGATTCGCCTACCCCGTCTTGCTCGAGCGTGCGCGCGCCGCCGAATTGGCGCAAAAGGCGCACCCGGTGCGTCCCGACGGCCCCTCGGTGGAAACGCTGCACGAGATCGTCACGGCGGCCTTCGCCGAGCGCGGCCACACCATCGAACAGGCTGAGTGGGATGCCTGGAAAGACGAGAAGGGTTTCTGGGTCGCCCAATTGCAGTGGCGCCACGGTCACTCCGAGATCGCCGCGCACTGGCGCTACCAGCCCGACGCGCACGGCGGCTCGGTGTCGCCGCTCGACGACCCGGCCAACGACCTGATCGATCCCGACTTCGGCCGCGCGCTGCGTGGGCTGGCGACGATCCTGCCCACGCCGGTTCCCGCCGCCTCGCCGGTGCTCGAACCGCCGACCCCGGTGGAGCCGCGTCCGCGCGAGCAGATCGCCGCGCCCGCGGCGCGTCCGCAGAGCCGGCCCGCACCGAACGTGGACGAGTACTACGAGCAGCGTCAGGTCGCCGCAGGCGGTGGCACGGCGGCGATTCCGGCCGCACCCATCCCCGCCGCACCGATCCCCGCCGCGCCCAAGCCCGCCGCCCCGAAGCCCGCTGTTCCCGCCACGCCGAGCCAGCCCGCGGCGCAAGCGGACAAGCCCGCCGAGGAACCGGTAGCCGAGAAGCCCGCACCGAAGCCCGCGCGCACCAAGCGCGGCAAGGCGCCCATGCCGTCCTGGGAAGACGTTCTGCTCGGCGTCCGTAGCTCCGGCAACTGAAAGCTTGCGGACGGTCACGGGCCCGGTCGCCATATCTCGCAAGAACATGGGTAACTCGCCGGGAACGAACTGACGTACCACGTCCGCCAACCGTCAGCCGCCGACGCCATCGAGCCACCCACCTGAGTCTGGCTTGAATACACGGAGAGGCGGGAAGCGAGGCGGGACAGCGAGGCGGGACAGGGAGGCGGGACAGTGGCTTCTACGCTCTGGTATGTCGATACGCCTGATCCGGTGGCGGTGCTGACCGGAACTATCGAGTCCGATCCTGTCGCGGCGGCGGCGTTGGCCGGGCAGTTGTACGGCGACCACGACGTTCGGCCGCACATGGTCGGGACGCTCGCCGGGTGCGCCGCACCGGATCGGGACGAGGTCTATATCGGGTGCTATCCCGGATTGACCGTGGTGTGTACGGCCGAGGCCGCGCTGGTCCATCCGACGAAGCTGCCCGATCTGCTGGTGCGCCCGCTCGCTTCCGAGCACACCTACCTGGTGTCCTACGACACGACACTGCACTGGGGCGCGTTCGCGCATTGGGAACGTGGCGAATTCCGGCGGTCGTTCAGTTCCACGCGGGTGGACATTCTCGAGAACGAAGGACTCCCGATGGTGTGGGAGCGCACCTTCTGGGCGGGAGAGCATCCGGTGCCGTGGCGGGGTTCGGACCATCCCGAACCCCAGTCGCTGCCGTTCGATCCACCGGATTTCGCCGATGCCGCCAATGACGAATGGCTCGGTTTCCGCTACCTGACCCCGGCCGCTTCCGGCCGACTCACCCCCGGCGACCTGCCGGTCTGCGGTTTCACGCTGTATCCGAAAGGCCAGGCACCGGAGCAGAAGCGCGTGCCGGTCGGTCGTCCCGGGGCGGCGACGCGGCGCAAGCGCGGGCTCTTCGGGTGGTTGCGCGGTGCCGATCGGGTGCTGTGAGCGTCAGCTGAGCTGGTAGACGATCACGGCGATCCAGCCGAGCACCACCGCCGCGGCCGCACCGGCCAGCACCCACCGCACCACCGGCGTGAACCGCCACCGCCACGCGGTCGGCGCCACCCCGATCGCCGCCACCACGTTCACCCCGATCGCCAGCAGCGGATTGACCGCGGCCAGCGCGCAGCCGAAGGCGTAGACCGCGACCCCGCCGAGCAGCGCGACCAGCACGACCACGGTGCAGCCGGCCGCCCATGGCACCGAATCCGCTTGCGCCCGATACGGTCCCTCACATTCCTTGCTCATGACGTGCGCACTCGTTCGTAGAACGCCATCGCCGCCGCGGTCGCGACGTTGAGCGAATCGGTTCCGGGTGACATCGGGATGCGCGCGCGAACATCGGTGGCGCGCATGGCTTCTTCGGTCAGGCCGGGCCCTTCGGCGCCGAGCAGCAGCGCCACCTTCTCCCCCGTCATCGCCGTCGCCAGGTTCACCGCCGCGGGGTTCGGCGTCAACGCGATGATCTGGAAACCCTTGTCCCGCACGAGGTCCAGGCTCGCCGGCCACTGCGGCAGTTGCGCGAAGGGCACCCGGAGCACATGCCCCATCGACACCCGTACCGCCCGCCGATAGAGCGGATCGGCGCACCGGTCGCCGAACAGCACCGCGTCCGCGCCGAGCCCGGCGGCGTTGCGAAACATCGAACCCAGGTTCTCGTGGTCGTTGACGCCCTCCAGGACCGCCACCGTGCGGGCGCCGTCGAGCACCTCGTCGACGGTGAGCTCCGCCGGACGCGGCGCCACGGCGAGTACGCCGCGATTGAGATGGAAGCCGACCACCTCGGCCATCACCTCCGCGCTCGCGCGGTAGTACGGCAGATCGCGATCGGCCAGATCGCCTTCGAGGGTCTCGAAGCGCTTCCCGACGCCGAGCAGGGCGCTGGGCGCGAAACGCGAGTCGAGCATCCGCTGCACGACCACTACGCCCTCGGCGATGACCAGGCCTTTTCGGCCCGGCAGATCCGGCCTGCGGTCGGCATTGGACAGGTCACGGAAGTCGTCGACGCGCGGGTCGGTGGGGTCGTCGATATCGATCACTTCGGCCACCGGCTAATCCTGGCATGCTGGAAGCATGAAGATTGTCCAGTTGATCTTGAACGTGCTCTGGGTGGTGCTGTGCGGGTTCTGGATGGCACTGGGGTACCTGCTCGCGGCACTGATCTGTTTCATCCTGATCGTCACCATCCCGTTCGGGATCGCCTCGCTACGCCTGGCCGGGTACGTGCTGTGGCCGTTCGGCCGCACCGTCGTCGACAAACCCGGTGCGGGCGCGGGCTCGCTGATCGGCAACGTGATCTGGTTCGTCTTTGCGGGCTGGTGGCTGGCGCTGGGCCATGTGTTCACCAGCATCGCGCTGGCGGTGACGATCATCGGTCTGCCGTTCGCCTGGGCGAATCTCAAGCTGGTGCCGCTGTCGCTGTTCCCGCTCGGCCATGACGTGGTCTCGGCCGACGCGGCGCGGCAATCGAGCTGATCACTCCGATTCGGCGACGATCTGGTTCATGATGCCGACGGCTTCCCCGAGCACGGCGATCTGCTCGGGGCGCAGTCCGGCGAGCTGACCGGTCATCCACACCTCGCGGGCATTGGTCTCGTCGGCGATCAGCGCGCGACCGGCGGGCGAGAGCGAGACGATGATCTGCCTGCCGTCGGTCGGATGCGGGCGGCGCTGGACCAGGGCGAGGTCGGCGAGCGAGGCGATGACACGGGTCATCGACGGTGGTTGCACGCGTTCTTTGCCTGCCAGCGCGCCGGGCGTCATCGCGCCATCACGAGCCAGCGTCGCCAGAGCCGACAGCTGAGTAAGCGAGATCTGCGCGTCGGAACGGCGTCCGCGCAGGTGTCTCGTGAGCCGCACGACGGCCAGTGAAAGGTCACCGGCCAGGGCACGGACGTCCGATGGCATTGTCACAGTGCAGAACTCTACGGTAAATCCGGCTGTGCTGACGGGTTTCACACGGCTACTGTTTGGGTATGGACGCCGGACCTGTCAGTCCCGAGATACCGCAACTGCCCCGATTCCTGGTCGACCCACGCCCCGTGGTGCTGGGTGGCTTCGCCCTGTGGGTCATCGCGACCGCGGCCGTGTGGATGAACGCGAGCTGGGCCGATGCCCGCCCGGTGTGCCTGATGGGGCTCGTGGTGGGCGTGCTGGGGTCGTCGATCTTCCTGTTGCAGCGGCGTTCCGCGCGGCGCGGTGACAAGGGCGCCCAGGTGGGCCTCGACACCGACTAACTCACCGCGAATTCGTCGCTGGTCCCGATAACCGGGCGAAGCGTGCCGTCGGCGCCCAGCGCGTCGGCGTAGTGCACGAATCGGTGCACGCCGGGTTCGGCCGTCGCGGGGATATCCCAGGTGAAGCGGGCGATCGAGACCGAGGCGCCCGCTGTGCGCCAGTGGAAGCGGACGTCCCATTCACCTTCGTTGGCCACCCGATCCCAGCCCGTCGCGGTCTTTCGCTGCACGTGCAGGAAGGTGTCACCGCGGCGCGGATTGTGTTTCGGATGGGCCGAGACGAACTCGACAGCCGCCTGTTCGCCGCGTCGACAGGCTGCCGGCTGGATCAGGACGTCACCGAAACCACGGCCGGGCGGGGTCGCGTCGGGCCCTGGCGCGGCGGCGAAGTTCGGTTGCAGCGCGGAGACATCGCGCGGCGCCGGACCGCGCCCGACCTGCTGACCCGCGGCGAACGCCGCAGCCAGTCTGGTGAATTCCTGCACATACCCGCACAGCGTGTAGCGGCCGAACAGCGTCGAAGCGCCCTCGTACTGCTGCGAGTCGTATTCCTCGGGGGTGGTGACGTATTCGTGGTAGCTGTTCGAATAGCCCTGTAGCAGCACCTGTTCCAGCTCGACGCCGAGCGCTGCCGCCACCGCGCGGCGCACCCGCAGCCCGGCGACGATCGTGAATTCCGCGCCCGCGGCGGCCAGATACAGGTCACCGATGCGAATCAGCTGGATCGGCACCACATTCGGAACCCACGGTACGGGCGGCATCAGCCCGAGCGGGGCGAAGATCGCCTTGGGCGCCTGGGCGTCGGCGAGCCAGGCGGGGTGCGGGTGGTCGATGCCGCCGAGGAAGTCGACCATCGGATTGCGCACGCCTTCGGGGATCGGGCCGCCGGGCAGGCCGGGACCGTCCTCGACGCTGCCCGCCGCCAGCGAGACGCCCGCCGCGGCCGGGGAGGTGCGTCGCGGGGCGCCGTCGGGGGTGAAGCGGCCGTCGATCGTGAGCGCGGCGAGATCGATGTAGCAGAGCATCGAGGCGACCTCGGCCTGCTGTACGGCGGCCTGCGCCGCCGCCTCTTTCGCCGCGTGATGCTGGCGTTCGCCCAGGATCCTGGTGTTGTCGAACTCGTCGGTGGTCGGTCCGTTGCCGGGCGTGAGGCCGAGATTGGGCGACATGTCACCGGCATTGGTCTGCGCGAACGCGGCGAGGAAGCCGGCGCCGTCGAGGTGGCGGACGCCGTGCTCGAGGTGCTCGGCGGCGTAGCTCGCGTAGCCCTTGTTGTCGGAGCTGATCAGGCGGTTCGCGTTGGTCATCGAGGTGTTGTGGGTGGCGAACCAGCTGAGCGCGCCGACCTGACGACCTTGTCTGGCGAACACCAACGTGGTCACCGCGGGGTCGATCGCGTCGGGGAAGACCGCGCGATCGGCGGCCGGATTGCGCTCGAAGGCCACGCGCGAGCGGTTGACACTGGCGTCGTGGAGTTCTGCGCGCCCCAGGCTGATGGCGCCCGGGGCGAAGTCCGCGTCGGCCGCCACGATCGCCTCGACGATTCCGTCGACCTCGGCGTCGAAGACCTGCTGCTGAAATCCCAGCGTCGCCAGCGTGTAGGCGTAGTCGTGCGCGGAACCGCCACAACTGGCGTGGGTGTGCGTGGAGGTGAGAACGACATTCCGCTCGGAATACCGGTCACCGAAACGGCGGGCGAGCGCGAGCAGCACCGCGCCGTGCACCGAGGCGAACACCGCGCCGTTCTCCACCGCGACGAACGCGATCCGAAATCCGCGCGCACCGATGACGAACGCACGCGCGCGGGGGCGCAGATGAATTCCCGCGGTTGTCTGTTCGAGTTGGGAGTAGCCCATCATGCCGCATTCCGCGGCCGGGCCCGTGAGATCGGCGCTACCGAGCCCGAATTCGAATCCCTCGGGATTCGCGTGGGCGACCGGCATTCCCCTCTGCGAGATGACGGGCAGTGCCGTGGCACCCAGTGCCGAGACAGTGAGCATAGTGCGGCGGGACAGGGACATCGGGCGACTCCTTCGCAACTTCCATTTCGGAGACAACCACATCAACTGGTCAAATGTCCAGGATTTTCTGGCGGACCGGCGAATTGACTGTTCGTGGCGTGAGCGCTTAACTCGCACAGTGTCCTCCCGATTGAGCGTCGAAGAACGACGAGCCCACCTGATCGAGGCAGCGATCGGTCTCGCCGAGAAAAAGGGCGTGGCGGGCGTGACCACGCGCGATGTCGCCCAAGCGGCAGGCGTCTCGCTAGGTGTGGTGCATTACTGTTTCGAAAACAAGGACGCGCTGATGACCGAGCTGGTCAAAGCGCTCTCGATGGAATTGCGCGATTCCGTCGATGCCGATGAAACGGTATGGGAAGACGCAGGAACAGGAAAAGAAGCACTTCAGAAATTGGTGCGCCGCGGTTTGGAACTGATGTGGCGCAACATCGAAGCCACTCCCGAACGGCAGTTGCTGACCTACGAGACCACCACCTACGCGCTGCGCGAGGGCGAATCGACGCCGGCCAAGCTGGCGATCGCCCGCGAGCAGTACGGGTTCAACGACAGCACCGTCGCCGATGTGATCAACCATTGCAGCGAGGCGACCGAGACGCGATGGAACACCCCGGTGGCGACGCTGAGCCGGTTCATCCTCAATGTGATCGACGGGATCGTGCTGCGGTGGCTGGTCGATGACGACAGCGAGTCCGTGCAGGTTCAGCTCGATCTGCTCGCCGAGATGGTCGCCACGCACGCGGAATAGATCAGCCGCGCGGCGCCTGTACGTGGGTCACGTCGCCCTCGCACCACCACGGGACGTGGACAGTGCCCGAGATCGCCCCGCGCAGATGCACTTCGAGGGTTTCGTGCAGCACCAGCTCGCCGGTGACGTCCTGCGGCGACCACAGCTGACGCAGCACCACACCCAAAGGCTCCGCGGCCCAGGTACTTCGGCGCCCGGTGCCGAGCACCTCGGCACTGACCTCCGCCGAAACCAGCGGAAGGTCGAGCAGGGAGGCCAACGCGTCCGCGTGTGCCGTGTCGCCGACCACGAGGCGTTCCGGGGGGACAACGAGGCCGAAGCAGGGCTGGTCGAGAACCATGGCGGTACTCGCGTCGACGACGTCGCCGGACAGTGCGCGGATCTGCTCGGGCAGATCCAGTTCGCGCGGATCGAGGACGCCGGACGCGACCGCGGCGGCCAGACGGGCATTGGTTCGGGCGATCACCTCGGGGGCAGGGGATTTCGACGGATCGGCCAGCGCGTCGAGGAGTTCCTCGGCCAGCGCGGCGGACATGATGTCCGGGCGCACGAGAACGGGGCGCAGCGCATCGAGATCGGGGCCTTCGATGCCGACAGCCGCGAATACCGGTAGAAGTCCGTCGAATTCGTCGTCGTCGGGGTGGTGGAGCCGACCCAACGGAATGCCGTCGATCTGGGCGTGGCGGTGCAACCACCAGGCGGTGTAGCCGTCGCGATCGGCCAGCAGGGCACGGGTGCGCGGCTCGGACAGCAAGTGGCGCAGCGCTTGCGGCCAGCGGTCTTCGTCGACCAGGTCGAGATCGCGGACCGCGACGAGCTCGCGGGGGTCTTCGGAAAGGCTGTCCCACCAGGACTGTTCGGCGTCGAGGTCGTGATCGGGGCCGACCGGTTCCGGATCGGTGAGCACCGCGAAACCCCAGCCGACACCGATCGCGCGCAAGGCCTGCTCGCCGTACTCGGCGACGGCGGCGTCGGCGACGGTGCCGAAGGGGGCGTCGGATGCCAGAACCTCGGCGAGCGGGGCGCCGGGCAGCAGCAGTTCGTCGGCGGGGCTCAGCTCGCCTGTTTCGTCGGGCAATTCGAGTAGGCCGAGCCAGTCGGGCAGCGAGCCGTGGGAGGCGAAGGGCGCCAGCTGGAGCACCGCGGCGACCGTGTCCGGGTCGGCCGGATCCTGCTCGAGCAGATCGCGCAGGGCCGGATCGGTGAGCAGGTCATCCGAACTCGCGCTGCGGGCCCCCAGCCGACCGAGCAGCGGGTGCGTGGCGTCCGGGTGCACCAGGCGCGCCCAGTGCACCGGCACGGCCACCGTGAGCTGATCATCGAGCACCACGGTCCGCGGACCGGTGACCAGCCGCCCGTCGGTCAGCGGCACGGCCAGCGCGCCGAATTCCTCGGCGGTCCTGGTATCGACGACGAACGGTTCCAGGGCGGCGTAGAACCGCCGCCACCACCGTGGTTCACGTTCCAGTCCGCTCGTCCGCTCGGCCACCGCGGCCGGTCCGAGCCGATGGACGTCGAGCACCGCCAGCTTGTCCTGACCGGCACGGCCGGACAGCTCCGGAATCACCAGCGGTCCGGTGATCTCGGCGAGGATCGCGGCCAATTCCGGTGTGAGATCGGGAAATACGCTCGCGCGGGTGGGTGTGCTGCACGGCGCGTCCGCTGCGACCGGTTCGTAGGTGGGCTCTTCCGGGGCGAAAGGATCGCTGTGCGGTGCGGATTCACCCGAGGCGAGAGGGGATCCATCGCCGCCGGTCGCTTCGGCATCGTCGGATGCGAAGAGAGCCGCCAGATCCGGGAGGTCATCCGAAGCCGACGCGCCGCGCCCTGATCGTGTCGTGACGCCATGGCCGGATGTGCCTGGTTCGTCCGACGCGAAGAGGTCCCCGAGGTCGGGAGCGCTGTTCTGCCCGGCATCGTCGGTTCCGAAGTGTCCTGGCGGGTGGCGATTCTCAGATGAAACCGGCGAGCCGGGCTCCGGGAAGTCCGACGGATCGGCTGTGGCCTGCTCGCGCGTGGCGCACACCGGGAGCCAAGGGTTGGTACGAAGCTCGGCGATCACGGCTTCGCGGAGGATCGCGTCCGCTTCGCTGCGGGCGAAGCCGGGCGTGGGGACCAGGACGAGACGGTCCCGGGGTGGGAGCGCGCGGGCGAAATCCGCGTATCCGGAGGCCAATTCGGTGATGCGGGCGCCGGGAAGGAGGCGGCGGCGGTCGGGCTGCATCGGGATATCGGCGACCAGGATCGCGGGGAGAGAGAGTTCCTCGTCGGATCGAGTCGGGGCGCGCAGGACATCCGGGGCAGTCGCGACGGGGCGACCGTGACGGAGTGGGAGTAGCCAGCGGGCTCGGGGAGTGCGGTACTGCCACCACACTCGGCGCGCGCCGGACGGGAGGGTGATCGTCAGCTGGGAGAGGGTGCCGGGGCGGTCGGCGTGGGACACGTTGGCGTCGAGCTCGCGTGGGGCGTCACGTCCGTCGGCTGCGGCTGCGGCTGCGGCTGCGGCGTCCGCGGCTGTGGCTGTGGCTGTGGCGTCGACGGCAGCGGCTGTAGCGGTCGCATCGACGGCAGCGTCAGCGGCGGCGGCGTCTGTGGAGGCGGCGGCAGTAGCGTCGGTTGTCTGGGCGGCGTTGGAACGAATAGCGTCAGCAGGTTGGGCGTTGGTGGCGAGAACAGTTACCGCGCTGGTGAATTCGTCCGTGTCGATACGGATGCGCTGCAGGGCCGGTAGTTCCAGGAGGAGGTCGGGGGCCTCGGCTCGCATGGCGTCGAGTAGGGCCGCGAGGTCGATGTCGTCGCGCAGGTGTACGACGATCTCGGTGTCGGTGCCCGCGAGTGGGGTGGTCGGCACCGGCCAGGCCAGGCGCAGGACCGGGGGCGCGATTGTCGTCAGGTTGTCGGGGATGCCGATGCCCGTGTCGTGCAAGGCGTTCAGCGTGGCGACGCGGGAGAAGCGCAGGGATCCGGTCGTCGAGCGGACCTCGATCTCGTCGCCCACGGACCGCACCGCGGTGAAGCCGACACCGAAGCGACCGACCTGGGCGGCGCCCGCCTTTCCGGAGGCACGCAGTGCCGTCAGCGCGTGCACGCCGGAAACACTCAGCGGCGCACCGGTGTTCGCGACGTGCAGCCGCCCGTCCAGCACCCGCACGATCAGCTCACCCGCGACACCGGCCTTCGCCGCGGCGTCGGCCGCGTTCTGCGCGAGCTCGGTGAGCAGCCGGTCCCGGTAGCCCGCGGCCACCAGATCCGCCTCGCTGGCACTGTCCTCGCGTAACCGCGTCGGCGAATCCCGCCACGCGGCAAGTACTCCGGCCCGCAGCTCCGCGGTACCGAACGGGTCACCCGCTCCGTTCAGCGCGACACCGACGATCCGTGCTCGCTCAGATCAGCCGACTCCGCCGCTTCACCGGATCCCGCATCGCCCGAAACCGCAGCCTCGCCTTCAGCGGAAGCCTCCGCATCCGACACAGCAGCCTCACCCTCGACGGAAGCCTCCGCGCCCGACACCGCAGCCTCACCCTCGACGGAAGCCTCCGCGCCCGACACCGCAGCCTCACCCTCGGCGGAAGCCTCCGCGCCCGACACAGTCTCGGCGGCAGGTGCAGCCTCCGCGACCGCGTCGGCAGCAGTCGCTACCTCGTCCGATACGCCCGAAGAGCTCTCGGCATCCGAAGCGGCCGAGGTCTCAGCGGTGGCTGATTCGTCGCCGACGGCGAGTTCGGCCTCGGCGGCAGGTTCGGCCGAAACAGTCTCGGTCAGAACCCCGGTGTCCGAGGCGATTTCGGCGGTGACGACCTCATCGGCCGACTCCGGCAGGGCGCCTTCGGTGAGCGCGTGACGCTCAGCGTCCGCGGCGGCGACCGCTTCGGCCTCGGCGGTTTCCTGCCGGTCGCCTGCCTGCTCCGCCGCGGCTTCGCCGACCTCGGTCAGCGAGTCCGCGGAACTCGGCTCGGTCTCGGGGTCCGAGGTGGGCGGGACGGCGGCGACCGTTTCGGCCGCTACCTCCACGACCTCGATCGCCGGGTCGGCGGAAGTCTCGGCGACAACCTCCACGACCGTCGTCGCGGGGTCGGCGCCGGCAGGCTCGGCCTCGACCTGGTCGACCACTTCGGCCGTCGCCTGGGACGCGGTCTCCGACGCGGAGTCTTCACCGGTCGCCGGGGCCGCAGCCGCTGATGCCGAGTCCGCGCCGGTCGTCGGGACCGCTGATGCCGGGGCGTCGGCAGACATCTCCGCCGCGGCCTCTGTTGCCGAGTCCGCGCCAGCGGCCTGGGATGTGGCCTTGTCGATCGCGTCCTCGACAGCCGGGCGGACGATCTCGACGAAATCCACCGCGTGGTCGTCGAATGCCTCGTACAGCGGGGATCCGTTGCCGCTGGGTGCCACCACGTCGGAGTGGGCGCCGCAGCCGTATTCGATGTGGACGACGTGGCCGTCGGCACCCATCGCGTTGCCACAGACACCGAAGGACTCGCGCAGGGCGCCGGCCAGCGGCAGGTAGAAGCCGCACATGCCGCAGGTGCCGGGGGCGGCCTTGGCCATCTCGGTGTCGGGGCCGAACTCGGTGAACCAGCGCTGGGCGGCGTCGGCGCGGCCTTCGAGGCTGAGCACCTGGACGCGGCCGAGGCCCACCTCGCGGGCCACCTCGTCGATCACCGGATCGCCGGTGGCGACGTAGCCGGGAACGAGACGGGGGTCGTCGGCGGGGGCGGCGAGCAGGTCGCCGGGGCCGAGGTCGCCGGGGCGGACCCGCTGTTCCCACGGGACGAAGTCGGGGGCGATCAGGGCGTCGAGGGCAGGCAGCAACGCCGACTCGCTCACCGTCGCGTGGTCGGCGCCGGGGGGCGCGGCGACCACGACGGCCCACTGCCAGCCGCGGTAGCCGGGCAGGGTCGCCTCGAACCGGTGGGTGGCCGCGGTGTCGTCCTCGGCGCTCACCCCCAGATGGACTCCTACCCCGTCGGGTTCCAACGCGACGAGCGCACGACGTGCGACCTCGGCCGCGTCGGCCAGAACGGGACGCACGCCGGACTCCGAAACAGATACTGCGCTCACGGCATACATTTTGCCGTATGAAGTGCAATCGCAGTTCGTTGGCCGTCGCAGTGCTGGTCAGTGTGCTCGGCGCGGGGGCTTGTAGCGGTCCAGAGGAGCCCGGACCGACGCGGTTACGAGTCGAAGTGATCGGCTCGTCACCGCACGATCCGCAGGCCTTCACCCAGGGTCTGGAAGTGGTCGACGGCGTCCGTTACGAGAGCACCGGAATGTGGGGCGTGTCGACCGCGCGGGCCGCCGACCAGCGCACGGGCGCCGAAACAGCGCGCGTCGACCTGCCTGGTCGCGTGTTCGGCGAGGGCCTGACCAGGGCGGGCGCGATCGTGTGGCAGTTGACCTGGCAGGACGGTTTCGCCATCGCCCGCGACCCGGTCACCTTGGCCGAGACCGGTCGCGCCGACTATCAGGGTGAGGGCTGGGGATTGTGCGCACAGCCACAGCGGCTGGTGATGAGCGACGGCACCGGCACGCTCACCTTCCGCGACCCGGTGACCTTCGCGCAGACCGGTTCGGTGACGCTGTCCGGCTACCGCGATCCGAAGCCGAACGAATTGGACTGCGCGGAAGACGGCACGGTCTACGCGAACAACTACCCGACGGACGAGATTCTGCACATCGATCCCGAGACCGGCCGGATTCTCGCCGTCATCGAGGCGGGCGGACTGCTCACCCCCGCCGAACGGGCGGGCACCGATGTGCTCAACGGCATCGCTCACCTGCCCGGCACCGATCGGTTCCTGCTGACCGGCAAGTACTGGCCGCGCATGTTCGAAGTGCGTTTCGTCGGGAAATAACCCGGGTGTGGCCGACATTGCCGCGGCGCGAGTGAACACGCGCCGCCCGAGTGCGACAGAATTGGACTTGTGACTACGCCCCGCGATCCATCCGGTCCTGACCGTGGTCGCCGGGACGGTACTGCCGCCGACCCACACCCCGGCTACGGGCAGTACCCGCCGCGCGCACCGCGCAAGGTCTTCCCCCGGCCCGAACGACCGCTGCCCGCCGAGCCGCCGACGGTCCGGTCGAAAAGCCTGTTCCGACGCCACCGCCCCGTCGACCCGGCCGCCCCGACCACGCCCGTGCCGAACGCGGCGCCCGCCGGACGCACACCGGACGACTACCCCAAGCGGCGTCCGCCCTTCGACGATCGGGGCCGACCGGCCGCACCACGCGCCGAGCATCCGCACGACGGGCCGCCGGTCGACGATCGGGGCCGACCCCCTGCCCCCGGCGACGAGCAAGGACGCTCCGACCTCCCCGGGGACGACACCGGCCCGGCGGGTACCCGTCCCTTTCCTCGCGACGAAGGCGTCGACGACCAGGTCAACCAGCGCGTCCCCCGGAAACTCACCGTCACCCGCGTAGCCGCCATGCGCAGCCGCGAACTCACCGAACGCGGCATCGCCACCTTCCAGCGCGCCGCCAAGGCCGACGGCGCCGACCAGTCCGGCCTGACCGCGCTCACCTACGCCACCATGGCGAACTTCGCGCTCGACGCCGCGATCGCGGTCGCCCTGGCCAACACCCTGTTCTTCGCCAGCGCCACCGCCGAATCCAAAACCAAGGTGGCCCTGTACCTGCTGATCACCATCGCGCCGTTCGCGCTGATCGCGCCGCTGATCGGCCCGCTGCTCGACCGGCTGCAACGCGGACGCAGGCTCGCGCTGGCGACAACCTTCGGCCTGCGCGCGGGCTTCGCGCTGCTGTTGATCTTCAACATCGACACCTGGGGCCTGTATCCGCTGGCCCTGTGCATGATGGTCGGCTCGAAATCCTTCGCCGTGCTCAAGAGCGCGGTGACGCCACGCGTGCTCCCACCGGATATCGACCTGGTGCGTACCAATTCCCGGCTGACCGTGTTCGGCCTGGTCGGCGGCACCATCGGCGCGGGCGCCCTGGCCGCGCTCACCGCCCTGATCGCGGGTTCCACCGGCGCGTTGATCTTCGCCACCGGCATCGCCGTCGCGGGGGTGTTCCTCAGCTTGCGTATTCCGCGCTGGGTCGAGGTGACCGAGGGAGAGGTCCCCGCGACGCTGACCTACCACGGCCCCGACGCGCACACCGAGGTTATCCACCGCGGCGAGCAGTCCGCGGTGCCGCCGCGCAAACGGCGTCAGCCGCTGGGCCGCGCCGTGGTGACCGGCCTGTGGGGCAACAGCTCGATTCGCGTGCTCACCGGCTTCCTCACCTTCTACATCGCCTTCGTCGCCAAGGGATCGGGCGGCAGTCCCAGCGAACAGGCGGCGATGCTCGGCCTGGTCGGCGCCGCGGCGGCCATCGGCAACTTCGGCGGCAACGCGACCGGCGCCCGGCTGCAATTGGGCAGGCCGTCGCCGGTGGTGCTCGGCTGCACCGGCGCGTGCGCGGTGGTCGCGCTGTTCGCCGCGTTCACCGGGAATCTGTTCGGCGCCGCCGTAGCCGCACTGGTGGCCTCCGCGGCCAGCGCGCTCGCGAAGGTCTCCCTCGATGCCGCCATCCAGGACGATCTCCCGCCGGAATCGATCGCGTCCGGGTTCGGACGCTCGGAGACCGTGCTGCAACTGAGCTGGGTCGTCGGCGGGGCGGCCGGCGTGCTGATGCCGATCGAATACTGGAAGGGTTTCGCCTTGATCAGCGTGATCCTGCTGGCCGGACTGCTCCAGACGTTCGTCAGCTATACCGGGCACTCGCTGCTGCCGGGTCTGGGCGGCAACCGCCCCCAGCACGTCGAGCAGGAAGTGCCCAACACCCATCCGAGAGGGACAGGAGACCCCACCTGGTGAGCAAGCTCAACGCTCGAACGATCGTCGCGCTGGTCGCGGCCGGACTGTTCGCGGTCGTCGCGGTGACCGCGGTGTGGGTGGGGGTGGCGGTATCGAAGGCGCCCGCGCACACCCCGCAGCTCACCGCGTACGCGCACGGCACGACCATCACTGTCGACCCGTTCATGTACTGCACGGTGCGGATGGAGAATTGCCGGTACGGCGAGACCACGCCGCTGGAGGTCCCCGCCGGTGAACCCGTACAGCTCTCGCTGCCCGACGCGGTCGCCGAATCGCCCTGGCTCATCCAGCTGATCTACCAGCGCCCCAGCGGCGAGCAGCTGGACCGGGTGCTCAGCTTCGCCGACTACCCGGACCGCGCCAGGGCACTCACCATCGAGTCGAAGCCGGAACCGGACCTGCGCCTGATCGGCATCGAAGTGCAGCTGCCGATCCTGGCCCGTGACATCGCCACCGGGCAGGAAAGCTATATCCCGCACGCCGCCTGGTCGATCGTCACTCCCGAGCCCGAACCTCGCGAGTCCTGAGCCCGAAACGGAACCGGCCCCGAACGACATTCGTTCGGGGCCGGTTTCGCGAAACCGTCAGTGGTCGAGTTCGCGAGCCACGGCCCGCACGACCTCGGAAATACGCTGGGACATCTTGCGATCCGGGTACTTGCCCCGCCGCAGATCCGGCTGCACGGTGCTCTCCAGCAGCGTGATCATGTCCTCGACCAGTCCGTGCAGTTCGTCGGGCGACTTGCGCGGCCCGGCGTCCTTGCGTGCGGGCGCCTGCCCACGGTCACGATCGCGGGCGACGGTCGGCGGCGCCTCGAGCACCGTCACGCTGAGCGCCTGCGGCCCACGGCGACCGGCGGCCATGCCGAATTCGACACGCTGTCCGGGCTTGAGTCCCTCGACGCCCTCGGGCAGCGCGGACGAGCGGACATAGACGTCCTCGCCCTCGTCTTGAGACAGGAAGCCGAAGCCCTTCTCGACGTCGTACCACTTCACCCGGCCGGTCGGCACTGCGCTCACCCGTTCATCATTCGGCACCCGAACCCTTGTGGCCCGGGTTACACAATCTTGCTTGTCGCGAAAAGAACGCGCCCCCCAACAAGGCGGGACGCGATGTGCTGCGAGTCTACCCCGGTGGCTATATCGCGAGCACATCAGTTTTACGGTTCATCGGTGACGAATTCACCAGATCCGGCCTCGCCCGGTCCGCGACGCTCCGGCGATCGCCTGCTGCACGTGGCCCTCGTCCTGTTCGGTACCGGAATTCTGGCGGTGATCGCGATCTTCGTGACGCCGATCGTGTCCGACAGCGATCCGGGGCTGTGGCTCTACGGCCTGGCGATGCTCGCACCCGTCGGCTTCCTGCTCGCGCTGGTTTTCGCGTTGTGGTCGGGCCGACGCGCGCGTTGACGCGTCAACCGAATACCCCACCGAATATCATCCAGCCAAACATGTGACCTTCGTCACATAACGGCGCGGTCACGAAGTGAGCGCACAGCTGTCGCGCACATTCGGCACCGCGACTACCTGCGCGGACACATCAGGGATCACCCTGAGACGACCCCGAGACCCACCGGGACCCGCCGGTTACCAAATAGTGACATTCGCCGCTGACCGTCGTACCGTTTCTCTCAGCCGGGGTAACCCCCGGAACCACCGGCCCGCCGCACCGAACCTCACCCCGCGGGTACCGGACCCCGATTGGAAACAAGGGATGAGGGCGGACCGGGAGACCTCTCAGTCCGGGCCACATGCAGGTGCGAACGAGAGGAAGAAACCCGATATGAGTGGACGCCACCGCAAGCCGACTTCCACCGGGCGCACTGCTGCCAAGGTCGCCGTCACCGGCGCGATCTTCGGCACCGCAGCCGCTGCCCTCGCAGGAAACGCCAGCGCGGCCCCTGACTCCGACTGGGATCGCCTCGCACAGTGTGAAGCCGGCGGCAACTGGGGTATCAACACCGGCAACGGTTTCCAGGGTGGGCTGCAGTTCTCGCCCTCCACCTGGACCGCACACGGCGGTGGCGAGTACGCCGCCTCCGCCAACCAGGCCACCCGCGAACAGCAGATCGTGGTCGCCGAAAAGGTTCTCGCTTCCCAGGGTTGGGGCGCTTGGCCCTCCTGCTCCTCGCAGCTGGGTCTGAGCAGCGGACCGTCCGAGCGTGTCGCTCCCTCGGCGCCGAGCTGGGCTCCTCAGGTCACCGTGCCGCAGGTCCAGGATCCGAGCCAGGAAGTGTTCTCGGCCGTCGACCGCGCACTCACCGTCGTGCAGCAGCAGGGCATCGCCGTGCCGCAGCAGGCTCTCGACTTCGTCAACTCCGCCAAGGGTTCTCAGCTGGACCCGGCCGTGATCGACTTCTTCCAGGCGAACAAGGGTCTGCTGCCCTCCTGATCGCCCGCATACACAACAAGAGCCCGCATCCTCGAGGATGCGGGCTCTTGTCTTTCTCGTCCGAATTACACCCGGTTGATGGTGGTCTGGGGGTGTACGTACGGCAGCGTCGCGGCCGGGACGGGAAACTCGGTGTCCTCACCGAAAGGCGAGAGATTACCGGCGCGGGTCGACGACAGTTCGGTCACGGCGTGCTCGCCGTCGGCCACCTCGGGCCAGCCGTTGTCGACGTAGGGTTTCTTCGATTTGTTCACCACCGGCTCATTCTGGCATACCCAACCACGTAGGCTCGATCGGTGATCGCGACAGACTCTCTCGCCGATTGGCTCGGTGCGCGCACCGATGCCCAGCTGGTGAAATTGCTGCAGTTGCGGCCCGACCTGGCGGTACCACTGCCCGCGTCGATGTCGGTGCTCGCCGTGCGCGCTCAGCAGCGCGCATCGGTGTTGCGTGCCGCCGACGATCTGGACACCCTCGAGTTCGCGATCATCGAGGCGCTGACGGCCAACGAGGACGCCCGCACGATCGGCGCCGAACTCACGCCGCTGACTCGCACCACCCTGCACGCGCAGCTCAAGGATCGCGTCACCAAGACCGCGCTCACCGCCGCGCTGACCCGCCTGCTCGACCGCGCCCTCGTGTGGCAGATCGGCGACGACCTCGACCTCACACCCAGCGCCGCCGAAGCCCTGCCCTGGCCGCTGGGCGCGACGACAGCGCTGCCCGACGCGCTCACCGAGCCCGAGGTAGCGGCCGCGCTGGCTACGGCGAGCCCGCCCGAACGCGCGCTGCTGGACAAACTCGCCACCACCGGCCCCCGCGGTCGCACCAGGGACGCCGCACCCGGCACCGATCCTGCCCGGCCCGTGCCGCGCCTGCTCGCCGCCCGGCTGCTGCACCGGATCGACGACGAGACCGTGGAGTTGCCCGTCACCGTGGGCCAGATTCTGCGCGGCGAACCCGTCACCGACCCGCACGCGCTCGCCCCACCCAAACCCACGCTCGTCAAGAACGCCGCCACCGAGGTGAACGCCGTCGGCGCGGGTGAAGTCGGCGAACTGCTGCGCGATGCGGGCGACCTCATCGACGCGCTCGGCGCGCTGCCCGCCCCCGCCCTGCGCGCGGGCGGACTCGGCGTGCGCGAACTGCGCAGGCTGGCCAAGCAGACCGGCATCGACGAACAACGCACCGGCCTGCTGCTCGAATTGCTGGCCGCCGCGAAACTCGTCGAGAAGGGCCTGCCCGAACCGACCCCCGACCTCGACTCCACCGACGACTTCTGGGCCCCGACGCCCGCCGCGGATTCCTGGCTCGACGCCCCGCCCGCGACCCGCTGGGTGACACTCGCGCAGGCGTGGCTGGAGCTGGATCGGATGCCGTGGATGATCGGCCTGCGCGACGCCGCCGACAAGCCGATCGCGGCCCTGTCCGCGGAGCTGCGCGTGCCCCATGCGGTGCGCGATCGTGCGGCGATCCTCGGCCTGCTCGCCGAGTATCCGACCGGTACCGCGGTGACTCCCGCCGACATCGGCAAACTGCTGGCTTGGCGAATGCCACGCCGGCGCAGGCATTTCCGCCTCGATGCCGTCACCGCGACCCTCGCCGAGGCGGCAGTCGTCGGCCTGCTCGGCCGTGGCGCCCTCGACTCGGCGGGCCGGGCCCTGCTGCACGGTTCTGTCGCCGACGCCGAATCGGAAATGGCCGCGGCGCTGCCGAAACCGGTCGACCACGTCCTGGTCCAGGCCGACCTCACGGTGATCGCCCCCGGTCCGCTGGTACCGGAACTGCGCGCCAAGATCGCCTTGGTCGCCGATGTCGAATCAGCGGGCGCCGCAACCGTGTACCGGGTCAGCGACGCCACGGTCCGCCGCGCGCTCGACGCCGGCCTCACCGCCGCCGAACTGCACGCGTTGTTCGCCACCCACTCCCGCACTCCCGTGCCGCAGTCGCTGACCTATCTCATCGACGACGTCGCGCGTCGCCACGGCCAGCTCAGGGTGGGCATGGCCCAGTCGTTCCTGCGCAGCGACGACCCGGCGCTGCTGGCCCAGGTCCTCGCCGCACCCGTGGCCGAAACCCTGGCGCTGCGCGCTATCGCCCCCACCGTGGCGATTGCCCTGGCGCCCCTGGCCGAGATGCTCGACCAGCTCCGCAAGGCGGGCTTCGCCCCCGCGGGCGAGGATTCCGGCGGCACCATCGTCGACCTGCGTCCCCGCGGCGCGCGGATTTCGGTCCGCCCGCTGGCCCGCAGGCCTTACCGCCCGACCCCACCGAACGACGACCAGCTCGCCCAGCTGGTCACCGAACTCCGCGCGGGTGAACGCGCCGCGGGCGCCCGCACCGGTCGCTCGGTGCGCACCGACGGCACCCGCACCGGCACCGCGGCCACCCTCGCGCTGCTCCAGCTGGCGGCGAGGGTCGGCCGACCGGTGAACATCGGCTACGTGGACGCCCAGGGCGTGGCCACCCAGCGGGTGGTCGAGCCGCTGCGGGTAGGCAACGGCCAACTGGACGCGGTGGACCCGGTGAGCGGGGCGACCCGCCATTTCACCCTCCACCGCATCGCGTCGGTGGCCCTGCTCGATTAGGGCTTGGCCAGGCAGAAGGTCGTCTTCGGGTCGGGAACCGTCCGGAACTGCGTGGCGTCCGCGCCACACAGCAGTTCGTCGGTCTGCCCGTCGATCCGCTTGACCACCTTGAACGAAGCCTCGGCCGCCGTACAGTCGACCGACTCCGCGGGCCGCTTCCCCGCCTCCGCGTAGCAGCTGCCTTCGGCGAAATTCGGCGCCAGGCACAGCGTGCTCTTCGCGTCCCCGACCGTGCCGTTGAACGCGGCGTTGTCGGCGGCGCAGTCTGCCCCGACCTTCACGATCCGGTAGTTCGACTTCGCCGACGAGCAGTCGCCGACCGTCGCCTTCATCGCGTCGGCAGCGTTGTCACTGACCTCCACGCACGACCCCACCGCGACAGCACCGGCCGACGACGAATCATCGGAGGAGCACGAAACCACCGCTCCGACCAGGGCCATCGCGGCCACCGGCCCGAGCACGATCCGCGCCAACAGCCGCTTCTCCGGGAAAATCACTGAAAACCTCACTCACCGAACGGTTCAGGGTGAACACAACCGCCGGTGACGATACCCAAGTGCCCCGCGCCCGCGCTCCCCCGTAGCGCAACCTGTCTACCATCACAAAGATGACCCTCGACGACAAGATGACCCTCGACGACGTCGCAGGCGAGCTGTACACCCTCGACCCCGGCGACTTCGTGTCGACCCGCGCCGAACGCGCCGCCCAGGCCCGCGCCGACGGCGACCGCGACCTGGCCAAAGCCATCACCGCCCTGCGCAAACCCACGGTCGCGGCCTGGACGGTGAACCTGCTGGCCCGGCACGCACCGCAGGAGATCGCCGCCCTGCTCGATCTGGGCGACGCCCTGCGGTCGGCCCAGCGTCAGCTCTCCGGCGACAAGCTGCGCGCTCTGGGCAGCCAGCGTCAACAGGTCGTGAACGCGATGACCAAGCGCGCCGCCGAACTGGCCGCCGAGCACGATCGCCCGGCGAGTGAACAGGTGCTGCGCGAGATCGGTCAGACCCTCACCGCGGCGCTGGCCGACCCCGATGTCGCCGATCTGGTTCGCGCCGGAGTGCTGCCCACCACGGTCACCTATGACGGCTTCGGCCCGGCCGGTCTGGTCGCGATCACCGGCGGCAAGGCCACCCCCAAGCGTGCGAGCAAACCCCGCTCGGCCCCGAAGGACACCGAAGCCGAGCGTCGCGCGCAGGCCCAGCAGGAACTCGACGACGCCGAATCCGGCCTGGCAGCCGCCCGCACCGATCGCGACGAGGCCGAAGCCGCTGCCACGCAGGCGAAGTCCGACCTCGACGAGATCGAAACCCGCATCGCCGAACTCCGCGCCGAACTCGAGCACGCGGAGCAGCAACGCCACTTCGCCCACACCGCCGAACATCGAGCGCGCGGCGAATTCACCGCCGCGCGTAGTCAATTCGATCGCATGCAGCGCTGGGTCGAGCGCGCCCGCGCTCGGCTCACCGACGACTAGGGGTGCAGGGTGCCCGGGTAGAGGAACGCGTCGCGCGGCGGTCTCGTCCCGTCCAGCCATTCGGCCAGGAACTCGCCCAGCGGCATCGAGGTCCGGCTCTGCAGGAACTCCCGGAACTCCGGCATCGAGGCGTGGCCGTCGCGATGCGCGTTCACGAAATCCTTGATCGCGGCGAAGAACACGTCCTCACCGAGCAACTTGCGAAGGGCGTGCAGGAACAGCGGCCCGCGATAGTAGACGGACGTGAATTCGTCGCCCGCGCCCGGCGCGGCCAGCGCGATCTTCCAGAACTTGGGATCGTCGAGGTGTTGCGCGATGGTCTCGCGATACTCGGTGTCCACATCGGCATGGTCGATCCGCTCCGGCCACAGGTAGTCGGCGGTGTAGCTGGCGAAGCATTCGTTGAGACAGATGTCGGACCAGTGCCGCACCGACATGGTGTCGCCCCACCACTGATGGGCCAGCTCGTGCACCACGGTGTTCAGATCGGTCCACGGCGCGTAGGTCGGCCGGGTCTGGGTCTCCAGCGAGAACGGCAGCTCGGTATCCACATAGATCCCACCGGCCACATCGAACGGGTATGGACCGTAGAGACTTTCGAGGAAGTCGAGGATTTCGGGCAGCCGCTGCTCGTCTTCGCGATTGCCGTCGGATTCCGGCGCGAACGCGCTCAGCACCGCGGTGCCGTTCGCGCGCCGCTGTTCGAGGAAGGTGAAGTGGTCCACCGCGACCGTGGTCAGGTAGCCGATCGTGGGCTGTCGTGTCTCCCACGTGGTGTGCAACCGACCGTCGCGCACCACGTGCTCGGTGCGGTCGCCGATCGACATGACCTCCCAGTCGGCGGGCACCGTGGCGTGCAGCGTGAAGGTCGCCTTGTCCAAGGGGGTGTCGTTGAGCGGGTACCAGGTGCTCGCGCTGTGCGGCTCGCCGACGGCGAACGCACCACCGTTGGGCGCGTGCGTCCACCCTTCGCCCTCGGTGTCGGCGGCCGCGCCGGCGTAGTCGACGATGACCCGCATCGGCAGACCCGGCGGCAGCGGTAGCAGTGGCGTGACCACGAGCTCGTGCTCACCGTCGTGCGCGAACCCCGCGGGCTGACCGTTGACGGTCACCATCAGCACCTCGGGTCCGCTGTAGTCGAGGTTGAACTGTGCCAGCGGCTGGGTGACGCGGCCGTCGATGCGGGCCGTGCCGCGCAGATGGTGAGCACCGGGTTCGTAGTCGATCGACACGTCGTAGTGGGTGACGTCGTAGCCGCCGTTCCCATCCAGCGGATAGTACGGATCACCCAGCCCCGGAGCCCCGATCAGGGCCGAATCCGCCGCTACCGGCGGAACTCCCAGCGCCACCAGCGCGAACACCACGCACAACCCGGCCGACCAGCGCATGTCGCGGACACCTTTCGTCGACCGGATCGCACGAACCGAACCATCGTCGCAGGTGCGCGGCTAGCCCAGGTCGGAGGGCAGGTGCTGTGGGTCGAGCAGCAGGCGCTTGGTCGCGGTGCGTTTCACCCGCGATGCCAGCGCCAGGTTCTGTGTGAGCAGCCGCCATTCGACCTCGTTGATGGCGTCGCACGCCCGCTCGATCACCGCGTCGTCGCGCGTGCCCCAGGCGATCGGCATGGCGGTGACCAGCTGCCAGCGTTCGCCGACCTGGCGCGGAGCACGGTCGGTGCGCACCGCGACGGCGGGCACCCGTTCACCCGGCCGCGGCGCGTGTCCGGGCAGCGTGCGCACCTTGCGGGTGATCAGGGCCCAACTGCGCTCCGGCGCAGCGGGTTCGGCGATATCGACCAGGGCGAGCAACACGATGGCGCCCGGTTCGGCATCGCTGACGACGGCGGGGACGAGCACACCGTCGTGGTAGAGCTTTTCGATGCTGGAGCGATGCGGCGTCCACAACGCCACCCACAGCGCGATGCCCGCGATGAGCACGCACACCACCGCGAGCAGAAATCCCCACGCCTGTCCGCTCCACACCAGCGCCACCGTGGCCGCGACGGCGAGACCGGCGACCAGCAGGGCCACCAGGCGCAACCTGCGTAATCCGGTGAACGTCTCGTTCACCGCATGAGCGTGTTCACGGTCGACCACGAATTCGAAGCGGCGCACGCCTTCCTTCCTAGCACAAGTTGCGGAGGAATTGCCTCCACTTATCTGCCGAGGGGATCACACACCGCACGCTACCCCCCTTTGACCTGGCGAACAGTGCTACACGCCGTCCCCGATCGGCGGGCCGAGCAGGTCGTCGGCGTCGACGATGCGGTAGGCATAGCCCTGTTCGGCCAGGAAGCGCTGCCGGTGCGCGGCGTATTCGGCGTCGAGCGTGTCGCGCGCTACCACCGAATAGAAATGCGCCTGTCCCCCATCCTGTTTCGGCCGCAACAGCCGGCCGAGGCGCTGGGCCTCTTCCTGCCGGGAACCGAAGGTGCCCGAAACCTGCACCGCCACCGAGGCTTCCGGCAGATCGATGGAGAAGTTGGCGACCTTGCTCACCACCAGCACGGGGATCTCACCGGAGCGGAAGGCGTCGAACAGCGCCTCGCGTTCCCTGTTCTTGGTGGCGCCGGTGATGACCGGGGCGTTCAGGTCGACGCCCAGCTCGTCGAGCTGATCCAGGTAGGCGCCGATCACCAGGGTCGGCGCACCCTGGTGCCGGGCCAGGATGGACTCGACCACCGGGATCTTGGTGCGCGCGGTGGAACACAGCTTGTAGCGTTCCTCGGGCTCGGCGGTGGCGTAGGCCATCCGCTCCGCGTCGGTGAGCGTCACCCGCACCTCGACGCAGTCGGCCGGTGCGATCCAGCCCTGCGCCTCGATGTCCTTCCACGGCGCGTCGTAGCGCTTCGGGCCGATCAGCGAGAACACATCGCCCTCGCGACCGTCCTCACGCACGAGCGTGGCGGTGAGACCGAGCCTGCGGCGCGACTGGAGGTCGGCGGTCATCCGGAAGACCGGCGCGGGCAGCAGGTGCACCTCGTCGTAGATCACCAGGCCCCAGTCGCGGCTGTCGAACAGCTCGAGGTGCTTGTACTCGCCTTTCGACTTGCGCGTGATGACCTGGTAGGTGGCGATGGTGACCGGACGGATCTCCTTGCGCTCGCCGGAGTATTCGCCGATCTCCTCCTCGGTGAGCGTGGTCCGCGCCAGCAGCTCGCGCCGCCACTGCCTGCCCGCCACGGTATTGGTGACCAGGATCAGCGTCGTCGCCTTGGCTTTGGCCATCGCGGCCGCGCCGACCATCGTCTTGCCCGCGCCGCACGGCAGCACGACCACGCCGGAACCGCCCGCCCAGAACGAATCGGCGGCCATCTCCTGGTAGTCGCGCAGGTGCCACTTGCCCTCGGTGTAGTCGAGGCCGATGTCGTGCGCCTCGCCGTCCACATAACCGGCCAGGTCCTCCGCGGGCCAGCCGATCTTCAGCAGCATCTGCTTGATGTGGCCGCGCTCGGACGGGTGCACGATCACGGTGTCGTCGTCGATGCGGGCGCCGAGCATGGGTGCGATCTTCTTGTGCCGCAGCACTTCCGCGAGGACCGCGCGATCCAGGCTGACCAGGCACAACCCGTGCGCGGGATGTTTGACCAGCTGCAACCGGCCGTAGCGGCCCATCGTGTCGACGATGTCGACCAGCAGCGGCTGGGGCACGGCGTACCGCGAGAAGTTCACCAGCGCGTCGACGACCTGCTCGGCATCGTGGCCCGCCGCGCGGGCGTTCCAGAGCGCCAGCGGCGTGATCCGGTAGGTGTGCACATGCTCGGGTGCGCGTTCCAGCTCCGCGAACGGCGCGATGGCCTGCCGGGCGTTACCTGCCAGCTCGTGGTCGACCTCGAGCAGCAGAGTCTTGTCACTTTGCACGATCAGCGGACCGTCGGTCACTGGACTCCTTTGCGGCCGGGGCCGCGGGTTCGGGGCGCCTGTATCCCCTCGATTCAGCACTCGAGACTCGCGCCTGCGGCGCATGCGCTTCGAGCGCTGATCGAGGGGGCGGCCCCGAACGGGCTCGTAAGACTCGCCCTGTGCGGGGTTGCGTTCGGCCTTGATGCTCTGAGTTGGTGTGCCGTGCCCTGATGGGCGGCTCGTTCGATTGTACGGACCCGGTCCGACATGGTCGGTACGGCGATTGCGCGCGAGCGGTGAGACGGGTCCAGCAGGTGCCGACTGGACCGCGACACAGCATCGCTGACCGGGGCAAACTCGGTGCATGCTTCAGACAACGGCGGTTCTCGGGGTCGCGGCGGCGGCGCTCGGCATGGTGCTGACGCCGGGACCGAACATGATGTATCTGGTCTCGCGCACCGTCGCGCAGGGTCGCCGGGCGGGGATGATCTCGCTGATGGGGGTCGCGGCGGGCTTCGGTGTGTACCTGATGGCGGCCGCGGCGGGGATCACGGCGGTGTTCGCTGTTGTTCCCGGGTTGTATCTGGTGGTGAAGCTGGCGGGGGCGGCGTATCTGCTGTGGCTGGCCTGGCAGGCGATCCGGCCGGGTGGGGTGTCGGTGTTCGCGCCCGCCGACCTGCCGCACGACCCCGCACGGCGCCTGTTCACGATGGGGTTGGCCACCAACCTGCTCAATCCGAAGATCGCGATCATGTACATGGCGCTGATCCCCCAGTTCGTCGACCCCGCTCGCGGCGCCCTCTGGTTGCAGAGCCTGTCGCTGGGCGCCATCCAGATCACGGTCGCCCTCACGGTCAACGCCATGATCGTGCTCGGCGCCGCGGGCCTGGCCACCTTCCTCACCGCCCGCCCCCTCTGGCTGCGCACCCAGCGCTACCTCATGGGCACCGCTCTCGGCACCATCGCCGTCCTGCTCGCCACCGACAAGGCCCGCCCCACCCCCGCCTGAGGTGCGTGCCGCCGCCGCATCCCCACGCGAAATCGGATCGCCACCAGCGGGTGGGCCGGTCGCCGTCGCCGAGCGCCTGCGTGTCACGCTGCTTCGGAGCAGCGAGGCGGAAGGATTGCGTGGTGAGCGTTGGTGTGCTGGTGACGGCGTTGGCCGGGCCTTCGGTCAGCGAGCTGGACTCGGCCGTGAACGCGGTGCATCGGGGCGGCGAGATGATGGGGGTGATCTCCTTCGCCGCGTCGGGTGCGCTGGTCGCGGTGCGCAAGCGGCTCGATCTGTTCGGGATGGTGGTGCTGGCGTGTGCGACCGCGCTCGGCGGCGGCATCGTGCGTGACCTGCTGATCGGGCGGACTCCCCCGGCCGCGTTCACCGACCTGACCTATCTGTCCGCGTCGATAGTCACCGCGCTGGTCCTGTACTTCATCGCGCCCTCGCGCCGGCTCACCAAGGGACCGCTCGAGATCGCCGACGCGATCGGGCTCGGGCTGTTCTGCGTCACCGGGACCGTGATCGCCGACTCGGCCGGGCTCGGCGCCCCCACCGCCGCCCTGCTCGGCATGACGACCGCCATCGGTGGCGGCGTGATCCGCGATGTGCTCAGTGGCGAGGTGCCCACCGTCCTACGCCCGGACCAGGACCTCTACGCGATTCCGGCCCTGTTCGGCGCGGCCGCGACCGCCGCGCTGCTCTCGTTCGACCTGTACCGAGCCTGGACCGGGCTCCTCGCCGCAGCGGCGGCGGTGGGGTTCCGGCTGCTGGCCCGCCGCTATCGGTGGCACGCACCGCTGGCCCGCCACGCGCGCGACTGACCCGTCCCGTCGGCCGGTCGTTTCCCGGTGGAGCGGCTCATCGACGGCACCGGGTCAGGGCACCGTGGTGTCGGCGCGGAGCCGGCGGATGCCTTCGTCGATCGTCTCGTCGCGCTTGCTGAAGGTGAAGCGCACCAGGTGTTTCCAGTCCGCCGGGCGATCGGCGAAGACGCTCACCGGCACGGCGGCGACGCCGAGCCGGGCCGGGAGTTCGCGGCAGAACGCCAGTCCATCGTCGGCGCCGAGCGCTCGGATGTCGGCGCAGACGAAGTAGCCGCCGTCGCTGGCCGAGACCGTGAAACCGGTGTCGCGCAACGCCCGCGAAAGCCGCGTTCGCTTGTCCGCCAACCCGGCACGCTGGGCGAGCACCCAGTCCGATTCCTCGTTGATCGCGTACGCGACGGCGGGCTGGAACGGCCCGCCGCCGACGAAGGTGAGGAACTGTTTGGCCGCGAGCACACCGTCGAGCAGCGGCGCGGGCGCGCACGCCCACCCGATCTTCCACCCCGTGACATTGAACGTCTTCGCCGCGCTGGACACCACCACCGTCCGCTCACGCATCCCGGGCAGCGTGGAGATGCTGATGTGCTCGGTGCCGTCGTAGACGAGGTGCTCGTACACCTCGTCGGCCAGCACGAGCAGATCGTGCTCGACAGCCAACTCTGCGATCGCGGTGAGGTCGGCGCGGTCGAGCACGGCGCCGGTGGGATTGTGCGGCGAATTGATCATCAACATGCGGGTTTTCGAGGTGAACGCGGCCCGCAGACTGTCCAGGTCGAGCACGAATCGGTCGCCGTCGGGCACCAGGCGAGCTGTTCGTCGCCGCGCGCCCGCGAGCGCGATCGCGGCGGCGTAGGAGTCGTAGTACGGCTCGATCAGCACCACCTCTTGATCGGGCTCGACCAGACCGAGCACGGCGGCGCTGATCGCCTCGGTCGCGCCGACGGTCACCAGAATCTCGGTGGCCGGGTCGTAGGCGGTGCCGAAGCGGCGCGCTCGGTCGTCGGCGATCGCCTGCCGCAGCACCGGCATCCCGCGGCCGGGCGGGTACTGATTGAGGCCGTCGGCGATGGCCGCGCGCGCCACCTCGAGCATGCCGGCGGGTCCGTCGGTATCGGGAAAGCCCTGGCCCAGATTCACCGCGTCGTGGCGGACGGCCAGTTCGGTCATCTCGGCGAAGATGGTCGATCCGAAGGGGCGCAGGCGGGCGACGGTGGGCGGCACAGGCGGCATCTCCGCAGCGTATCCCACTATTCGGCGACGTTGCCCAGCGATAGCGAACACGTATGTTTCACAAACGTTTTCCTGCTTTGACCTGCGCTATTGTGCGTTTCCCCAACCTCAGCTAGCCTCGCCGTGTTCTACCTCACACACCACTGCGTGGTGGTATATCGAAAGGGGCTCGCATGGCCTCACCTCTGCTCGACTTCATCCTGCAACCGGCTGCGTCGGAGGTAGCCGGTTCGGCGTGGCAATTCATCCACGATCACCTCGTCGCCAGTCCGATCGTCGATTGGTTCACCGGTTCGGCGACGCCGGACAACAACATGGGTTCCTCGACGGGGGACTTCAACCTCGGATCGTCGACCGGCGATCACAACTGGGGCTCCACCTACCCGTAGAACGTCCGCGATGCACGCTGGTCCGCATCGCTACGCCGATCAGCTCAGCGCTGTGAAGTGAACCGCTGACCTCGCAGGGCCTCGACGGTGCTGTGGGGTCAGCGGAGGCGGGCGCCCGACAGTTTCGCCACGTTGGCGAAATCGTAAGTCGCCCAGATCTTTCCGTCTCGCACTGCGAAGGCGAGGACGCGCACGGGTCGTCCGAACGGCGAGTTCGGGTCGGTGATCACCAGCCCCGATTGCCCGTTCACCGTGGCGGCGCCCAATTCCAGCCCGGATTCTTCCTGATGCCTGCGCCAGAGGCCGAGCGCCAGTCGGGCGACCTTCTCCTGTCCGGCAACGATATTCAGCGCGGTCTTGGTGGTGCCGCCCGCGTCGGCGGTGAATGTCGTGTCCGGATGCAGCGTGGCGGCTACCGCGGCGACATCACCGGTGGCCAGTGCGGCGAGGAACCGCCGCACCGCCTGATCGTGCACATCGTCGGCGACCGGTTCCGGCGCTCTGGCCACCGCCCGGCGCGCGCGGACCGCCAATTGTCTTGCGGCATCGGCGGAGACGCCGAGGATCTCGGCGATCTCGTCGAAGGGCACCGACAATCCCTCGTGGAGCACCAGCGCCACCCGCTGCTGCGGCGTCAACGCGTCGAGCACCACCATCGCCGCCATCCGGCTGTCCTGATCGCGCACCACCACGTCCAGGGGATCGGGAGTGCGTGACGACGAGGCCGCCGAGACGATCGGTTCCGGAAGCCACTGCCCCACGTAGGTTTCGCGGCGCACGGCGGCGCTTCGCAAGTGGTCGAGGCAGATTCGGCTGACCACGGTCGTCAGCCAGGCGCGCAGATCGTCGATCTCGGACTGGTGCACGCCGGCCATCCGCAGCCAGCTCTCCTGCACCGCGTCCTCGGCATCGCCGACACTTCCGGTGAGCCGGTAGGCGACCGAAAGCAAGTGCGGTCGATGCGATTCGAACAGGTCGGCGAGAAACGGGGAAAACATCGAGTCAGATCCTACGGAGTACCCACTCGCGCTCCGCCCCACGGGTCGGCGCCGGTGATTTCGCACACGATTTCCCCGGTGGGAAGTTCGTGCCCGGCTTCATCGCGCGCGTCGCACCTGCCGGTGAGGTGCGGCGGGTCGCCGACCGGCTCGACGCGGGCGGGCCGTGAAAATCCGGCGAGATTCTCGGCGTCGACTGTCAGGATGGCCGGATGTACGAGCACACGCTCACCGACGGAACCGTCTGGCTCACCCGCCCGACCGGGGCCGATATCGACCGCATCGTCGAGTGCTGTCAGGACCCTGATGTGCAGCGCTGGACCACGGTCCCCGTCCCGTATCACCGCTGCGATACCGAGGAATTCCTCGACCGGGTCGTGGCCCCCGGCTGGGCGGACAACGCGCCGGTCTGGGCGATCCGCACCGCCGAGGACGGCCGGGTCGAGGGCATGGTCGGCCTGCATACGCGCGGGCCCGGCACCTGTGAGATCGGCTTCTGGCTCACCCCAGCGCACCGTGGCCGCGGGCTGATGTCGCGGACGATCAACCTGGTCTGCGACTTCGGTTTCGACGCCGACGGTCTCGCCCTCGACCGGATCACGTGGCGCGCGATCGTGGGCAACGTCGCCTCGGCCGCCGCCGTCCGCCGCAACGGCTTCCACTACGAGGGGATGGCTCGATCGGGCGGGGTGCAGCGCGGAGCGCGGGTCGACGAATGGGTCGCGGCGCGCCTGCCCACCGACCCCGCCGTGCCGGTCGACGGGTGGCCCACCGAGGCCGGTGCCGACGGCCGATAACGCGCGGTTCGACCGGTTCGCCGACACCCTGCCCACCGCGCAACTCACCGAACGCCGCCGGCTACCAACCGCCCGAGCCCTGTGGTGAACGGTCAGTTCGAGCGGTCGGTGACTCGGCGAGCCGTTCCCCGGTGAGCGGAGATCGTGGTGGGGTCTTCGGGCCAAGCGTGTTTGGGGTAGCGGCCGCGAAGGTCGGCGCGGACCTGTGGCCAGCCGTTTTTCCAGAAGGAGGCCAGGTCGGCGGTGACGGCGACGGGGCGCTGAGCTGGGGACAGCAGGTGCAGCAGGATGGGGGCTCGGCCGTCGGCGAGGGTGGGCGGGTCGGTCCAGCCGAAGATCTCCTGGACCTTGACCGCGAGGATCGGCTGATCCGCGGAGTAGTCGAGACGAACGCGGCTGCCGGAGGGGACTTCCAGGCGTTCGGGGGCCAGTTCGTCCAGGCGGGTGGCGGCGGGCCACGGGAGCAGGCGGCGCAGCGCGGTGCCCGCGTCGAGGCGGGCGAGGTCGGCACGGCGGCGGGCGGTGGACAATTCGGGGCCGAGCCAGACGTCGAGGTCGGCGAGGAGTGCGCCGTCGTCGACGGCGGGCCACGGCGCGCCGAGGGCGCGGTGCAGGAAGTCGAGACGCTGACGCAGACCGCGCGCGTCCTCGCTCCAGCGCAGCAGGCCCAATCCTTCGGCCTGAATCCCCTGCCGCACAGCCTGTTCCACCAGCGCCTGCTCGGGCTGACGTATTGGCTTCTCCGACAGGATGATCGCGCCCAATCGCTCCACCCGCCGGGCCACCACATCACCGCCGTCCCACCGCACCTCATCGGCCACGACCACCAACCCCGGCGCGGCTTCCCGAGCGAGATCCTCATCGGCGACGGCCGCCAGCCGGATTCGGCCTTCGGCCCGCCCGGGATCACGATCGGCCACCGCCACCGCCAGCCACTCCGCCGCCGCCAGCCCCGACCCCGGCGGCAGCGTCACCGCGGTACCGCCCGCCATGAGAAAGGTGGACGACCCGCTCGCCCGCCGTCGAGCCAACCGCTCCGGCTGCGCCAGCGCGATCAACAGCGCCGCGACCTCCGTTCCGGAGTCACCATCACCCGGTCGATCGGCCACCGAGCCCGAGTTCGATACCTCTGACGAGGCATCGACCCGCGCCCCGCCGGAGCTCGACCCCGCGCGCCGACCTGCCCCACGCGAGCCGTCAGCCTGTGTGCCGCCGGCAAGCGGTTGGCGGGTCTCGTCGCCGGATGACGTGTTCGTGACGAGTCGAGTCAGGCGCTGAACTTCGCGGGTCCAGCGGGGTGGGCGTCCCCTGCGGAGGGTACGCAGGGCTGCCGCCGCGTCGGCGGTGTCGGCGAGGGAGTCGTCGTCCATCAGCACGACCATTTCCGCGGCGGCTTTCGCACCGACTCGGGCGGCGCCGTCGAGGAGCGCGCGGGCGAGGCGGGGGTGAAGGCCGAGCTCGGCCATGGCCTTGCCGCGCGCAGTGATGTGGTCGGCATCATCGAGGGCGCCGAGGGCGCGCAGGACGGCGCGGGCGGCCGCGAGGCCACCTTCGGGCGGGGCGTCCCACCAGGCGAGGCCGGCGCCGTCGGGGGTGCCCCAGCAGGCCAATTCCAGTGCGAGACGGGTGAGTTCGGCGGTCCGGATCTCGGGTTCGGGATAGGCGGGCAGGGTTTGGTGTTCGTATTCGGGCCAGCAACGCCACGCGTGGCCGGGTGCTTCGCGGCCGGCGCGGCCCGCGCGCTGCTCGGCCACGGCAGCCGAGACACGCACTGTCGCAAGACCGGAAAGGCCGCGCCGGTGATCGACACGGGAGACGCGGGACAGGCCCGAATCGACGACAGCCCGCACGCCGGGAACGGTGAGGCTGGATTCGGCTACGGCAGTGGACAAGACCACTCGCCGCCGCGCTCCCGGCCGGAGCGCGAGGTCCTGGGCCGCGCCCGCGAGTCTGCCGTGCAGCGGGACTACGTCGACCCCGTCGAGCTCGCGCAAGAGCCCTGCCGTGCGGTTGATCTCGCCGACACCGGGCAGGAAGACGAGCACATCTCCGTCGATGGTGGCCAGCGCCGTGCGGGTAGCCCGCGCGACCTGCGCTTCGATCCGCTCGCGGGGCAGGACGGGCAGGTAGTCCACCTCGACCGGATAGGTCCGCCCGTGTACTTCCAGAACCGGGGCACGCGAATCTCCGGGCCCGGTCTCCCCGGTGCCGAGCAGCTGTGCCAGACGATCCGCGGCCACTGTCGCCGACGTTGCCAGCACCCGCAGATCCGGCCGCAACCCCGACCGCGCGTCGAGCAGCAGCGCCAACAGCAGATCGGCGTCCAGATGCCGCTCGTGACATTCGTCGAGCACCACCGTGGCGACCCCCACCAACTCCGGGTCGCTCTGCAACCGTCGCACCAACAACCCCGAGGTCACCACTTCGATCCGCGTCCGCGCGCCGACCTTCCGATCCCCGCGGACCGCGTACCCCACGGTCTCTCCCACCCGCTCCCCCAGCAATGCCGCCATCCGCGCCGCGGCCGCCCGTGCCGCCAACCGTCGCGGCTCGGCCACCACGATCTTCCCCGCCGACCCGGCCGCCAGCGCCAACGGCACCAATGTGGTCTTGCCGGTGCCGGGCGGCGCGACCAGCACCGCGACACCGCGCTCGGCCAGCGTCGACGTGATCCGGTCCAGCGCCGGTCGCACCGGAAGGTCAGGCAGTTCGGGAAGCTTCATCACCGACCAGTCTGCCGGAAAGGTATTTCCCGATCCGCGATCGCTGGTTACCCTGCGGGAGATGAGCATCGAGTTCGCGTTGACCACGCTCGTCATCGTCGCCACGCCCGGTACCGGCGTTCTGTTCACCCTGGCGGCGGGGCTTTCCCGAGGGACGAGGGCGAGCGTGATCGCTGCCTTCGGGTGCACGTTGGGGATCGTTCCGCACATGATCGCGGCGGTCACGGGGCTGGCCGCGCTGTTGAACACCAGCGCGGTCGCGTTCCAGACCTTGAAGTACCTGGGTGTCGCGTATCTGCTGTACATGGCGTGGAATACGTTGCGGGACAAGGGCGCACTGGCGATTCCGGAGCAGCGCACTGCGGTGGAGCCCTCGGCGCGGCAGGTCGTCACCTCGGCGGTGTTGCTCAATATCCTGAACCCGAAGCTGACGATCTTCTTCTTCGCGTTCCTGCCGCAGTTCGTGCCGACCGGCGCACCGAACGCGCTGGGCCGCATGCTCGAGCTCAGCGGACTGTTCATGCTGGCCACGTTCGTGGTGTTCGCGGGCTACGGGGCAGTCGCCGCCGCGATGCGCACCTATGTGCTGTCGCGACCGGTGGTGGTCCGGTGGATGCGGCGGGTGTTCGGTGTCTCCTTCGTCGCCCTCGCGGGACGCCTCGCGGTACAGAACCAGTAGACACAGCAGTGCGGGCCCCGGAATCCGAGGCCCGCACTGTCGGTCGACGGTATTACCCGCGGCGCGTGGCCACCGCGTCGGCCAAACGGTCGAGCTGGGTAGCGGTGGTGTTCCAGTCGATGCACGCGTCGGTGATGGACTGGCCGTAGGTCAGGTCGGCGGCCTTGCCGAGGGTCAGGTCCTGGCGACCCGCGACGAGGAACGACTCCAGCATCACGCCGACCACGCCCTGCTCGCCCGCGGCGATCCGGTCGGCGATGTCGGTGACGACGTCGACCTGCTTGTTGTGGTCCTTGTTGCTGTTGCCGTGGCTGGCGTCGACGACCAGGCGCTGGGCCAGCGACGACTTCTCCAGGCGCAGCTTGGCCTCGGCGCAGGACGCGGCGTCGAAGTTGGTGCCGTTGCTGCCGCCGCGCAGGATGACGTGGCAGTCGGGGTTGCCCGAGGTGCGGATCAGCGCGGAGCGGCCGTCGAGGTCGGTGCCGGGGAAGACGTGGCTGGCGGCGGCGGCGCGCACACCGTCGACCGCGACCTGCACGTCACCGTCGGTGCCGTTCTTGATGCCGACCGGCATCGACAGCGCCGAGGACAGCTGCCGGTGCACCTGGCTGGCGGCGGTGCGGGCACCGATCGCGCCGTAGGAGACCAGGTCGGCGATGTACTGCGGAGTGATCGGGTCGAGGAACTCACACGCGACCGGCAGGCCGAGGGCGGTGATGTCGACGAGCACCTTGCGGCCGATGCCGAGGCCGGTGTTCACGTCGAACGAGCCGTCCAGGTGGGGATCGTTGATCAGCCCCTTCCAGCCCAGCGTGGTGCGCGGCTTCTCGAAGTACACGCGCATCACGATGTGCAGCCGGTCGCTCAGCTCGGCGGCCTTCTCGGCCAGCTTGCGGGCGTATTCCAGCGCGGCGGCGGGGTCGTGCACCGAACACGGGCCGACGATCACCATGAGGCGGTCGTCGTCGCCGTTGAGCACGTCGACGGTGGCCTTGCGGCCCGAACGGACGGTGTCGGCGAGGGCGTCGGTGATCTGGTGGACCATGCGGACCTCGGCGGGCGAGCGCAGAGGGCTCACGCTGAGGGTGCGCTGGTCGTCGAGATCAGAATGCCGCGAGTCGACATCGGCTGCGGTGGTCATGAGATGTGGGTCCTTTTCGTTAAGAGGCCGACCCACGGAAATCGCTACCGTCGAGCCGGGCGTTATCCGGCTCGAGGTGGAGGAAGTCAGCGCGCAGGGTCGCAGACCGGCCCACCCAGGGCCGGATAGCTAAACCAGAAATATGCGCGCTGCATGCCGTGGACTGTACCACCGGTAAAACGCCGAAAGGTGAGCCATGGTTGCCCGACGTGTGGACCATCACATCGCGCCCCTCCGCCGAACCGGCGCGAAGCCCTTGACCTCTACCTTGCTCGAGCTTCTAGCGTCGGTGGTCGAGGAAAGGAAAACGACTGTGACAACACTGGTTACGGGCGCGACCGGCAACACCGGCCGCCAGGTGGTGCGGGAACTCGTCAGCCGTGGCGAGAAGGTCAGGGCGGTGACCCGCGACGCCGACGCCGCACGCGCACTCCTCGGCCCGGAGGTGGAACTGTTCACCGGGACCCACAACGTGCCGTCGACGCTCGACGATGCGTGGCACGGCGTCGACCGATTGCATGTGACGGTGACCAACGGTCTCGCCGACGTGGGGGCCGAGCTGATCGGCAAGGCCATCGACGCCGGCGTGCGCCGCATCACCGTCGTCTGGGGTGGCGGGGTCGGCCCGGTCGAGCAGGCGATCGCGGAGTCCGGCGTGGAGTGGACGCGGCTCGAGCCGCAGGAGTTCATGTCGAACACGCTGACCTGGCTCGAGCCGATCCGGACCGACGGCGTGGTGCGGGAGCCGTACGCCCATCCGAGCGCGCTGGTGCACGAAGCCGATATCGGCGCGGTGGCCGCCGTCGCACTGCTGGAAGACGGGCACGCGGGCCGCGCGTATAACCTCACCGGCCCCCAGGCGCTCACACCGCCGGAGCGGCTCGCGATTCTGGGGCACGCGGCGGACCGCGAGATCGCCTTCGCCACGATCACCCATCGGCAAGCGGTCGAACGGCTGATTGCGACCGGGGTCTCGCAGGCCGACGCCGATTATGTGATCGGCTGGTACGCCGAGTCGAGTCCTGAGTCGTACACGGTCGACCCGACGGTGGAACAGGTACTCGGCCGACCCGCGCGCACCTTCGCGCAGTGGGCGGCCGAGCACGGGCACCGGTTCGCTTGATCAGCTCCACTGACCGGGGACGTAGTCACCGGCCGGGGTGTGGGCGATGGCGTTGAGCCGGTTCCAGGCGTTGATCATCGCGATGGCGGCGATCAGACCCGCGATCTGGTCGTCGTCGTAGTGCTTGCGGACCTGGGCGAAGGTGTCGTCGGAGACGTGGCCGCCGTCGGCGGTGCGGGTCGCTTCCTCGGTGAGGGCGAGGGCGGCCCGCTCCGCCTCGGTGAAGACATTGGTCTCCCGCCAGGCGGCGACCAGGTTGATCCGCACCGCGGTCTCGCCCGCGTGGGCGGCGTCCTTGGTGTGCATGTCGACGCAGTAGCTGCAGCCGTTGATCTGCGAAGCCCGGATCTTCACCAGTTCATAGGTGGCCTTGGGCAGCGGTGAATCGTCGATGACCTTGCCCGCCATGACCATTCGCTTGCTGAAGCTCGCGGTGATGGCGTTGCCGTAGAGGTTGAAGCGCGCTTCCATGATGACTCCTTCGTCGTGGGGTTCACAGAGACGACGAGGCAGCCGCGCACGGTGTGACATCGGCGCGTGTGACGCCGATCACCGAATCAGATCAGGCCGCAGAGCTTCTCGGAGAGCTCCCACAGTTCGGAGGCGACCGTGCGATCCTTCGCCGAGCGCGCACTGCCCGCGAGGGCAGGGTTGCCGCGCAGCCCGAGGAAGCCGTCGGGGCCGTAGAACGCGCCGGGCGTTACATCGGCGGTGGCGGCGAACAGCGTGGGCAGCGCACCCTCTTGCGCAGTGGGAGCGAGCGTGCGGTTACCCAGCCACATGATCGCGTCCTGGATGGACTCGGTGTGGGACATGAGTTCGGTCGCGGCGTAACCGGGATGCGCGGCCACCGAGATCACCGCGGCGCCCTCACCGGCCAGGCGGCGCTGCAACTCGAAGGCGAACATCAGATTGGCCAGCTTGGACTGGCCGTACGCGAGCCAGCGGTCGTAGCGGCGCTGCTCCCAGTTGGGATCGGCCAGATCGATCCTGCCGATACGGTGCGCGACGCTCGACACCGTCACCACCCGATCGGTGAGGCGATCCAGCAACAGGTTGGTGAGCGCGAAGTGGCCGAGATGGTTGGTGCCGAACTGCATTTCGAAACCGTCGGCGGTACGACGCAACGGCAGAGCCATGACACCGGCGTTGTTGATCAGCACGTCCACGCGCTCGATCGAATCGGCGAAGGCGCGCACCGAGTTCAGGTTCGCCAGGTCGAGCTCACGGACTTCGGTCGCACCGCGCAGCCCCGCGGCCACCCGCTCGGCCTTGGCGGTATCGCGACAGGCCAGGATCACGCGCGCACCCGCCTCGGACAGCGCCCGCGCGGTGGCGGCGCCCAGACCGCTGTTGGCACCGGTGACGATAATCGTGCGGCCGGTCTGGTCCGGCAGGTTCGCGGTAGTCCACTTGCTCACTGGTGAAAGTCTAACGACGCTGGGGAAATGCGCGAATCGGCAAGGGCCGGTGCGGGGTTCGCCCCAGCGTCACGTGTCGGCATCAGGACTGCGCGAGGATCTCGTCGTCGGTCATCGCGGCGACTTCCAGATACATGCCGGCGACCGCGTCCAGCCTGCCGGCGGCACCGGATTCCGCTTCCCGCCGCGACATCCGTGCCGCGAGACCTTCGATGGTGCGGGCGGTGAACAGGTCGGCGACGATGGTGTCGGGGGCATCGAGCCATTCGCGGATGCGGGCCACCGCGGTGGTGGCGAGCACCGAATCGCCGCCGAGGGCGAAGAAGTCGTCGGTGACACCGATCTGGTCGGTGACCAGCACCTCGGCGACGACCGCGGCGAGCGCGCGCTCGAGATCGGTGCGCGGCGCCACGAATTCCTCGGTGCCCTCGCCCTTGTCGAGGACCGCGCGGATGGCCTTGCGGTCCGGCTTGGCGTTCGAGGTGAGCGGCAGCTCGGCCAGCAGTTCGAGCCGGGTCGGCACCATGTAGACCGGGACCAGCTCGGCGGTCGCGGCGAGCACCGTGTCGACGTCGAGGACCGTGCCCGGGGTCGGCACCACCAGCGCGACCAGTTTCGGGGCGGCCGTTCCGACCACCGCGGCGACCGCGTGGCGAACACCGGGCACGGCGCGCAGTGCGCTCTCCACCTCACCCAGCTCCACCCGGTAGCCCCGGATCTTCACCTGGTGGTCGGCGCGGCCGAGGAACTCCAGGCCGCCGTCGGGCAGGTAGCGGGCCAGGTCGCCGGTGCGGTACCAGCGCAGACCCTCGTGGGTGACGAAACGGTCGGCGGTGCGATCCGGGTCGCCGCGATAACCCGTGGCCACACCGTCCCCACCGATCCACAGCTCGCCGCTGACCCAATCGGGGCAGTCGTTGCCCGCCGGGCCGACGACGCGGCACTGCACGTTGCGCAACGGAGTGCCGTAGGGGACGGCGGTCCATTCGACGGGAACCCGCGCGTCGACGACCTCGCAGATGGTGGAGTGGATCGCGGTTTCGGTGGCGCCGCCGAGACCGGCGAAACGACTGTTCGGGGCCACTGCGGACAGACGTGCGGGGAGGGCGACGTCAACCCAGTCACCGCCGAGGATCACCGCGCGAAGTGAGGTGAGGGGCCCGGACGGCGTGGTGGTAGTGGATCCGGTGCCCGGGTCGAGCTGCGACGCCGGGGCGGCGGTGAGCAGCATGTCGAGCAGGCTCGGTACACAGTTGAGCAGCGAAATCTGGTGGCGGCGAGCGAGTTCGACCCATACGGCGGGATCGGTGCGCTGCGCGTCGTCGACGGTGACCACCGCGCCACCTGCGGCGAGCAGACCGAAGATGTCGTAGACGGAGAGGTCGAATTCGAGCGCCGAGAGGGCCAGCGCCCGGTCGGCCGGGCCGAGGTCGAAGCGCTCGTTGAGGTCGTCGATCGTGTTCATCGCGGCGCGATGCGGCACCTCGACGCCCTTGGGCTTGCCGGTGGAGCCGGACGTGAACAGCACGTAGGCGGTGTTCTCCGGATCGCCGAAGACGGGGCGCGCCAACGGTTCCGCGTGCGTGCGAGCCTCGGCGAGGTCGATCGCGCGGGCGTCGGGAATCCGCGCACCGCCGACCGTGAGCACGGCGACAGCGTCTGCGGTGCTGAGTATTTCGGCGCGACGAGCGGCGGGCTGATCGAACCCGATCGGCACGTACACCGCACCCGCCGCGAGCACCCCGAGCACCGCGACGACCTGGTCGGGGCCCTTCGGCAGCTGTACCGCGACCGAATCACCGGGCGTCACACCGGCTTCCCGCAACGCACCGGCCACCGCCAGCGCGTCGGCGGCCAGCTCGCCATAGGTCAGCTGCCCGGTCGGCTCCCACAGCACGGCGGGCGCGGACGGATTCGTGGCCGCGTTCGCGAAGAACCCGGTGTGCAGCAGCCCGCCGCTCACCGGCCCCGCGGTGGCGTTCACACGGGCCCGAGTAGCGGCCTGCTCCACCGGAATCCGTACACCGGCCTCGGCCTGCCACCCCGCTCCCCCGGCGAATCGCGTACGCCCGGCCGACACCGCGGCAGCGTCCGCGGGCACCACCGGCGAGGTCTCCTCGGCCCCAGCGGGCTCGACTGCTGTCGGCTGCGCACCGCCGGACTCCGACGAATCGGCCGATGCCTCGGCGAGTTCGGAAGGCCGGCCGCCGAGACGTTCGATCGCTTCGATGTAGCGGGCGAACATAGCGTCGACGACGCCGGCGGGGAAGGCGGATTCGCGAATGTCCCAGTTCAGCAGCAGACCGCCGCGGACCTCGGTGATCTGGGCGTCGAGGAGGACCTGTGGGCCCTGGGAGATGATCCAGACGGGGTCGCCGAAGGTGTCGGTGACGGTGTCGGGGAAGAGTTCGCCGAGGTTGAGGGCACTGGTGTAGACGATGGGAGCCAGGACCGGTTCCCCGCGATGACGGCCGAGGTCGCGCAGGACCTCCAGGCCGGAGTACGCGGAGTGCGCGCCTGCCTCGTGCAGGCGTTGCTGCAGGGCGCGGGCACGGTCGGCGACGGTGGCGGGCGCGGTGACATCGACTTCCAGCAGGACCGAGGAGGTGAAGTCGCCGACGACACCGTCGACCTGCGGGTGCACCGGTTCACGGTGGAACAGTGGCAGATTCAGCAGGAAGCGGCGCTGGGCCGACCAGCCGCCGATGGTTTCGGCGAACACCGAGGCCAGGGCCATCGCCGGGGTGATGCCGCGGGCGTGGGCGGCGTCGAAGACCTGCGCTTTGGCCTGGGGGGAGAGCCAGCGGTGCAGGCGGATCGTGCGGTTGGGATCCGAGATGTGCTGGGCCGACGGCAGTTCCGGCGCACCCGGCAGCTCGCTCAGGCGATCCTGCCACCAGGCGCGGTCGCGGGCCCGCTCGTCGGCGAGGGCGCGCGCACCCTGCCCCTGGCCCGCGGCCGCGCCGGGCTGCTGTGCGGCGGCGTTGTCCGAACCGTGGGTCGCGGCGCTGTCGCGCCGGTGCTCGGCCAGGTACTGGCGGAAGGTGTAGTCCTGCGGCGGAAGCTGTTCGCCGTGGTAGAGCCGGGCGAGGTCGGTGATGAGGATGCGGTAGCTCATTGCGTCGGCGGCGAGCATGTCGACATCGAGGTGCAGGCGGGTGCGGCCGTCGGCGAGGCGCGTCAGCGCGATATCGATCACCTGGCCGTCTTCCACCGCCATCCGCTGATGCGTCCGCGCGCTGCGCAACTGCGCCAGCCGCTGCTCGGCTTCGTCGGCGGAGGCCTCGCGCAGATCGGTCACGCCGAACACGGCGCGGCCGGGCCGGTCGAGAGTCTGCTGGGTGCCGTCGGGCAGGAACCTGGTGCGCAGCATGGGATGACGAGACAGCAGTTGCTCGACCGCCTGCTCGAGCCGCTCGGGATACACGTCGGCGCCGTCGAATTCGACGTAGAGATGTGCCGCCACACCGCCGAGTTCCTGCGCGTCGGAGCGCCCGATCCAGTACGCGTGCTGCATCGGCGCGAGCGCGAACGGCGTGCCGTCGTCGGGAACGATCTGGGGTTCGCTCGCGGACGTGTCGAGCTCGCGGGCGGATTCCCCGGTGGCCGGTTCGACGGCGTCCGGCATGCCGCCACTTGCCGCGAGGTTCTCGGGGTCCGCCCCGTTGAGCAGGGCGTGCCAGGCGTCGACCGTGGGGTGGGCGGCCAGCAGGGCGAAGTTCACGGCGATGCCGCGCTTGCGCCAGGCGCCCGCGAGCTTCATGGTGCGGATGGAGTCGAGGCCGAGCTGGATCAGGTCGTCGGCCTCGGCGACGGCCTCGGGGGTGATGTCGAGATGGCGGGCGATCGCGGCACGGATCTCGGCGCGGTCGATCCCGGCGCCGCCTGCGGGTGCTGTCTCCATCTGCCGATCACTCCTTGCTCGCCGCCCAGCCGGGACGGATTCGGTACTGCCCGGCGGCAGCCTACTCCATTGAGATAGGGTTGCCTAACCTATGCAGCATTCTATGCGGTCGGACCCGCGGCACCAGCCGCCGAGAATTCAGTGAGGCAGTACGTGACGTCGACATCGGCAACCGGCCACCACGAGGGCTACGTCCCCTTTCCCGAAGCCGCCGCGCAGGAGTACCGGGCCGCGGGCTATTGGACCGGGCGAACGCTCGGCGACCTCCTCCGCGACACCGCACGGACCCAGCCACAGCGACCCGCGGTGCTCAGCGACGCCGGTGCGCAGACCTACGCCGAACTCGATGCCGCCGCCGATCGGATGGCGCACGGCTTGCTGGCCCTCGGCATCGCTCCCGGTGACCGCGTGATCGTGCAGCTGCCGAACATCCCCGAGTTCGCGACGGCCCTGTTCGGTGTGCTGCGCGCGGGGATCATCCCCGTCCTCACCCTGCCCGCGCACCGCCGCGCCGAGATCGAGCACCTGGCCGCGCTGTCCGAAGCGGTCGCCTACCTCATCCCCGACCACCTCGGCGACTTCGACTACCGCGAGCTGGCCACCACCGTGCAGCAAGCGGTGCCGAGCCTGCGCCACGTACTGGTAGCAGGAGATCCTGACAACGGGGACGGCACGGCATCCGGATTCGTCGCGCTGGATTCGGTTGCTCGCGACGGTGATTCGCTGCCCGAGATCGATCCGTCCGACATCGCGGTGATGCTGGTCTCCGGCGGCACCACCGGCTTGCCGAAGCTGATCGCGCGCACCCACGACGACTACGTCTACAACGCGACCGCCAGCGCGCAGGTCTGCGAGCTCACCCCCGACGACGTCTACCTCACGACACTGCCCGCGGCGCACAACTTTCCGCTGGCCTGCCCCGGCATCCTCGGCACCGTCGCGACCGGCGGCGCCATCGCCTTCACCCTCGACCCCAGCCCCGAGGCCGCCTTCGCCGCGATCGAGAAGCACCGGGTGAGCGTCACCGGCGTCGTGCCGCCGCTGGCCCAATTGTGGAGTGCGGCCGTGGATTGGGAAGACGCCGACCTGAGCTCGTTGCGCTTGCTCCAGGTGGGCGGCGCGCGACTGGCCGAGGTGAACGCCCGCGATGTCGAGCCCGCACTGGGCTGCACCCTGCAGCAGGTGTTCGGGATGGCCGAGGGGCTGCTCAACTACACCCGTCTCGACGATGACAAAGAGCTGGTGTACACCACCCAGGGCCGCCCGCTCTCCCCCGCCGACGAACTGCGCGTCGTCGACGCCGACGGCAACGACGTCGCCCAGGGCGAAGAGGGCGAACTGCTCACCCGTGGTCCCTACACGCTGCGCGGGTATTACCGTGCGCCCGAGCACAACGCGCGCGCCTTCACTCCCGACGGCTTCTACCGCAGCGGCGACCTCGTCCGCCGACTGCCCAGCGGCCACCTCGTCGTGAGCGGCCGGATCAAGGACGTGATCAACCGCGGTGGCGAGAACATCTCCTGCGATGAGCTCGAGGAGCACCTGCTCGCCCACCCCGCCGTCCGCCATGCCGCCGCGGTCGGCCTGCCCGACGCCTCGCTGGGCGAAAAGGCCTGCGTGGTCCTGGTAGTCACCGGCGAGCTACCCGCCCTCGGGGAGATCAAGTCCTTCCTCACCGAACGCGGCCTGGCCACCTACAAGCTCCCCGACCTGGTCCGGCAGGCGGACGCCCTGCCGATCACCGCGGTCGGCAAGATCGACAAGAAGGCGCTGCGAGCCCTGCACGGCTGATACGCGAAACGGCGGCCCACCCCGCGAAGGGTGGGCCGCCGTTCGGCTCCGAGGATCAGGCTTTGTAAGCCTTGACCACGTAAGGCGCGACGCTGCCCAGCTTCTCGCAGGTCTCCTCGAACTCACGCTCGGGGCGCGACTGCCCCACGATTCCGGCACCGGCGCGCAACCACGCACCCTCACCGGTCTGGTAGATCGCCCGCAGTACCAGCGTCGCCTCGAGCGCGCCGGTCGGCGAAACACAGACCACCGCACCGGAATACAGCCCACGCGGGTCGTGATCGTTGCGGAACACCGAGTCGACGCCCGCGCGCTTGGGGATACCGGAGGCGGTCACCGACGGGAACAGCACCTCGAGCGCGTCCCACGCGGTGCGGTCGGCGGCCAGGGTGCCACGCACGGTGGACGCCAGGTGCTGCACGCTGCCGCGCTCGCGCACGGCCATGAAATCGGAGACCGCCGACGTGCCCGGCACGGCCACCTCCGCGATCTCGGCGAAGGAGGTCTGCACCGAGATCGCGTGCTCCACGATCTCCTTCGGGTCCGCGAGCAGGTCGGCGCGGGCGGCATCATCGGCTTCGGCACCGAGCCCGAATGCCCGCGTACCCGCCAGCGGTTCGGTGGTGACGATGCGATCGTCGTCGACCGAGGCCACCAACTCGGGGCTGAACCCGGCCGCTTCGAGCCCGCCCAGCCGCAGCAGGAACGAGCGGGCGGGCGTGTTGCTGGCCCGGCCGAGGCGATAGGTCGCCGGCACGTCCACCGGGAACGGCAGCTCGACCTTGCGCGACAGAATCACCTTCTGATAGCTGCCGGAACGGATTTCGGCGACCGCCGTGGCCACGCGCTGTTCGTAGTTCGTCGAGTCGGATCGCACGTCGACCGGCGTCGGCACCGGCAGGTCTACGCCCTGCGAGCCGGCGATCAGATCGTGGATGTCGCACGCCTCGCTCGGGGTGGCGCCGCTGATCCGCACGCCGGTGGCGTCGACCCGCACCTCGATTCGCGGAATCATCAGGTGCGCCAGCGAGGTGAGCGGATTGAGATAGTGCGTCGCCGACAGCGAGTAGGCGCAGAATTCGAAGCCGATCCAGCCGTAGGCATTGCGGCCGTCGAGCGGCAGGTCGGCCAGCGCGGTATCGATGGCGGTGGCCGGGCTGCCGGTCCAGGCGCGAGCGGTGGTCTCACCACCCCAGACAGTGCGCAGCTCACCGGCGTCGAGCTCTACGCTGCCGAGCGGATCGGCGGCAAACACCCACACACCGGGCTGTTCGTACATCACGTACTCACCGAATCGATCAGAGACGGCCAGACGTGACATCGCTGCCGCCGGGTCGGTCACATACTCCACCCGTACGGGTTGTTCCGTCGACGACAACGATCCTCCAAGGTAAAGCTGACCTAACTTTGCTTGGTTAGGTTAGCATTACCTCGCCGTTTGACCAGACCCGTGTTGGGTATTCTTCGCCACTTCCGTTCCACCGAGCAAACCGCCGGCACTGTCGCACCCCACCGGACATCCCCCGCTGTTCGCGCGTCGCGCAACGCGCTGTGGACCGAGTTCGGTGCGCCGAAGCAGATCTGCGGCTTGAATGGAGCAATGATCGACAAAGGTGGGCGGCGCGGCCCGCAGGCAGACTCGGTGGTCGCCCTGGTCGACGCGGCCTCCGGCGTCGAACGCGCGGTGATCGGCGACTGGATCGCCCAGGGCGGTCTCGGCAGGGAGATCGACTCCACGGCCCCGGTGACCCAGCTCGACCTCGACGCCAAAGCCATCACCAAACGCCTTGTCGGCAGGCACGACGACCCGCTGGTGGTGCCCGTCCGGGTGTTGTGGCTGCCGCCCGAACGCGACGGCGTGCGCCGGGTGACCTTCGCCGACCTGGCGATGCTCACCAATCCGCGCAAACCCAACCGGCTCGTCCAGCGCAGGCTGCTGCGCACCGAACCCGACCGCCACCGCGTGCTGGTCGGCGCACCCGCCCGGCTCAGCGCGCTGCGCACCAACAATCCCGAGGCCGCGGCGCTGTTGCGCGCGGGCTCGGCGGATCCGTTCGCGCGCGCGGTTGTACGCGCCGCCGTGGTCGCGCTCGAACGCGCCGAACGCACCGTCATCGGCGATCGCTACAAGGTGCCCCAGCTGGTGGCCGAGGAGATCCTCGACTCCCCCGAATTCCAGCGCAAGCTCGACTACATCGCCGACGAGATCGGCTCCGAACCCGACCAGGTGTACCGCAACGCGGAGAAGGCGCTACGCGAGCTCGTCGCCGCCCAGAGCCGGCTGGTCTCGGACCTGTTCACCCAGGCGATGCGACCGGTCCACGCCTCGACCTGGAAGGTCGACACCGATCTGCGCGGCCTCGACGCGTTGCGCAAGCTCAACCGCAAGCACCCGCTGGTGTTCCTGCCCTCGCACCGCTCCTATGTCGACGCGTTCGTCCTGGGTGACGTGCTGGCGCGCAACGACTTTCCACCCAACCACGTGATCGGCGGCGCGAACCTCAACTTCTGGCCGATGGGACCGATCGCGCGACGCACGGGCACGGTGTTCATCCGGCGCAGCTTCGGCGACGACGAGGTCTACAAGGCGGTCGTCGAGGAGTACTTCGCCTACCTGCTGGCCAAGCGATTCAATATGGAGTGGTACTTCGAGGGCGGACGCACCAGGACGGGCAAGCTCCGCCCGCCGCGGTACGGACTACTCAACTACCTTGCCGCCGCGGTCCGTTCGCGGCGCGTCGACGACGTGATGCTGGTGCCGGTCTCGATCACCTACGAGCGGCTCAACGAGCTCGGGGCGATCGCGAGCGAACAGGCCGGCGGCACGAAGAAGGCCGAGGGCATCGGCTGGCTCGCGAAATATGTTCGGCTGCAGCAGCACTCGGCGGGACGGGTGTATGTGCGCTTCGGCGAGGCGCTTTCGGCACGCGAGCGTCTCGGCGTGCACGGCGACCCACTCGATCAGCGCCCGGTGACCATTCCGCTGCGCGATACCGAGACCGGTTCGGCCACCGTTCCCGATGAGAAAGCCGTGGCCGACGCCGAGCACAAAGCGGTGCAGCGCTTGGCTTTCGACATCGCGGTCGGCATCAATGAGGTCACCCCGATCACCGTCAACGCGCTGGTCACCCTGGCCTTGCTGGGCGTGCACGAACGGGCGCTCACCCTCGGGCAGGTGCGCACGGTGCTCGATCCGGTGCTCGGCTACATCACCGTGCGCGGGCTACCGAGCGGCGAATTGTCCACGCTGCGTGACGAACAGGGCCTGCGGGTGGTGCTCGAGCAACTCGCGCTCGCGGGTGTTGTCACCGTGTACCGCGGCGGGTTGGAGCCGGTGTACGCGATCGAACCCGGGGTCCACCTCGAGGCGGCGTTCTACCGCAACAGCGCGGTGCACTGGTTCGTCAACCGGGCCATCCTCGAGCTGGCCGCCCTGACCGCGGTGGAACAGCCGGGTGACGATCCGCTGCGGGCGGCGTGGAAGGCGGCCTTCGCGCTGCGCGATCTGCTCAAGTTCGAGTTCTTCTTCCCGGAACGGCAGGAGTTCGCCGAGCAGATCATCGAGGAAGTGCGCCTCATCGTGCCCGAATGGGACGAGCACACCCCCGACGACCGGCTGGATCGCCAATTCCTCGGCGCTGTCACCGAATCCGGGTTCGTGATGGCCCATCGGGTATTGCGATCGTTCTTCGACGCGCAGCTGGTGGTGGCCGAGCGTCTGGTGGCCCGCGCTGCCGACGCGACGATCGATCGCAAGGAATTCATCGACGAATGCGTGGCGGTCGGCAAGCAGATGCTGTTGCAGCAGCGGCTGCACAGCCCCGAATCGGTGTCGTCGGAACTGTTCACCAGTGCGTGGAAACTGGCCGACAATCACGGCCTCATCGCACCCGCCGCCGCGGGGGCCGAAGCCGAATTGATCGGCAAGCGTCAGGAATTCGCCGACCAGCTGCGTGATCTCGGAGAGCGCATCGCGCGGGCGGCCTCGCTCGATCCATCGAACAGGAACGCGAACTGATGAGCACACTCGCCGAAGCAGTGTCCGCGATCCGGTCGGGTCCGCAGGGCGCGCGGATCGCCGCGGTGTTCGATTTCGGGGGCACCGTCGTCGACGGCCTGCCGCGACGGGGACTGGCACACAAGGTGTTCCGTCGTGGCGACGGCCGCCGGGCCACCCTGCTCGGCGGTATCCAGCGCGGTGGCAGCGATGGTGACTACGGACGCTTCCTGCAAGCCGTGGAACAGACCTGGGCGGGCGCCTCGGAGTCCGAGCTCGAGCAGCTGGGCCGCAAGGCTTTCGCCGAGCAGATCTACGGGCGACTGTTTCCCGAGGCGTGGCAGCTCGTCCGCGCGCACCAATTGGCCGGGCACACCGTGATCATGGTCAGCGAGCTCACCCGATTCCAGGTCCGGCCCGTGGCCGAGCGGCTCGGCATCGACAACGTACTGTGCACGGAACTCGCCGTCCGCGACGGCGTTCTCACGGGCCACACGGCGGGCGCACCGCTGTGGCGCACCGGAAAAGCCACGGCGGTAGCCGAATTCGCCGCGGACCTGGAGGTCGGCTATGTCTATGCCGACAGCGTGACCGACCTGTCCCTGCTCGAACTCGCCACCCGGCCGACCGTGATCGACCCGGACCCCGCGCTGGCCGCGATCGCCATCGGCAACGACTGGCCCACCCTCACATTCCGGCTGCGCCGAGCTCCACGCCCCGTCGACTACCTGCGCACCGTCGCCGGCTTCGCCGGGCTCATCGGCGGTGCGCTGATCGGCGTACTTCGCAAGTCCCACACCGGCAAACGCCAGACGATGGCCGACGCGCTCATGCACGACGCCACCACCGCCACCCTGCGCGCGATCGACGTACAGCTGCGCGTGGTGGGAGCCGAGAACGCCCGCGCACCCAGGCCCGCGGTGTTCCTGTTCAACCACCAGAGCCAGTTCGACGTGATCATCGTCCCGAAGGTGCTCGACGGCGCGGTGACCGGCATCGGCAAGAAGGAACTCGCCAACCACCCCCTGTTCGGCCCGCTGATGCGGTTCGTCGGGGTGACCTTCATCGACCGCACCGATACCGAGCGCGCGAAAGCCGCACTCGCCCCGGTCGTTTCGACCCTGCGCGACGGGCTCTCGATCGCGGTCGCCCCGGAGGGAACGCGCTCGTTCACCCCCGGTGTCGGCCCGTTCAAGAAGGGCGCCTTCCATATCGCCATCCAGGCCGGCGTGCCGGTGATCCCGGTGGTGGTCCGCAACGCCGGCGAGATCGCCTGGCGGGATTCACCGATCGCCCGCCCCGGCATCGTCGACGTGGCGGTGCTGGCGCCGATCGACGTCTCCGGCTGGGACCCGGCCGACATGGACGCCGAGGTGGAAGGCGTTCGGCAGCTGTTCGAAACCACCCTGCTGAACTGGCCGGAACCCGACTGAGATCCGGCCGGGCGCGGTGGTGCGCCCGGCCGGACTCCCTCAGCTCTCGAACAACTGCTGCCCGAGGTAGTTCCCGGCCGCGGGGACGCCGGGCGGGATCGCGAAGACGGCCGAGCCCACCGGAGTCGTCCATTCGTTCAGCGCGTCGAACTCCGCCAGCCGCTGCTGCACAGGCAGGAACTGGGCATCGACGTCGCGCTGGTAGGCGACGAACAGCAGTCCCGAATTCGACAGCTGCCCCGGGGCGGGCGCCTCGTCGTAGTTGAAACCGCGCCGCAGGAACCGTTCACCGTCGTGCGTGTGCCTGGCGCGGGCGACATGCGACGACGGCGGGATCACCGGGATGCCGTTGCGGTCCACCGCCGTCAGATCGGGTTCGTCGTGCTCGGCGGTGCCGGTGAGCGGCGCACCGGTGCTGACCTTTCTGCCCACGGTCAGTTCCCGGCCGTCGGCGTCGAGTTCGTCCCAGCGGTCGAGATCCATGGCGATCCGGCGCAGCACCAGCGAGGTGCCGCCCGTCAGCCACGGCGTCGACGCTCCGTCGTCCCACACCAGACGATCGAAGTCGACCGTGCGCGGGGCGATGTTGACGGTGCCGTCGACCTGGCCCATGAGGTTGCGCATGGTCTGGCCGCGTGGCGCGTCCCGGAAGCCGCGCTGCACCCACCGCACCGTCACCAGCGACTTCACATGCTTGGACAGCACCCGCACCGCGTGCGCTACCGTCGTCGCTTCCTGAGCGCAGACCTGGAGCACCAGGTCCGCGCCGGTGTAGGCGGGCTCCAGCCGGTCGACGGGAAACGGCGGCAGCTGCCGCAGCCACCTCGGTCGTCGTGCCGTGAGACCGGTGACGGTGAACAGCTCGGGACCGAAACCGACCGTGACGGTGAGCCGGGCAGGCCGGGCCGCGAGTTCCGGTTCGGTGTCGGCCAGCGCGGGAACGCCCTGGGTGAGCCGCGACGCGTCGTCGGTCCAGATCCGGAGCAGGCCGACGACGTCCTCGCGTCCGACGCCGGGCGCGAGATCGAAACCGGCGAAGGCCACGTGGCCGGGTGGCGTGGTCTCGATGCCGGCCTGGTGCGTGCCGTAGAACGGAACAACGTCGAGCCCCTCGCCGGGTTCTCGTTCCCGATCCCGGAGACCGGCCGCGCCCCAGCCGATTCCGGCCGCGCCGACGACACCCGCCGCCGCCGCTCCCCCGCCGAGCAACCGGCGGCGGGAGAGCCCGGCATGCGGATCAGCCACCGTGCGTCGGGTTCTCGGAGCCCGGCGTGTAATTCTCCTTGCCGCCCGCGAAATCGCGCACCTGGGCGCTGACGACAGTGCTCGAGCCGTCGGAGAAGGTCAGGGTGAGCGAGGTTTCCGCGCCGGTGCGCAGTGGCTGCAACAGATCCATGAACATCAGATGCTCGGCGCCGGGCTTCAGTATCACTTCACCGTGCGCCGGGATGGTGATGCCGCCCTCCTTCGGCCGCATGGTCTTGGCCCCGGTGCTGTCGGGCACGACCTCGTGGATCTCGACCCGGTTCGAGGCCGGGCTGGTCGCGGCGACCAGGGTGACCGGCACGTCCCCGGTGTTACGCAGGTTGCCGAAGGCGGCGGACATGCCGGAGTCGGCGGCCTTGATCCACTGGTCGCTCATCGTGATCCGGTCGCCCGCCGACGCGGGGGCAGCGGGCGCGGGTTCCGAACCCGAGCAGGCGGTGGAGAAGAGGGCGAGGACAGACAGTGCGGTCGCGGCACCGAGACGGCGGGCGACGCGGGGTGAACGCAGGTGGGTACGCGTGTACGCGGACATGGGGAACTCCGATCATCGGGATGGAATGGACCCCGGACCGGCCTGTCGGCACAGCGAATCATCCACCGGGACGGCGGATTTCGACGGCGTGGAGCCACGCCGGAACGGGGGTGAGTGTGGTCGCGCCCGTTCGGGGCGGACCACGCAGCCCGATGTCCGGTCGTAGGAGGAGTTGCCGGAGCACCGCGCGCTCGTCGGCGGCGGGTCGCCGGACCGCTCGCGCGAGGGGGCGCACGACCCCGGCCAGCACGAGGACCAGCTGACGCACGCTGGTGATCGCCCGGCGTACTCCGACTTCGGCGGCGCGAATCGCGATCGCCCCGACCGGGATCGCGACCAGGTGCGCGAGCACCATCGCGGCCGAAAGGGGATGGTGCTGGACATGTCCCAGCGACATCGCGGTGTGCCCGACGCCCTGGCCGACAGCCAGCACCGCCATGGTCGAGACCGGACTGTGCCCGCGTGGCAGCGCGGAGACCACGACACCGATCAGGGCGCAGGCGGCGAACAGCAGGGCCATCGACGAGCCGGCGGGAAGGGCGGTAGCGCCACCGAGGCCGTGCGCGAGCACGGCGACCGCACCGGACGCGGCACCCACCGCCGCGCCGCGTAAGCGCGCGGTGTGATCCGTCGGTGAACGCACACAGCCATGCTACGACTACGTGTCGTAGACAACGGGATCAGGGCGTATGACCGGGGTCTCATCGGTGTCGCAGCCGAATTCCGAAGAAAGACTTGACCTTAACCATTGTTTGGGTTTGATGATGGTCTCACCACCGAATGAGGGAGAACATCATGACCACCACCACCGCCCCCGCCACCTACACCGTTCCCGCACTGAACCGGCCCGTGGCCGTGCTGGGCGCCGCTGCCGCCGCCGTGGTGCTGAACCTGATCGTCTGGGCCGTCGGCGCCGCCGCGGGCGGGTCGTTCATCATGACCGACCAGGGCAAGGAGGCCAGTGTCGCGCCCGGCGGGGTGATCATGATGTCGGCCGTGCCGCTGCTGATCGGACTGACCGTCGCCGTGCTGGTGTCCTACGTGTGGACCGGCGTGCTGCGGACCGCCGCCGTGGTCGGATCGGTGCTGTCGATCGGGACCATCGCACTGACCGTGGCCACCGACTTCGACACCGCCTCCACCATCGCCCTGTCGGTGATGCACGTGGTGCTGGTGCCGGTCATGGTGATCGCGCTGGAAGGTGTGCGTCGCGGCATCACCGCGAAGTGACCCGAGCACACAGCGAAGGCCCCGCCGAGAAACGGCGGGGCCTTTCGCATGCCGAGTTCTAGACCGAGCGGCCGAACAGCAGCTTCCACGGCATGAGCGCCGATTCGAGCTGCACCTTCAGGCTCATCTTCGACGCGCCGACGGTGCGCTCCTCGAAGCGGATCGGCACCTCGGCGATCGTGTAACCCTTCTTGATCGCGCGGTAGTTCATCTCGACCTGGAACGAATAGCCGTTGCTGCGGATCGACGCCACGTCGATCGCCCGCAGGGTGTCGGCCTTCCAGGCCTTGAAACCGGCGGTCGCGTCCTTCACGCCCAGGCGCAGGATCAGGTTCACGTAGAAGTTGGCCCAGGCCGACAGGGCCTTGCGGTACCACTTCCACTCCGCGGCGGTGGAACCACCGGGCACGTAGCGCGACCCCAGCGCCACGCCGACGTCGTCGGAGCTCAGCTTCTCGAGCATCGACGGGATCACCTCGGCGGGGTGCGACAGGTCGGCGTCCATCTGGATCACCACGTCGGCACCCTCGTCGAGCGCCGCGGTGATGCCCGCGATGTAGGCGCGGCCGAGACCGTCCTTCTCGGTGCGGTGCAGCACGCTCACCACATTCGGCAGCTCAGCAGCCAGTTTGTCGGCGACATCACCCGTGCCGTCGGGTGAATTGTCATCTACCACCAGCACGTGCAGATCGGACACCGGCAGAGCCGTCAGCCGCTCCACCGCCACCGGCAGATTTTCCCGCTCGTTGTAGGTCGGCACAACAACGGTAACCCTCAAGGGTCGCCCTCCCTGCTCACCTGGATAGCCCCGCGGCCCAGGATGCGGGCACGGGGCATGTCATCGATTCGTTATGACGGTACTCGATGGTCCTGACGCTTTCCTGAGTGGCCGTGCGGGCGCTCACCACAGCCGACCCGCGTGGACCAGCGCGTCGATGATCAATCCGAGGCCGAACACGACGAAAAGCACCCTGATGACCGGCGGCCCGAAGCGGGTGATGCCCCGCACGAGCAGGCGGTATACCCGCCGCGCGCGCGGTGTCCGCCGCATGGCGACAGCGAGCACGACCAGCGGCAGGATCAGGGCGATCGCGCAGTAACCGGCCACGATCACCGGCCACACCACCGGCAGCGGGCGCTGTGCGGACAGCAGGGCCAGGGCCGCGAGGTAGGGCACCGAGGTCGGCACCTTCGCCAAACCCAGCGTGAAGCCGAGCACGCCCATCAGCCACGGATGCTTACGCACCGGCTCGACCCAGCGACCACCGGTGGGCGCGGTGGTGTCCACCGGCAGCACGGCGACCGCGATCAGCACCAGGCCGATCACCAGCTCGCCCCAGTACCGCAGAGCCGGGGTCAACTCGAAGTCGAGGAGCCGGACCAGGAAGTCGATGCCGAGCACGGTGCACACGCCGAAGACCACGGAGATCGCGAAAACGCCGCCGAGGAAGCTGAGCACACCCGTCATCGGCGAGCGCCGGGTCAGCCTGGCGTCGGCGACCACGGCCGTGGTGATCGCCACCAGCAGCACATCGAGCGCGTCGAGCAGAGCGAACCCGAGCAGGGCCAACAGTCGATACCCATCCATGACATGGCTGACCCTACTCGCCGGTCATATTTCGATCGCCGACCCGTTCGTCACACCAGCACCACCCGAATCCCGCGGCGAAAGTCCTTGACCTGCGCGGTCTCGAAATCGATCCTGCCATCTGGACTGGACTCCCCCGCAAACGGCGCTCGGTGGTTACGCTTTTGAGCACCGGCCGTGCCGGGATCCGCGATCGTGAAGGGGCAGACATCGTGGCAGAAATGTCTTTCGACCCGTCAGCGCTCGACGCTTATCAGCGTGCGGCAGCTCGGGTTTCCGAACTTCTTGGCACAGCGGCCACAGAGACGACGACCGCGGCCGGGGTCGACCTGTCCGGGCTCGGCGTGCTCGGGCGTGAATTCGCCGCCGCCTGGACACAGGCCGCGGGCGACCACGCGTCGACGCTGAGCACGGCGGGCAACCTGGTCACCGCCTATCAGGACATCTTGAATCGCTTCGGCGCCAGCGTGACCGGGATCGATTCCGGGCTGGCGGGCGATCTGCGAGCAGCCGAGGGAGAGGTGGCGTGATGCGTTCCAAGTCGCTGGTCACCGAGACCACGGTCAGCACGATCACCCCCGCCGAGGCCGAGGCGAAGATCGAGCCGGTGATCGCGCTGCTCGAAGTTCCGCTGCTCGAGTTGCGGAGATCGCTGGGCAGCAACACTTCCGCCGATCCCGACGCGTCCGTGGTCGCCGCACTCACGTCGGCATCCGCCGCGACCACGGCTACCGAAGACCCGCATCGGCTCGGGCTGTACGCGCTCGAGTCGACCGAGACCGCGGCACCGGCCACCCCCGCGCTGCGGCAGACCGCCACCGAGGTCTCGGCCGCGGCCGATCGCGGGACCAGTTTGAGCTCGCTGCTCGGGCAGGCATATTCGACACAGTCGACCGCGGCCGCCAAGGTCGACGCGATCATCGCCGACTTCCGGGCCAAGGCGAAGAAGGCCGCGCCCGCGGTGAACGAGAACAACCTCGACGCCATCGTCGAGCTGGCCGAAGAGGCCATTTCGGAAGCGGTCGGGGTGGTGGGCAACGCCAGCACCGAGATGGATCAGTACACCCGCGACACCAAGGGGCTCACCAGCGATCTCGGCGGGACCAACGGGGTCACCGTGCCCACCGGCGCGACGGAGGTGGCGCCCGGGGTCTATGTGCTCGGCACCGGCGGGTCCGATACGTCGTCGTGGGACGACTCCTCGTGGGATGACGAGGACGACAACATCGATCCGGCAACAGCGGCGCAGATCGCGTTGCAGGAGGCCTTGATCGACGGTGGGGTGTCCTTGGGGACCGCGGCGATCGACGCCGGCGTCACCTTCGGCACGCATCTGATCGACAAGATCGCCGAAGTCGCGATGCACGGGATCGACGCGGGCTCCGAGCTGGCGACGACCGGAATCGACACTCTCGCCGCGAATGCCACCGGCACCGAGGGCGCCGCCTCCACCACCCCCGCGGGCACCGCACCCACCTCGCCGTCGACCAATGGTGGTGGCACCGGCACGAACACCCTGTTCGGCGGATTGGGTGGCGGCACCAGCACCGGCGGGGGCACCGGCACCGGGGCGAACAGCGACAGTGGCGCGTCGGCGAAGCCGGATACCCCCGCGCCGTCCGCGCCGTTCCAGTCCAACCAGGCGCCGAAAACCGAACAGCCCCAACAGGCTCCGAGCACACCGGCGCCTGCCCAGCAGCCGATGCAAGGCGGGGTGGTTCCGCCCGGCAGTCGTCCGCAGCAGGATCAGGAGACCGAAAAACCCTCCGCCGCACCTAAACACGGTCAACCGGGAGTCGTCCCGGCGCCGGCATAGGACCCCCGGATGGAGAATCCGTTCGGTGCCTACTTCACGTCGCCGGATGCCACGACGCCCGGTCGCCGTCGCCCGCAGGGCAAACGGCGACGCAGGCGGCGACGCGAGGCCGAGCCGCAGACGATCGGCACGAACCCCGAGACCTGGCCGCCGCCCGACCCGGAACCGTTCGACAACAACGACCCGTTCGAGCCCGCACCCGTCCAGCCGGTATATCGAAACCCCGCCGACGACGACGGGTTCACCGGCGACTGGAACGACTGGAACGACGGCGACGCGCCGGTCGAGACGCAGCGCGGCGACGATGTCGACTGGAACGACTGGGCCACCGCCACCGCCACCGAACAGAGCGGCGACCACGTGGAGATGCCGGTGTTGCCGCGCCTCAAGGACTTCGGCGGCGGCGGCCAGATCGCGCGGCGCCCCCGCAAGAACTTCGACGACGAACGCTACGACGACAGCGGCGGCCGGGCGAAAGCCGCCGCCGCGATCAAGGGCGTGGTCGGTGCGCTCGCCTTCGTCGTCGTGCTCGGCGTGGCCGCCACCATCTTTCTCGGCCCCGCCGACAAGACGAGCACCACCACCCAGGCCGCCGTCCCCGGCTCGCGGGCGACCACCTCCACCGTGGTTCCCCCACTGCCCGCCCACGCCCTGTCCGGCTGCGAGTCCTTCCGCACTCCCTCGATCACCATCAGCGCCGAGCGCGGCGACACCGCCAGCCCCGAGGGCGCCATCCTCGGCTTCGAATACAGCTACTACGTCGACCGCGACGCCGCCAAGGCCCGCTCCTTCGTCACCGACAACGCGCATGTGGGCAATGCCTCCGCCCTGGCCGAAGGTATCGGTTCGCTGCCCCTCGACGTCAAATACTGCGTCCACATCACCAAGGCCGACGCCGCCGACGCCACCCTCTGGAATGTCACCATCCACCAGAAATGGCCGGGCGACGCCACCACGGAGAAAATCAACCAGGTCATGCGCACCACCGAGGTAGCCCCCGGCCGCCACCGCATCACCAGCATCGACCACCGCATCTGAACACGTCCTCGAACGCGAAAGTCCCCCGCACCGGGATCGGTGTGGGGGACTTTGCTGTGTTGCGACCCTGACGGGACTCGAACCCGCGACCTCCGCCGTGACAGGGCGGCGCGCTAACCAACTGCGCTACAGGGCCTTGCTTCGTTACGTCGGGGGATATTACCCGGTGGGCATCGGTTTCGGTAACCGAACAGGTCAGGCGGTGGATCGGGCGTTGACATTGACGTCAACGTCAACAACACTTGTGGCGGTGACCACCAGCGAGGCGCAGGAGCGGGCCAGGTCGGCGCGCAAGGACAGCGCCGGTCCGCGCCGGGGCGAGTTGCTGGATGCGGCAGCGCGGTGTTTCGCCGAGTGCGGGTACGACCAGACCTCGGTGGAGACGATCACCACGCGGGCGCGAGTCTCCCGGGCGACGTTCTACGCGTATTTCTCGTCCAAGGACGAGGTGTTCGGGGCGATCACCGAGCGAGTGTGCGCGCAGTTCCTGGCCGCGCAACTCGTGGTGGACGTCGAGGTCACCGCGCCCGCCGAGGTCATCGGTGCCACCACGCGAGCGTTCGCGCAAGCCGTGTTCGCCAACGGCGCGCTGGTGGCGCTGATCGAGCACCGGGCGGGGACCGATCCCGCGATCGGCGCGCAGTGGTCGCAGGTGCGCACTCGTCTGCGCAAGCGATTCACCGCGTTTCTCGAACGCACCGAGGTCCGCGGCGGGATCGATCCGTGCGCCCCGCCGTCGCGGATCGTCGAGACTCTCGCCGACGCACTGCTGATCGGCGCCTCCCGGCTCGCCGGAGCCGACCGCGACCGGCGCGAACAGTTCATCACCGACCACATCGCCATCGCCGAACGACTGATCGGCTTCACCGGCCCGACCCGCGCCACCACCGAATCCGAGGACATCCCGTGAAGCTGCTCATCGCCAACCGCGGCGAGATCGCCCTGCGCGTCCTGCGCACCGCCGCCGAACTCGGCATCGACACCGTGGCGGTGTACGCCGAGGACGACGCCGACAATCCCGATGTGCACGCGGCGGGCGAGGCGATCCGGTTGGCGGGCACCGGCGCGACGGCCTACCTCGACCACGCCGCGATCCTCGCCGCCGCCAAGGAATCCGGCGCCGACTACTTGCATCCCGGCTACGGATTCCTCAGCGAGAACGCCGAATTCGCCCGCGCGTGCGCGGCCGACGGCGTCACGTTCGTCGGCCCCGATCCCTCGGCGCTCGACCTGTTCGGCGACAAGTCCTCGGCCCGCGCGACCGCCGTGGCCGCCGGCGTCCCCGTCTTGCCCGCGACCGAGGGACCGACCACCGTCGAACAGGTTCACGCGTTCTTCGGCACGCGCCCCGGCGCGATCATGATCAAGGCGCTGGCCGGTGGCGGCGGCCGTGGCATGCGGGTGGTGCGGAGCGCGCAGGAGATCGACGACGCGTACCGGCAGTGCGCCGCGGAAGCGCGGCTCGGTTTCGGCGATCCGGCGGTCTTCGCCGAGACACTGTTCGAGAACGCCCGGCACATCGAAGTGCAGATCGTCGCCACCGGCGGCACAGCGCTGGCACTGGGCGATCGCGATTGCAGTGTGCAGCGCAGGCACCAGAAACTACTCGAAATCGCGCCCGCGCAGGGACTTTCGGACACCCGGCGCAGAGAACTCCACGCGGCGGCGGCCCGGCTGTGTGCCCACGTCGGCTATCGCGGGCTGGCCACCGTCGAATTCCTGGTCTCCGACGCCGAATTCGTGTTCCTCGAGGTGAATCCGCGAATCCAAGTGGAGCACACCGTGACCGAGGAGGTCACCGGCGTGGATCTGGTCGCCGTGCAGCTGGCGATCGCCCAGGGCACGCCCTTCGACGAACTGGGGTTGCCGAGCGGAATCGTCTCCACTGGAACAGGATCCATCGGCGAACCGGCCGCCGCCGACGGTATCGCGATCCAGGCGAGGGTCAACATGGAAACGATGACGGCCGACGGTTCGGCGGTGCCGGCCGCGGGCACCCTGATCACCTTCGCACCGCCGACCGGCCCCGGCGTGCGGGTCGACACCTTCGGTCGCGCCGGGCTGACTCCGAGCCCGCGCTACGACTCGCTCCTGGCCAAGGTGATCACCCGCACCCGCGGACAGTCCTTCCCCGCCGCCGCCCGCAAGGCCGCGACCGCACTCGCCGAGTTCACCGTGACCGGCATCGGCACGAACATCTCGTTCCTGCGAGAGATCCTCGCCGACAGCACCTTCCAGTCGGGGCTCGCCACCACCAGCTTTCTCACCGAGCGGCTGATCGAACTCGTCTCGGCGGCACAAACCAGTCAGCCCGAGGCCACGGTCACCGCGGTCGAGCTGTATCCAGGGCAGGAGGCCGTGCGCGCTCAGCTCGCGGGCACGGTGGTCGAGGTGGCCGACGAGGGTGTCGACGTCGGCGCGGGCGGTCAGCTCGCCGTGCTCGAGGCGATGAAGATGCAGCATGTGGCCAGCGCGCCCGATGCCGCCAGGATCGTCCGGGTGCTGGTCCGCCCCGGCCAGGTCGTCGCGCCGGGCGATCCGCTGGTCATCATCACCCGCACCGGCGCGGACGAATCCGGCGGCGCGCACACCGAGCTGGATCCCGACCGCGTTCGCGCCGATGTCGACGAGATCCGCGCCAGGCACCTCGTGACGCTGGACGAGTCCCGCCCGGCGGCCGTGGCCAAACGGCACCGGCTCGGTCGCCGCACCGCCAGGGAGAACATCGCCGACCTGGTCGACGAGGGCAGCTTCGTCGAATACGGCGCACTCGCGCTCGCCGCACAACGCAGCAGACGCGCCGAAGCGGACCTGATCGCCAACACCCCCGCCGACGGCCTGGTCACCGGCTTGGCGACCATCGGCGCCGACCGCTTCGACAACGCCGAGGTGGTGGTGGTCTCCTACGACTACACCGTGCTCGCCGGCACCCAGGGCAAGAACAACCACGCCAAGACCGACCGCGCCTTCGAACTCGCCGAACGCAAGCGGATTCCGGTGGTGCTGTTCGCCGAGGGCGGCGGCGGCAGGCCGGGCGACACCGACGGGACCGGCATGGGCCTGGACGTGACGACCTTCCGCGCGCTCGGCGCGCTACGCGGCAAGGTGCCGCTGGTGACGATCGTGTCGGGCCGCTGCTTCGCGGGCAACGCCGCCCTGGCCGGTGTCTGCGACGTGATCATCGCGACGCCGGACGCCAATATCGGCATGGGCGGACCGGCGATGATCGAGGGCGGCGGGCTCGGCGCCTGCCGCCCCGAGGACATCGGTCCGATCGAGGTGCAGCGACGCAACGGTGTCGTCGACCTGGTCGCCCGCGACGAGGCGCACGCGGTGGCACTGGCCAAGCAGTACCTCGGCTACTTCCAGGGCCGGGTCGAAGAATTCGAGGCACCGGATCCGCGGCTGGCCCGGCACGTGGTGCCGGAGAACCGGTTGCGCGCCTACGACATCCACCGCGCCATCGACGCGATCGTCGACGTGGGCTCGGCCCTCGAGCTGCGGGCGGACTACGGGGTCGGCGTCGTCACCGCGCTGGTGCGGGTACACGGCGAACCGTTCGGCTTGATCGCCAACAGCAGCCACCACCTGGGCGGTGCGATCGATGCCGAGGCCGCCGACAAGATGGGCGAGTTCCTCACGCTGTGCCAATCGTTCGGCCTGCCGGTCGTCTCCCTGTGTGACACACCGGGTTTCATGGTCGGACCGGAGGCGGAGAAGACCGCGACGGTGCGCCGGTTCAGCAAGCTGTTCGTGCTCGGCGCGCAACTGAGCGTGCCGTTCGGCACCATCATCCTGCGCAAGGGGTACGGGCTCGGCGCGATGGCGATGGCGGCGGGCCACTTCCACGCGCCGCGGTTCACCGTCGCCTGGCCCACCGGCGAGATCGGGCCCATGGGGCTGGAGGGCGCCGTTCGCCTCGGCTTCAGCAAAGAGCTCGCCGCCGTGACGGATCCGGACGAGCGCGAGACGCTGTTCCAGCAATTGCTCGCCATGGGCTACCAGGCGGGCAAGGCGCTCACCGCTGCCACGGGTTTCGAGCTCGACGATGTGATCGACCCCGCCGACACCCGCACCTGGATCGCCACCCTCGCCGACAGCCGGGCGCGCGGAGGGTCGTGCGGCAGCTCGGCCACTTGATACCACCTTCGCTCCCCGTGTGATTTACGGCATATTTCCAGCCGGTCGCACCGCGCACGCGTCCAGACTTGAAGTTGACGTCAACTTTCAATAGATTCAGACCTGCGGATCACCGAGCAGCCATCGCTGATCGAACCCGGCCGGCGAGCAGGTCTGCGAACCCAGCCGGTACGGAACGAACGGAAGGAATTCTCGTGAGAGTTGCCGACAAAGTGGCCATCGTGACCGGTGGCGGCGCGGGCATCGGCGCCGCGCTGGCCGCCGCACTCGCCGCGGCGGGCGCGAAGGTGGTGGTGGCCGACCTCGACGAGCCCGCCGCGCTGGCGGTGTCGGAGCAGATCAACGCCGATCACCCCGGCACTACCGTCGGAGTCGGCGCCGACGCCGCCGTCACCGAGGAGATCCGCGGTCTGATCGCGGTGGCGCAGCAGCACTTCGGGCCCGTCGATCTGTACTTCGCCAATGCGGGCATCGTCGGCGCCGCCGGACTCGACGTCACCGACGACGAGTGGGACCGCTCGCTGGACGTGAACCTGCGCGCCCACATCCGTGCCGCTCGGCTACTGGTGCCCGAGTGGGTCGAACGCGGTGCGGGCTACTTCGTCAGCACCGCATCGGCCGCGGGACTACTCACCCAGATCGGTTCGGCCACCTACTCGGTGAGCAAGCACGCCGCGGTCGGATTCGCCGAGTGGCTCAGTGTCACCTACGGCGACCAGGGCGTGCGCGTCAGTTGCCTGTGCCCGATGGGCGTCAACACGAAACTGCTGTACGAGGGCCAGAATTCGGGCGAGGAGCTCGGCGCCACAGCGACCCGCGCCGTCGTCGCGGCGGGCGAGGTCCTCGAACCCGCCGACGTGGCCGACATCGTGCTCACGGCCGTCGACGCCGAGGACTTCCTGATCCTGCCGCATCCACAGGTGCTGGACATGTACCGCCACAAAGGCGCCGACTACGACCGCTGGCTGCGCGGCATGCGCCGCTACCAGTCGTCGCTGCTGGCCGAAACCCACTGAGCGAGAGACAAAGCCATGTCACTGTTCGATCTGAGCGATCGCGCGAAGAAGTATTCCGAAGACCTGCTCGACTTCATGGACGCGCACGTCTACCCGGCTGAGGCCGTCTACGAGGCGCAGATGCGCGAATCCGGCGACCCCCATTTCCAGCCGCCCGTCCTCGAAGAGCTCAAAGCCGAGGCCAAACGGCGCGGCCTGTGGAACCTCTTCCACCCGCACCCCGGGCGCGGACCCGGCCTCACCAACCTCGAGTACGCGCCGCTGGCCGAGATCATGGGCCGCAGCCACCTCGCCGCCGAGGCCTGCAACTGCAACGCCCCCGACACCGGCAACATGGAAGTGCTCGAGCTGTTCGGCACCGAGGAGCACAAAGAGAAGTACCTGAAGCCACTGCTCGACGGCACCATGGCGTCGGCGTTCGCGATGACCGAACCGCGGGTGGCCAGCTCCGACGCCACCAATATCGAACTGTCGATGGTGCGCGACGGCGACGACTACCTGCTCAACGGCCGAAAGTGGTTCGCCACCAACGCCTTGCACAAGAACTGTCGTGTGATGATCGTGATGGGCAAGACCGATCCCACCGCGGCGCCGCACCGTCAGCAGACCATGATGGTGGTCCCGATCGACGCACCGGGCGTCACGATCCTGCGCGGGCTGCCGGTCTTCGGCTACCAGGAACGCGAAGGCCACGCCGAGATCGACTTCGCCGACGTGCGCGTGCCCGCCACCGACGTGCTCAAAGGCGAGGGCGAGGGTTTCGCGATCAGCCAGGCCCGGCTCGGACCCGGCCGCATCCACCACTGCATGCGCAGCATCGGGATGGCCGAACGCGCGCTGGAGATGATGTGCAAGCGCGCGCAGGCGCGGGTCACCTTCGGCGCGCCCATCGCCGACAACGCCAACATCGGGGACTGGATCGCCGAGTCGCGCATCGAGATCGAGATGATCCGGCTGCTCACGCTCAAGGCCGCGCATCTGATGGACACCGTCGGCAACAAGGCCGCGCGCACCGAGATCGCCGCCATCAAGGTGGCCGCGCCGAACATCGCGCTGAAGGTCGTCGACCGGGCCATTCAGGTACACGGCGCCGGCGGTGTCACCGACGACTTCCCGCTCGCCGCCGCCTGGGCGCACCTGCGCACCCTGCGGCTCGCCGACGGCCCCGACGAAGTGCACAAGCGTGCCATCGCACGGCAGGAACTGCGCAAGTACAAGGAGAGCAACTGATATGACCGGACTGGATCTCACCGGCCGCACCGCCATCGTCACCGGCGCCTCCCGCGGCATCGGACTGGCGATCGCCCAGTCGCTGGCCACCGCGGGCGCTAACGTCGTGCTGACCGCGCGCACACAGGAATCCGCGGACGCGGCCGCGGCCCAGATCGTCGGCACCGCGATCGGGGTCGGCGCGCACGTCGTCGACGAAGACGCCGCACGGCGCTGCGTCGAGCTGACCGTCGAGCGGTTCGGCAGCGTCGACATCCTGGTCAACAACGCGGGCACCAACCCGGCGTTCGGCCCGACGATCGACCAGGATCACGCCCGCTTCGCGAAGATCTTCGACGTGAATCTGTGGGCTCCCGTGCTGTGGACGCAGCTGGTCACCCGCGCGTGGATGGGCGAGCACGGCGGCGCCGTGGTCAACACCACCTCGATCGGCGGCCTGAGTCTCGAGCCCAACATCGGGCTGTACAACGCGTCCAAGGCGGCGCTGATCCACCTGACCAAGCAGTTGGCGATGGAACTGTCGCCGAAGGTGCGCGTCAACGCGATCGCGCCGGGCGTGGTGCGGACCAAGCTGGCCGAAGCGCTGTGGCAGGAGCAGGAGCGCGAGCTCTCGGCCTCGACCGCACTGGACCGGATCGGCGAGCCCGACGACGTCGCCGCCGCGGTGGCCTTCCTGGTCTCCGACGCGGCGAGCTGGATCACCGGCGAAACCATGGTGATCGACGGCGGCCAGCGGCTCGGCGACGTCGCCCCGTTCCGGAGCGGAGCCTCGGTCGGTGCCTGACGCGCACGAGGTGGTCGGCGTCGACCCGGTCGCCATCGGAAGATGGTTCGCCGCGGTCGGCGTCGAGCACACCGCGCCACTGCGTTTCGACCGGATCGGCCTCGGCCAATCGAACCTGACCTATCTGGTGCGCGACGACGCGGACCGCCGGTGGGTGCTGCGCAGGCCGCCGCTGGGGCACCTGCTCGCCTCCGCGCACGATGTGGTGCGCGAGGCCAGGATCATGGCGGCGCTCGAATCCACCGATGTCCCGGCGCCGCGGATTCTCGGTGTCGTCGACGATCCGGCGGTGTCGGAGGTACCGATGGTGCTGATGGAATTCGTCGACGGGCAGGTGGTCGACACCATGGAGATCGTGGAATCGCTGACCCCACAGCGTCGTCGGGCCATCGCCGAATCGCTTCCGCGCACGCTGGCGAAGATCCACGCCGTCGACCTGGCCGCCGTCGGCCTCGCCGATCTGGCGAGTCACCGGCCCTACGCTGTCCGCCAGCTCAAACGGTGGGGCGGGCAATGGGAGCAATCCAAGACCCGGGAGTTGCCGGAGCTCGACGAGCTCACCCGCAGGCTCACCGCCGACATCCCGGAGCAGCGGGAGGTGACCCTCGTGCACGGCGACTTCCACCTGCGCAACGTGATCACCGCGCACGACACCGGCGAAGTCGTGGCCGCGCTGGACTGGGAACTGTCCACCCTCGGCGACCCGCTGGCCGACATGGGCAGCCTGCTCGCCTACTGGACGGAACCGGGCGAGAACACCGGCGGCGACTTTCCCGCGTCGGCACTGCCCGGTTTCCCGAACCGCGCGCAGATGTCGGCGGCCTACCTCGCGCTGACCGGCCGCGACCCGGCCGCCCTGCGCTACTGGCACGCCTTCGGGCTGTGGAAGCTCGCCGTCATCGCCGAGGGCGTGCTGCGCCGAGCGCGGGACACGCCGCAGAACAGGGCCGCCGCGGGCACCCCGACCGTCGAACGCATCGACGCGATCGTGCACAAGGCACTCGATCTCACCGAACACATCCAGACATGACTCGCACCGCAACCGAGACCGCCGCCGGCCAGGTCACTACCTCGCCGGCGGACCGAAGGACTGATCGACGATGAAAGCATGGCAGGTAACCGAACTCGGCGAACCGCGGAAAGTACTGCAGTTCAACGACATCGACGATCCGGTGGCCGGACCGGGGCAGGTGCTGGTGCGTGTCCTCGCGGCGCCGGCCAACTTCCCCGACGTGCTGCTGTGTCGTGGGCAGTACCAGGTCAAGCCGCCGCTGCCGTTCACGCCCGGCGTCGAACTGTGCGGTGAGGTGGTGGCGGTCGGCGACGGCGCCGATTTCGCGGTCGGTGACCGGATCGTCGGCACCACGAACCTGCCCGGTGGCGCGTTCGCCGAGCTGGCCGTGCTCGATGCCGACAGCGCGTTTCCCGCACCGGACTCCCTCGACGACGCCGAGGCCGCCGCACTGGTCATCGGCTATCAGACGAGTTGGTTCGCCCTGCACCGGCGCACTCGGGTGCAACCCGGCGAGACGCTGTTGGTGCACGCCGCCGCCGGTGGCGTGGGCAGTTCCGCCGTGCAGCTGGGCAAAGCGGCGGGCGCGCGGGTGATCGGTGTCGTCGGCGGCCCGGAGAAGGCCGACTACTGCCGCCGCCTCGGCGCCGATCTCGTGATCGACCGGCGCACAGAGGATTTCGTGCCGATCGTCAAAGAGTTCACCGGCGGCCGTGGCGCCGACGTGATCTACGACCCGGTCGGCGGCGACGCCTACGCCAAGTCCACCAAATGCATCGCCTTCGAAGGTCGCATCCTGGTGATCGGCTTCGCGGGCGGCACGATCCCCCAGCCCGCGCTCAATCACGCGCTGATCAAGAACTATTCGATCATCGGCCTGCACTGGGGGCTCTACAAGCAGTACAACCAGCAGGCGATCGCCGACTGCCACACCGAGCTGTCGCGGCTGGCCGCGGCGGGTGAGGTGAGACCACTGATCAGCGAACGCCTTTCGCTCGGCGACGTCCCCGACGGCCTCGGCCGCCTCGGCGACGGCGACACCGTCGGCAGGCTCGTGTTCCACCCCCGGCTATAAATAGGGCATGGAACGACGTGCGGAGACCGCAGGCGACAGCGCGCCACCCTCGATGGCGCGCACCTCGCTGCTGCGCGAGCTGCCCGCCACGCCGCGCGGGCTGCGCACCAGGACAGCGCTGATCGACGCGGGACGGAAGGTGTTCGAGCGCACGGGGTATCTCGATACCCGGCTCGTGGACATCACCCAGGAGGCCAAATGCTCCTCGGGCACCTTCTACACCTATTTCGCCGGCAAAGAGGAGATCTTCGCGGCGATCCTGGAGCACGCCCAGGAAGACATGATGCATCCCGGGATGGAGCACGTGACGGGTGACGACGATCCCGTGTCGATCATCGAGGCCAGCAATCTGGCGTACTTCGAGGCCTACAAGCGCAACGCGAAGTTGATGGGGCTGCTCGAACAGGTCGCCAACATCGATCCCGAGTTCAGCAAGCTCCGCCAGGAACGGGCCGACGCGTTCATCCGCCGCAACGCCCGCAGCATCGCCGATCTCCAGCGGCGCGGTCTCGCCGATCCCGAGCTGGATCCGATGCTGTCCTCACGGGCGCTGTCGGGGATGGTCAGCAGGCTGGCCTTCAACTATTTCGTCACCGGCGACGGTCTCCTCGACGGCAAGCCGCTCCCGATCGAGGAGCTCGTCTACACGGTGACCCGGCTCTGGGCGAACGCGCTGCGGATGCCGCTGAAGAACTGACCGGCGCGGTCGAACGAAAAAATCCCCTCACCGAGTTGTCTGGTGAGGGGATCGAAGGTGGCCAGAGCCGGGATCGAACCGGCGACCTACCGCTTTTCAGGCGGTCGCTCGTACCAACTGAGCTACCTGGCCGGAAGTACCGGATTGCTCTGGTACTACGTGCGACCCTGACGGGACTCGAACCCGCGACCTCCGCCGTGACAGGGCGGCGCGCTAACCAACTGCGCTACAGGGCCATGCTTCTGCAGTACTGCTAGACACAGTCCGAAGACTGTACCCCCTACGGGATTCGAACCCGCGCTACCGCCTTGAAAGGGCGGCGTCCTAGGCCGCTAGACGAAGGGGGCTCGTTCCGAATCTCTCCGGGGCGGCTTCAACGTTTCCGTTGGGAGCTCGCATAGCTTATGACAGGTGTGCGCAGAGTTCCAAATCGCCTGGTCAGGCGCCCAAACCGAGGTCATCCAGGCGTGCCTGCTCGCGCCAGCCCTCGGTGCGGAAGTTCTGGATCCACAGCGGGGTGGCCATCGCCTCCACGATAACCTCCAGCACCTCGGCGAAGCGGGCGCGCAGGTCGGCGGCGGAACCGTTGGAGATCGGGTCGACCAGATAGCGCTGGCCCGCCAGCGCCGCGGACAGGGTCCGGGTGAAGCGGTCGGGGTCGGCGTCGGCGCGCAGGTGACCGTCGTCGATGGCGCGCACCGCGAGCACGCGGGTGGCGCGGCCGACGATCCGTCCGCCGCCGTTGCCGTTGTCGCGATGGAAGTCGGGTTCGATCACGAGGCGGTACTCGGCTTGCACGATGGTGTCGTGTTCCAGGCGAAGGGCGATCTCGTCGACCATGCCGTGCAGCACGTCGAGCGGACCGAGGTCGGCGCGTGCGAGCCAGCGCTCCGCGCAGATCCGGTACCGCTCGACCGCGGTATCGAGCACCGCGCGCGCCAGGTCTTCCTTGGAGTCGAAGTGGAAGTACATCGCCCCCTTGGTGGCGCGCGAACCTTCCAGAATGCGGTTGAGCGATGCCGCGGCATATCCGCTCTTCCCGAACTCGACGGCCGCGGACTTGATTATCGCCGCGCGTGTCCGGCGCGCCCGCTCTTGCTGCCGTGCCATGCTCGAAACGCCTCCGAACCTTCTCGACGCCGACGGTCGAATACAGACCGTTGGTGCGAATTGTGGTTTTAATTCAAACTTTCGGTATGAAAGACTCGCGGTGCCTCGCACAGCGGCCCCGCCACCAGTGAGAACCGCCTCCTCCTGCGGTAACGACTACCCCTTTGCCGGGAGTTCGCGCACCCATCGCGATCACCTCGGCCTGCGATCCGCCGGTGAATTCCCGAAACGCCACACCCTGCACCGGAGCCACGGAAAACGCGGTACCGGTGATTGTTTCGAAATTCACCAGGCGATCACCGTACCCGCATTCGCGAGTCGACACGCGGCGATTGGAGTACCCATCCGAACATCCGATCCGGTTATCCAAACCAGCAAACGGAGCGCAACCGGAATGGTTACTTCGGGTACGAATTCCATAGGCGCGCAGCCCGGTTGACCACTGCGCCGGCACCGCCGACGTTCGCCGAACGGTCGCGAGACCGGCGCCCACCTTGGACCTCTCCATCGCTGCTGCACCCCTGCTTGTCGAAAGATGTTGCGATACAACAGTATTCGATGACCATACGCAACTCGTAACGCGAACACCGCTGGGGCACCGGGTGTTTACCGGAAATCGTCGCGCACGTCCACGTCGTTACCGGCCGCCACCAGCGGCGATCAGCCGCCCGCGACTCGACCCGGGGGGACTGTTCGGTCCTTCGGCACAGCGTCCGCTAGACTCCGCTGCGCGCCCCTTTAGCTCAGTTGGTAGAGCTGGTGACTTTTAATCACTAGGTCGTAGGTTCGAGTCCTACAGGGGGCACCACGACTACTACCGTGACCATCGTCACGTGGCGACGCGCCAACCACAGACGCCGCCGAAACCAGGGGTTCGGTGCGCGGATTCACCTACCCTGAGCGCGACCCGGACTCCCGGGCGCCCACGACCTCAGGCGGAGTGAGATGACTTCCTTCGACGATTTGCTCTCCCAAGTACCCATCGCCCAGATCGCCGACCAGCTCGGCGTCGACCAGGCGACCGCCACCACGGCCGTGCAGGCCGCGCTGCCGACGCTGCTCGGCGGCCTCCAGGCCAACGCCGCCCAGCCACAAGGCGCGGCCTCACTGCTCGGCGCGCTCGACAACCACGGCGGCCTCGTCGACGGCGAAGGCGCGGTGGATCTGCAGCAGGTGGACGTCGGCGACGGCGAGAAGATCGTCGACAACGTCTTCGGTGACGAGAAGAACACCGTCATCAGCGCGCTCGGCGCGGGCGGCGGCACCGGCGGCAACGACCTGATCGGCAAGCTGCTGCCGATTCTCGCCCCGATCGTGCTCGCCTACGTGGCCAAACAGCTCACCGGCGGTGGCGGCGCCGCGGCTCCGGCACCGCAGCAGACGCAGGCCTCCGGCGGCGGTCTCGGTGATCTGCTGGGCGGCCTGCTCGGCGGCAGCAGCAACACCGGCGGGCTCGGCGGCATGATCGGCGACGCCCTGTCGAAGAACGCGGGAGGTGCGCTGGGCAGCGTGCTCGGCGGACTGCTCGGCGGCAAGCGCTGAGATGTTCATCTACCTGTAGTTAACGTCGCGAGGCCCGCAGCGATAGTCCCTATGCTGCGGGCCGAGCACCTAGACTCGTCAGCACGACCATCGGATCTACTGACGAGTTGTGGCGTTGCTCAACATCGTCGGAAAACCGCTCTGTTGCGTTTCGCATCACACCTACGGTGCCGTAAGGTATGGCCGCATCGCGACGTTCGACCGCAAGCACGACAGCGAAGGGTTTTTACATGGCAAGGGATCTGACTCAACTCGAACTGCTCACGGAGTTGGAGCCGGTTGCCGAGGAAAACGTCAACCGGCACATGTCGCTGGCCAAGGAGTGGCACCCCCACGACTATGTCCCGTGGGACGAGGGCCGCAACTTCGCCGCCATGGGCGGCATCGACTGGGATCCTGAGCAGTCCAAGCTCAGCGAGGTCGCCAAGGCGGCCATGATCACCAATCTGCTCACCGAGGACAATCTGCCGTCCTACCACCGTGAGATCGCCGAGAACTTCTCCCAGGACGGCGCCTGGGGCACCTGGGTGGGTCGCTGGACCGCCGAGGAGAACCGGCACGGCATCGTGATGCGCGATTACCTGGTTGTCACCCGCGGCGTGGACCCGGTCGCCCTCGAAGAGGCGCGGATGATCCACATGACCAACGGCTTCGCCTCCCCCACCGAGGTCGACGCGGGCTTCCTGCACTCGGTCGCCTACGTGACCTTCCAGGAACTGGCCACCCGCGTGAGCCACCGCAACACCGGCAAGGTCTGTGACGACCCGATCGCCGACCGCATGCTGCAGCGCGTCGCCGCCGACGAGAACCTGCACATGATCTTCTACCGCAACCTCTGCGGCGCGGCGATGGACCTGAGCCCCGACCAGACCATCGAGGCCATCTCGATGATCGTCGAGAACTTCCAGATGCCCGGCGCGGGCATGCCGAACTTCCGTCGCAACGGCGTGCTGATGGCCAAGCACGGCATCTACGACCTGCGCCAGCACCTCGAAGAGGTCGTGCAGCCGGTGCTCAAGAAGTGGAACGTCTTCGACCGCACCGACTTCACCGCGCGTGGCGAGGCCACCCGTGAGCGGCTGGCAGGTTTCCTGGAGAAGCTGGGCCAGGACGTGCTGAAGTTCGAGGAGCAGCGCGACAAGATGCTCGCTCGCGAAGCCAAGCGCCGCGAAATGGTGAGCGTCTAACACCTTCCTACGAAAAGCGCCGCCCACCTCGATCGAAGGTGGGCGGCGCTTTTGTGTGGGGACTACTTCATCGGGAGGGCGCCGTCGGCGCTGCCGACGTCGGTGATCTTCCAGTCCTGGCCCGCGTCGACGGTGATGTTGTAGGTGACCGTGTTGCGCAGGCCGTCGGGGTTCTGCGCGTTGGTGGTGCTCACGTCCACGAACGCCGCGACCTTGTAGACCTCGCCCTCGTGCGAGAGCACCTTGGCGGTGATCGGCGTGGCGGTGGAGGTCCACTTCAGCGGGATGATGATCTGCTCGAGCTTCGCGCCGGTGGCGTCGAACTTCTTCGACAGCTCGGGTGAGGTTCCGGCCTTCAGCTTGGCGACCCAGGCGTTGACGTCCTGGTAGTTCAGGGTCGCCGAGCCGACGGAGTAGTCGAGGGCGATCTGTTCGGCCTTCGCGTCGTCGGCGGCCTGGTCCTTCATGTCGGAGATCTCGGAACGGGCCGAGCCGAGCAGCACGCCGAGCACCAGCGCGAGAATCGCGAGGACGGCGATCACGGCACCGCCCACCAGCGACGAGACGCGCACGGCGACCGTGCCCTTGTCGGGCGTGGCAGGGGTTTTCGTCAGGTCGGTGGCGTCTTCCATGGGGGTCTTCTCCGATTACGTGGGGACAGCGCACCGCCGGAGGCGACGATGCCAGCAGAGTAAGGCTACTGACGTCGCGGACCTGTTCCGGACACCGCGTAGCAGGTAAACGGTGTCATCTCGGTCGCAGTGGCGGCGATGACCCGCGGATAAGCATCAGGACGCGAGATCGATCACATCGGGGCGGATGAGACAATCGTGTGCGTGACTACCACGCTGCCCCAGGCGCCCACCGCGCTGCGGATCGGGCCCTACCCGGTCGATCCGCCGGTTGTGCTCGCGCCGATGGCGGGCATCACCAACCGTGCCTTCCGCAGACTGTGCCGGGAGTTCGGTAGCGCGACCTCGATCTACGTGTGCGAGATGATCACCGCCCGCGCAGTGGTCGAGCGCAACGAGAAGACGCTGCACATGATGTCGTTCGACGCCGACGAACATCCGCGCTCGATGCAGCTCTACGGGGTGGATCCCAAGACGCTCGGCGAGGCCGTGCGGATCATCGTCGGCGAGGGCTGGGCCGACCACATCGACCTCAACCTGGGCTGCCCCGTTCGCAAGGTGACCAAGCTCGGCGGCGGTTCGGCGCTGCCGTACAAGCGCAGGCTCTTCGCCAATATCGTCCGTGAGATGGTGGCCGCGGCCGAACCGGCCGGTGTTCCGGTGACCTTCAAGTTCCGCATCGGCATCGACGACGACCACCACACCTATCTCGACACCGGCCGCATCGCCGAGGCCGAGGGCGCCGCCGCCGTGGCGCTGCACGCGCGCACCGCGGCCCAGCTCTACTCGGGCGCGGCCGACTGGTCGGCCATCGCCCGGCTCAAGGAAGCCGTCACCTCCATCCCGGTCCTCGGCAACGGCGACATCTTCACCGCCGACGACGCCCTGCGGATGATGGACGAGACCGGCTGCGACGGCGTGGTCGTCGGCCGCGGCTGCCTCGGCCGGCCGTGGCTGTTCGCCGAACTCAGCGCGGCCCTGCGCGGCGAACCGATCCCGGAGGGGCCGACGCTCGGCCGCGTCGGAGAGATCCTGGTGCGCCACGCCACCCTGCTCACCGAGCACGACGGTGAGGACAAGGCCATGCGCGATATCCGCAAGCACATGGCCTGGTACCTGATGGGTTTCCCGGTCGGCTCGCAGCTGCGGCGCAGCTTCGCCACCGTGTCGAAGCTGTCGCAGATCGAGGACCTGGTCGGGCAGCTCGACCCGGCCGTGCCGTTCCCCACCGACGCGCTCGGACCGCGCGGACGGCAGGGTTCGCCGCAGACCAAGGTGGTACTTCCAGAGGGTTGGCTCGACGATCCGGAGGACGACACCGTCCCGGCCGCGGCCGATGTGATGCACAGCGGCGGCTGACCAGCCACCGATAACGGGTCGACATCAATTCGTAAGCCGCTGCGGTTTCCTCCGATCACACCGTCTCGAGCAGGGCTTTTCGTCGGCGATTCGAGCTTCGTCATCACATCGTCAGCGATTCCCGTGTGCACTGGAGTGGCCACTCGTGGCGGAATCGTTATCATTGCGGGATCGTTCGACTCTGGTTCGAATCGGAGCCGGGCGGTGACGCGCAGGCTGCGCCAGATAGAGAAGTGAGGTTCGTTGGTGGGTGACGATCGGCGCGGGCGTACGCCCCGGCCCGGAAATCGCGCCCCCTGGGAGCGATACCCGACGGCTGAACCCACCGAGCAACCGGAAAACGGCTCGCGACGTTCGCGTCACGCCGACGCGACGCAGGACGCCGGTTCCGCACCGCTGACGGTGGCCGACCTGGTGAACCGGGTCGACAGCGAACGCACCAGGCGCGGCAGACGCGTTCCGCCCGCGGAGAGCGCCGAGCCCGCCTCGCGCGCGGGCCGCCGCGCCCGCGAACAGGCACCGCGCCCCACCCCACGTCCCGACATCGCCCCCCGCACCGACGGCTCCCCCGTCGTCGACGACATCGCGGGCACCCCACCCCATCGCGCCGAATCCCCCGCCGACCGCACCGCGACCACCGCGCTGCCCGCCCAGTCGAAGGAGCCGGTCCGCACCGCCGTCCCGGCACGGCGGGTGGGCGGTCCGGTCGATCCGCCCACCGACATCCTGCCCACGGTGAACCCCGCCGCCGAGCCCGAGCGCGCCCGGCCGGTCAAAACCGCGTCCGCGGCACCGCCACGTCGTCCGGACGGCCGTGCGGGCACAGGAGAGCGCCGGAACAAGCAGGCACGGATGGCAGGGCGCGTCACGCTCACCTTCGTCGCGGTGCTCACGCTGGTGATCACCGGCGGCGGCTGGAGCTACCTCCAAGCCACCAACAGCAGCTTCACCCAGGTCGACGCACTCGGCGGCGGCGCCACCGGCGACGTGCTCGACGGTGATATGCAGCTCGGCGACGAGAACTACCTCATCGTCGGCACCGACACCAGAGCGGGCGTCAACGCCGACATGGGCGCGGGCTCCGCCGCCGACACCGAGGGCGCCCGCGCCGACACGGCGATGCTGGTGCACATCCCGAAGAACCGCTCGCGCGTGGTGGTCGTGTCGTTCCCGCGCGACCTGGACGTCTCCCGTCCGGTGTGCTCGGAATGGGACAACGACACGGCCACCTATACTGACCAGAAACTCCCGTCGGCCATGAGCGACAAGCTCAACGCCGTCTACGCCCGCGGCGGGCCCAAGTGCCTGGTCGACGTGATTCGCAAGATGTCAGGCCTGACCATCGGCCACTTCATCGGCATCGACTTCGCCGGTTTCGAGGCCATGGTCGACCAGATCGGTGGCGTCGAGGTGTGCTCGACCAAGCCGATCATCGACGGCGTCCTGGGTCCGGTGCTCGAGACCTCGGGCAAGCAGCGGGTCAACGGCGAGACCGCACTCAACTACGTGCGCGCCAGGCACGTGGTCGGTGAGGAACGCAGCGACTACGACCGGATCAACCGCCAGCAACGCTTCCTCGCGTCGCTGTTACGTGGGGCGCTATCGAGCAAGGTGCTCTTCGATCCAGGCAAGCTCAACGGGTTCATCCAGGCCTTCACCGCCCACACCTTCGTCGACAAGGTGACACCGCAGGACCTCCTGCTGCTCGGCCGTTCCCTGCAGAAGATGGACGCGGGCGCGGTGACGTTCCTGACCATCCCCACGGCGGGCACCACCTCCTACGGCAACGAGATTCCGCGCGAATCCGACATCAAGGCCATCTTCCGCGCCGTCATCGACGACCAGCCGCTGCCGGGTGAGACCAAGGCACCTGAGGTGCAGAGTTCGGCGCCGTCGCCGGCCCCGGCCGCGCCCAAGCAGTACGCGGTGGCCCCGAGCACGATGTCGCTGCTGGTGTCCAACGGTTCGGGCACGGTGGGCGCGGCCAAGACGGTCGCCTCCAAGCTCAGCTACCAGGGCTTCGGGATCTACAACACCGGCAACTACTCCGGCGGTACCGCGACGACCTCGACGATCCGCTACGCCGCGGGTCTGGAAGCCGAGGCCGCCACCGTGGCGAGCGCGATCCCCGGCGCGGTCCTGGAGCAGGCCAACGAGCTGGGCAGCATCATCGAAGTAGTGGTCGGCACCGATTTCGCGGGCACGGTCCGCACGGCGACACCGGTCGGCACGGAACTGCCGACGGTGCCGATGGGGCAGCCGCACAGCGCGGCCCCGGTCGCGCTGCCCTCCGACCTCGAGCACATGAACGCCGCCGACGACACGTGCAAGTAGGGCACAGCCGCTGACCTGCCACGACACTGCCATGTGGCATTAACCCGGCGTTGGGTGACAGGGATCCGGGTACCCACTAGGGTCTGCAATCATGCGTGTCATCTACAACGAGCAAATGGCCGACCTCGCCAACCTCCTCGGCGAGATGGCCGGTCTCGCTGGCCAGGCCATGGAACAGGCCACCCAATCACTGCTGCAGGCCGACCTGGGTCTGGCCGAGCAGGTCATCGGTGAGCAGGATCGGATCTCGGTGATGATCACCGAGGCCGAGGAGAAGGCCTTCGCGCTGCTCGCACTGCAGGCCCCCGTCGCGGGCGACCTGCGCCAGGTCGTCAGCGCGATCCAGATCGTGGGCGACGTCAACCGGATGGGCGCGCTCGCGCTGCACGTCGCCAAGGTGACCCGCCGCCGCCACCCCGCCCACGCCCTGCCCGAGTCGGTCAACGGCTACTTCGCCGAGATGGGCCGCATCGCGGTCAACATGGGCGCGGGCGCCAAAGAGGTACTCGAGTCCCGCGACCCCGAGCGCGCCGCCCAGCTCAACCAGGACGACGAAGCGATGGACGACCTCCACCGCCACCTGTTCACCCTCCTGATGGACCGCGACTGGAAGTACGGCGTAGCCGCCGCGGTGGACGTCACCCTGCTGGGCCGCTATTACGAGCGCTTCGCCGACCACGCCGTGGAGATCGGCCGTCGCGTGATCTTCCTGGTAACGGGTGTCCTGCCCGGCGACGAGGACCTCGAAACCAGCTGAGAATCAGGAGTCGGCCCCCGCTCACCGCGGGGGCTTTCTTCTTGGCCGGATTCTGTTGCTGCCCTGAGCATTTCGATGGTCGACAGCCATTGTTTCCGCCAACACAGTTCGGTAGCCTACGTAACAAGGGGGGTTCGAACAGCGCAACCTCTGTGGGGATCTACTGAAATGAAAGAGGTTTCGCAATGGCAAAACGATTGCTCTCCGGTGCATTGGTCGGCGCCGCCACGATCTTGACCGCGGTGTTGCTCGCCCCGCAAGCTGCGGCTGCGCCGACAGCGCCGTGCGATGCGTATCACGTCGGCGACGTTCAGTATGAGGGCGCGACGAAGTGGCTGTGCTATTCATACGGCCAGGGCTCGTACGGATGGATCATCGCCTGATATCGCCGGCGGCTGTACAGCAGCGCTAGGTTCCGTGCCGCTGTAACGAGAAAGCCCCGCACTCCTTTCAGAAGGAGTGCGGGGCTTTTCCCTGTGCTCTTACCCGAAGCGGCCGGAGATGTAGTCCTCCGTGGCGCGCTGGGTGGGGTTGGAGAAGATCTTCTCGGTGTCGTCGATCTCGATCAGGCGACCGGGCTTGCCCTGGGCTTCGAGGTTGAAGAAACCGGTCTGGTCACTCACCCGCGCGGCCTGCTGCATGTTGTGGGTGACGATGACGATCGTGAACTCTTTCTTGAGTTCGGTGATCAGGTCCTCGATCGCCAGGGTGGAGATCGGGTCCAGCGCCGAACACGGCTCGTCCATCAGCAACACATCGGGCGAGACCGCGATGGCGCGGGCGATGCACAGACGCTGCTGCTGACCACCGGAGAGGCTGCCGCCGGGCTTGTCGAGCCGGTCCTTGACCTCGTTCCAGAGGTTGGCGCCCTTGAGCGAGCGCTCGGCGACCTCGTCGAGCTCCTTCTTGTTGCGCACGCCCTGCAGCTTGAGCCCGGCCACCACGTTGTCGCGAATCGACATGGTGGGGAACGGGTTCGGGCGCTGGAACACCATGCCGATGGTGCGCCGCACGCCGACCGGGTCGATCGAGGAGCTGTAGATGTCCTCGCCGTCGAGCAGCACGGCACCTTCGACGCGGGCGTTCGGGGTCACCTCGTGCATGCGGTTGAGCGAGCGCAGCACGGTGGACTTGCCACAGCCGGAGGGACCGATGAAGGCGGTGACGCTGCGCGGCAGCACGGTCAGTTCCACATTCGCCACGGCGTGGAAGCTGCCGTAATAGATGTTGAGATCTTTGACGTCGATCCGCTTGGCCATCTGAGTATTCCGTTCGCTTCTATCGGTTCCGGGTGAGCAGCTTGTTGACGCCGGCGGCAGCCAGGTACAGCACCGCGATCATCAGGATCAGCGTGAGTGCCGCACCCCAAACACGTTCGCGGCCCGCGGCCTCCGGGTTGGCCAGCTCTTGGTAGATCAACAGCGGCAGCGAGGCCATGTTGCCGTCGAAGATGTTCTGGTTGATCGACTTCGAGTATCCGACCAGCACGAGCACCGGTGCGGTCTCGCCCATCACGCGAGCGAGCGAGAGCAGGATGCCGCTGATCATGCCGGGAGCCGCGGTGGGAACGACGATCCGCAGGATGGTCTTCCACTTCGGCACGCCGAGCGCGTAGGACGCCTCGCGCAGCTCATCGGGGACGAGCTTCAACATCTCCTCGGTGCTGCGCACGACCACCGGCAGCATCAGCAACACCAGCGCCAGCGAGACGGCGAAGGAACTCTGCGGCATGCCGAAGGTGGCGATCCACAGCGCGAAGATGAACAGCGCGGCGACGATCGAGGGCACACCGGCCAGGATGTCGACCATGAAGGTGGTGACCTTGGCGAGCCGGCCGCGACCGTATTCGACCAGGTAGACCGCGGCCATGATGCCGAGCGGTACCGCGATGACAGAGGCGACCGCCGCCTGCACGATGGTGCCGTAGATAGCGTGGTAGACACCGCCACCGGTCTGGTCGGGCAGGATGCCCTTCTGCGAGTTGAACCACCAGTCCGACGAGATGATCGCGGTGAAGCCCTTGCTCACCACCAGTCCGAGCACCCACACCAGCGGGATCAGAGCGATGACGAAGCAGAGCGTGACCAGGCCGGTCGCGATGTTGTTCTTGATCCGCCTGCCGGTACTGACGTGCCGGAAGGTGGGCGCCTTGAGCGGCTTGTCGAGGGTCGTCGTGGTGGTCATCAGCCGTTCACCTTTCCGCCGGAAGCCAGGCGGGCCAGCGCGTTGACGATGAAGGTCAGCGCGAAGAGAACGAAGCCGGCGGCGATGTAGGCGCCGGTGGGCAGCGGTGAACTGAACTCCGAGGCCGCCGAGGCGATCTTGGAGGCGAAGGTGTAGCCGCCGTCGAACAGCGACCAGCTACCCGCGTTGCTCGCGGTACGCAGCACGACGAGCACTGCGATCGTCTCACCGAGTGCACGGCCGAGACCGAGCATGGAGCCCGCGATCACACCGCTGCGGCCGTAGGGCAGCACGGTCATCCGCACGACCTCCCACTTGGTGGCGCCGAGTGCCTGCGCGGCTTCGATGTGGGCGCGCGGGGTGAGTGCGAACACTTCGCGAGCCACCGAGGTGATGATCGGCAGGATCATCACGGCGAGCACGACACCGGCGGTGAAGATGGTGCCGCCGCCCGCGATCGAGACGTTGCCGTCGGAGAACAGGAACAACCAGCTCAGGTTCTTGTTGAGGAATTCCTGCACCGGCGCGATCTGCGGCGCCAGCACGAGGAAGCCCCACAGACCGAACACGATGGACGGCACCGCGGCGAGCAGGTCGATCAGCATCGTGAACGGCCTGCCCAGCCGCGACGGCGCGTAGTGCGTCAGGAACAGCGCGATACCGACACCGATCGGCACCGCGACGATGAGCGCGAACACCGAGCTCAGCACCGTGACCATGAACAGGTCGCGGATACCGAAGCGCAGGTTGTTCGCGTCACCGGTCGAGAATTCGGTACTGGTGAAGAAGTTGACCTCGTCAGCCCTGATCGAGGGGACCGCGCGGATCAGCAGGAACAGCGCGATCAACGCGATGGCCGCGACGATCGTCGCGCCGGCCGCGGTGGCCGTCCACCGGAAGATCGTCTCGGCGTTCAGGCGGCCGGTACGACCCCCGTCAGGGGCCTTGTCGATTTTCGGTTCGGTCGGCATATTCGCAGTATCTCCGGCCGCCCGTGGGCTCGTCGAATTCGACGAGCCCACTGCGGTCACCTCGGGGTGCATGGTCATGGCCAGGAAGCGATCAGGAGATGGCGTTGATCGCGGTGGTCAGCTTGGTCTTGAACGCGTCGGGCAGCGGCACGTAGCCCGCCTCGGTCAGACCGGTCTGGCCGTTGGTGACGGCCGAGGTCAGGAAGGCCTTGACGGCCTTGCTGGTCTCGGCGTCGGCGTACTTGGAGCACACGATCTCGTAGGTGGCCATGACGATCGGGTACGAGCCGGCGGCGGTCGGCTTGTAGAACGAGCTGGTGTCGAGGACGAGGTCGTTGCCCTCACCCTTGATCTTCACGCCGTCGATGGCCTTGGCGGCCGACTCGGCCGACAGCTTGACCGGGTCCTTGCTCGCGGAGGTGATGATCTGCGAGATGGACAGGTTCTGCGCCTTGGCGAAGGACCACTCGTTGTAGGTGATCGAGTTCTTGGTGTTCTTGATGGCGGCCGAGGTGCCCTCGTTGCCCTTGGCGCCTTCACCGACGCCACCGTTGAAGGTCTTGCCGCCGCCCTTGCCCCACGCGCCGTCGGAGGCCGCGTCGAGGTAGAGCTGGAAGTTGTCGGTGGTGCCCGACTCGTCGGAGCGGAAGATCACGGCGATCTTCTCCGAGGGGAGCTTGGCGTTGGGGTTGAGCGCCTTGATCTCGGGGGCATCCCAGGTGGCGACGGAGCCGTTGAACACCTTGGCGGCGGTCGGGCCGTCGAGCACCAGGTCGGTGACGCCGTCGACGTTGTAGGTGATGGCGATCGGGCCGAAGACTGTCGGCAGGTTCCACGCGGGGGCGCCACAACGCTCCGCGGCCTTGGCCGGCTCTTCCTTCTTGGAGCTCAGCGCCGAGTCGGAGCCACCGAAATCGGTCTGGGCGCCGAGGAACTCGTTGACGCCGGCGCCCGAGCCACTCGAGGTGTAGTTCAGGGTGTAGCCGTCGCAGTTGTTCTCGTAGGCCGCGACGAAACGCTCCATGGCGTTCTTCTGCGAGGAGGCACCGGACGCCTTGAGCGCCTTCTTGCCACCACAGGCAACGCTGGTGTTGGCGGCATTGCTGGCATCGCCACCGGTGGCGTTGTCGTCACTGCCACAGGCCGCCAGGGTCATGGCGCCCACGGCGAAGACGCCGACCAGGGCACTGGTGCGCTTGAAGTTCACTTTTCCTCCGACAATGCTGGGTGTCTCACTCGGTCCCTCACCGGCCCGAGCGAGGCTGGCCGGTGCTCGCTATCCCCGAGGAATGCGCGCACCAGGCGACGACTGTGCCGCCCAGAAGTAACCTAAGGTCGTCCGGTTGACAGTTGGCCCGATGTGGGTTAACGGAGAATGAACAGCCCGGCGCGATCAATGCCGCGAATGTGACGTTAGCCCCAGTTTTACTCGCGCTTACCCGGTCATCCGCGCAATATTCTCCTCGCGCACCAGAATTCACCTCGAATGTGAGGTGACTCGCATCAGGGCAGGGAGTACGCGACGTCGATGTGGGCGGGCGCGAAACCGAGCTTGGTGTAGGTGTTCACGGCGGCGGTGTTGTCGGCTTCGGTGTAGAGCAGGACTTCCGTGGAGCCGGCCGCGCGCAGGTGTCGCAGACCGGCCAGGGTGAGCAGTCTGCCCAGGCCACGCCCCTGCGCGGACGGGTCGACCCCGACCACGTACACCTCACCGGCGGGAGCGGCGTCGGGATGCTGTTTGGTCCAGTGGAAACCGAGCAGGCGGTCCGGGTCGGCGACGTCGAACGCCAGAAACAGACCGGCCGGTTCGAACCACGATTCCGCGCGGCGAGCGGCGATGTCACGCTCGGTCCAGCCGCCCTGCTCGGGATGCCAGGCGAAAGCCGCGTTGTTCACCCGCAGGATCTCGAGGTCGTCGACGGGGCCCGCGTAGGTGCGGAGGACGAGGTCTTCCGGAAGCTCGAGTTCCGGTAGCTCCGGGGTTGCCAGCGAGCGGCGCATCTGCCACAGCTCGCGAGCCGTGACCAACCCGAGGCCGGTCGCCAGTACCTTGGCGGCGGGTAGGTCACCGTGCGCCCACACCCTGGTGCCCGTGCCACCCTCGGCCAGTGCGGCACGGACCAGGTCCGTGCCGATACCGGCGCCACGGGCGGCGGGGTCGACGGCGACCTCGGCCATCGCGGGGTGATCGTCATGTGCCGCAACGAGATTCGCGTAACCCACCAATTCGCCCCCGCGTAGCGCCAGCACGTGCCGGGTCGACGGATCGGCTTCGGCGAGCGACAGCACCGCCTGCTCCGAGACCGGAGCGACACCGTCGAGGTCGGCCGCGCGTTCGAGCAGGGCCCGCACCGTGTTCGCGGTACCGGGCTCGATCTGAGCAGCCCAGGTCAAGGTTGCTGTATCCGGCATCGCCATCCTCCTGGTGCGCTGCTACTGCGCGGTGCCGTTGAGCGGGGCGAAGGAGTCGTCGCCGTCGATGTCCTCGTCGACGAAGGTCACCGCGGGCTCACCCTTGGCTGTGGCCGTCCGTGCCGGGCGCACCGCCTTGTAACCGACGTTGCGCACGGTCCCGATCAGCGACTCGTACTCGGTGCCGAGCTTGGCGCGCAGACGCCGCACGTGCACGTCGACGGTGCGGGTGCCACCGAAGAAGTCGTAGCCCCAGACCTCCTGCAGCAGCTGGGCGCGGGTGAACACCCGGCCCGCGTGCTGCGCGAGGTACTTGAGCAGCTCGAATTCCTTGTAGGTGAGGTCGAGCGGGCGGCCACGCAGGCGCGCGGTGTAGGTGCCCTCATCGATCACCAGCTCACCCAGGGTGATCTTGCCGGTGTTCTCCGGGCTGGCCACTCCACCGTTGCGGCCGACCAGCAGCCGCAGGCGCGCGTCGAGCTCGGCGGGGCCGGTCCCGGGCAGCAGGATGTCGTCCAGGCCCCAGTCCGCGTTGACGGCCACCAAGCCGCCCTCGGTCAGGACCGCGACCACCGGAACAGAAGACCCCGTGCTGCCCAGCAGTCGGCACAGACCGCGCGCGGCGGCCAGGTCGGTTCTGGCGTCGACCAGCGCGACATCGGCGCTACTCGCCTCCAGCAAGGACGACACCTCGGTCGGCGCGGGCCGGACGTTGTGCGCCAAGAGCGTCAACGACGGCAGGACCGCGTCGGGGTTGGGGTCGGAGGTCAGTAGGAGCAGCTCCATGGGGCTCTCCTCCTATCTCGTTGCTCCGCGGACGACAGCAGCCGCGTAGCTACGTCGCCGAAACACAGGTTAAGTCGTGTGCAACATTAGCGCCTCTACAGCCACTACCTCGCAACACGGCGTCCGTTTTGTGTTCTTCGCCCTCGCCTCGGAGGGACCAGGGGCCCGCGACCCGCGACGCCAGCCGCTAGTGTCACAGCATGCGCAAGCTGATCATCGGGCTTCTCTGCCTGGCCGGTTTGGCGGTGGTCATCGATTTCGGCGCCGCCGCCTATTCGGAGTACCACGTCTCCCGTCAACTGCGGGCGGGCGCGGATCTGTCCGCCGACCCGGAAGTCACGTTCCACGGATTCCCGTTCGCCGCCCAGGCGATGAGCGGCCGCTACGACGACGTGACGATCCGTGCCCGCGCCGTGCGGCCCGACATCCCCGGCGAGGTCGGCATCGAGGCCAAGCTGCAGGGCTTGCACGCCACGGCCAGCGAGTTGCTCGACGGCGCGGCGCGCACGGCGCAGGTCGACCGGATCGACGCGTTGATGCGTTTCGAGCCCACCGAACTCGGCAAACTCTTCGGCATCCCGGACCTGCAGGTCCACACCCCGCCGGCCGACAAGTCCGACGGCACGGGTGGCTCCGGCGGGTCCGGAATGACCACCGCGGGCGTCCTCGTCCTCAAGGGCACCCTGCCCACCGCGGCGAACGGCCGCGTCCTGCCCGCCGGTGTCACCCCGTCCAGTTCCGCGACCCGGGTGCCGGTGCAGATCCAGGCCGACCTGCTGCTCGAGGGCGACAAGGTCCGGATCCAGGCGACCGGTTTCTACACCGACACCACCAGCACGGTCGACACCACCGCCGCGGTCAAGACCGATTCGAAGATCCCCGAGACCGATCACGCCGCAGTGCTCGCCCGCTTCAGCCGTACGATCGATATCAAGGAGTTGCCGTTCGGTGTCGCACCGACCGAGGTGTCGGCGCTCGGCGGCCAGATCGTCGTCGAGGGTGTCGGCCGCAACGTCACCATCGACCTGGACCGATTGCAGCAACCATGATCGAGATCGTCATTCTGGCCGCCGTCATCGCGGCCGCCGTCGCGGTCGGGTTCTACCTGTCGCGCAGGCAGGGGCAGGTTCGTCCCGCCACCCTCGACCCCGAGACCCATCAGCGCGCCCGCCTGCTCGACGCCGCCGGTGTGACCGGTGCGGCCCCCGCGGTGCTGCACTTCTCCGCCGACTGGTGCGGCCCGTGTGACGCGGTCCGCCGGGTCGTCGCCGGCGTCACCGCCGACCTGTCGGAGTCCCCGAATGCCCCGCGCGACATCGAGATCGACATCGACGCCGATCCCGCGCTGGCCCGCGAGCTCAATGTCCTCTCGCTGCCGACGACCTTCGTCTTCGACGCCGAGGGCAAGGAGCGCTTCCGCATCTCCGGCGTTCCCAAGGCGGGCGACCTGCGCACCGCCCTCGAGCCCCTGACGGTGTGATCTAGCCCCATATCCAGGGGGGCCGAGACATTCTCCGGTGAGACCGGGTAAACTACTTCTCGTGCAAACCGACCACGAGCTGATGCTCACCCGACGCCGCACAGTTGATCTGTGTCGCCTCGGTGGTTGTTGCTGCCTGTGCTGCTGACCGATCGGCTTTTTCTCTCCCGAGATTTCTGACGTCGATCTATGCCCGCCGTGCGAGTGATCCTCTGGATCCCCCGGTGACCAGGCAGATCCCCCTGACTTACACAAAGCCCAGGAGTTCGCACAATGACCCGTTCCTCTGAATCTCCCCCTCGCGTCGATGTCCGCGGGCCGCGTTTCGTGGCCTGGATCACCACCGGCGTGCTGGTTCTCGTGCTTCTCGTCGCCGCCTTCTCGACCGCCGCGGCCGCGATCCTGATCGGCCTGCAGGCCGTCGTCTTCGCGATCGGCGCGATCAGCGGCCCCGCCAAGCACCCTTACGGCCGGATCTACGCCGCGTTCGTCGCAGAGCGCTTCGGTCCGCCCACCGAGACCGAGCCCGTGCCGCCGCTGCGTTTCGCGCAAGCGCTCGGCTTCGTGTTCGCCGGTCTCTCCCTGCTGGGCTTCGCGCTCGGCTCCTCGATCGTCGGCGCGGTGTTCGCCGGCTTCGCCCTGTTCGCGGCGTTCTTGAACGCGGCGTTCGGGGTCTGCCTGGGTTGCCAGATCTATCCCCTGGTAGCTCGCTTCCGCCGGTCACCAGCCCCGGCACCGAACTGACCCCCTTGCACGTCTCTGAAAGGAACAACATGGCTCGCTCCGATGTCCTGGTCTCCGTTGACTGGGCCGAAGAGAACCTCAACGCCCCCGGCGTCGTCTTCGTCGAGGTCGACGAGGACACCTCCGCCTACGAGGGTGGCCACATCGAAGGCGCCATCCGCCTTGACTGGAAGACCGACCTGCAGGATCAGGTCCGTCGCGACTTCGTGAACCAGGAGCAGTTCTCCGACCTGCTCTCGGCGCGTGGCATCGGCAACGACGACACCGTGGTGCTCTACGGCGGCAACAACAACTGGTTCGCGGCCTACGCCTACTGGTACTTCAAGCTGTACGGCCACAACGACGTCAAGCTGCTCGACGGCGGCCGCAAGAAGTGGGAGCTCGACGGTCGTCCGCTCTCGCGTGACGCGGTCTCGCGCCCGGCCACCCAGTACAAGGCCGCCGCTCCCGACCTGAGCATCCGCGCGTTCCGTGACGAGGTCATCGCGGCCATCGGCACCAAGAACCTGGTCGACGTGCGCAGCCCCGACGAGTTCTCGGGCAAGATCCTCGCCCCCGCGCACCTGCCGCAGGAGCAGAGCCAGCGTCCCGGCCACATCCCGGGCGCGATCAACGTGCCGTGGAGCAAGGCCGCGAACGAGGACGGCACCTTCCGCAGCGACGCCGACCTGGCCGAGCTGTACAAGGACGCGGGCCTGGACGGCGAGAAGGAGACCATCGCCTACTGCCGCATCGGCGAGCGTTCCTCGCACACCTGGTTCGTGCTGCAGGAGCTGCTCGGCCACCAGAACGTCAAGAACTACGACGGCAGCTGGACCGAATACGGTTCCCTCGTCGGAGCGCCTATCGAGTTGGGAGCGTAATCAATATGTGTGCAGCACCTACCCAGGGTCAGGCCATTCCGGCCGGCGTCGATGTGGAGAAGGAAACGGTCATCACCGGCCGTGTCCTGAGCACCGACGGCCAGCCCGTCGGCGGCGCGTTCGTGCGTCTGCTCGACGGCAACGGTGACTTCACCGCCGAGGTCGTGGCCTCCGGCACCGGTGATTTCCGCTTCTTCGCCGCGCCGGGTTCGTGGACCCTGCGCGCGCTGAGCTCGTCGGGCAACGGCTCCGCCGAGATCAGCCCCGAGGGCGCCGGCATTCACGCCGTCGACGTCGCGGTCGCCAAGTAAGAAGCTCACAACGGCCCTGGTAGTTCCTGTGCGGGAACTACCAGGGCCGTTTTCGTATCTGTTACGAGGACTGGCTAGACTCCGATTGTGGTCATCTTCTTCGAGGTACTCCTTGTCGCCGTGTCGATTCTCATCGGCTGGTTCGGCCTGTACGTCTTCTACCGGCTCTTCACCGAGTCATGAGCGGGCTCGCTGGCGAAGGTAACGAACAGGCCGAGCGAGCGAGCACAGAGCAAGACGCTCCGGCCGAGCGTCGTAGCGGCGACGAAGCAGTCAACGTCGCCGCCGAACGGGCGAAGGAAACCGGCGCCCGAAACATTTCGGTGCTGCCCGGCCTCCCCCTGCCCGAGGACACGGCCAATCTGCGCCTCGGCCCGGATCTGAACCACGCCATGCTGGCCCTGCTGCCGCTGGTCGGCGTGTGGCGCGGCGAGGGCGAAGGCCACCACCCCGCCGAGGGCGACTACCGCTTCGGCCAGCAGATCATCGTCTCCCACGACGGCGGCGACTACCTGGCCTGGGAATCGCAGACCTGGAAGCTCGACGCGGACGGCAAGTACACCGGCCTGGACCTGCGCGAGAGCGGCTACTGGCGGGTCGGCGGTGAGGGCACCGACGAGCTGCTCGAACTCCTGCTCACCCACAGCAACGGCGTCATCGAGCTGTACTACGGCAAGGCCCGCAACCAGGCCTCCTGGGAGCTCGCGACCGACGTCTCCATCCGCAGCACCTCCGGCGCGGTGGTGGGCGGCGCCAAACGCCTCTACGGCATCGTCGACAACGGCGACCTCGCCTACGTGGAAGAACGCGTGGACCCCGACGGCGCGCTCGTCCCCCGCCTGTCGGCGCGGCTGGTCCGCTACATCGGCTGAGATTCTTCGAGAACGGCCCGCCCAGATCTGATCTGGGCGGGCCGTTCTCGTCGGGAAATGGAGCGACCCCCGAGCCGTTCCACCGCGATCTGTGAACGCGATGGTCCCGGTTGGATCTTCCGGGGGCTCGGGGGTCGGGTGACTGCCTGGGATTCGCTCAGCGCACCGCTGGGGAATCTCCCGCAGTGGAGCTGCTAGCGGGCAGCCACCTCACGCATCCGATGAACATACATTCTTCAGACCACCTCCTCTCTTGTGTACTGATGAATCTATCCGCGCTCGGCGCGCTCGGCAATTGATTTAATTGCGGTTCTGACCTGGGTGAATGCGTCAGGTTGCCGAAGATGTCGTGGCGTGATGATGCTCGATGTGGCAGGTGCCGGTCGCATCGACGGTGACGACGGTGCCGGCTCTGTGCCCGCGCGGGAGTTGGTGGGTGACAACGACAACGGTGCGATCCGCAGCTACGAGACCGCTGTCCGCGTCGAGGAGGTCGAGCAGAAGTTGATCGCCTTCGGCGGCGGCCAGGTGTTCGGTCGGCTCGTCGAGGAGCAGGGTGTGCGCGGGGGCGACGAGGGCGCGGGCCAGCAGGATGCGGCGGCGCTGACCACCGGATACGGCGGCCGCGCCCGCGGTGAGCGAGGTGTGCAGACCGTCCGGCAGCGTATCCAGCCACGGCCCGAGACCGACTGTGCGCAGAGCGCTTTCGGCCTCGTCGAGGGTGAGGTCGCCACGCGCGACTCGCAGGTTCTCGAGAATCGAGGTGCCGAACAGATGCGCGTCCTCCGCGAAGAACGTGACACCGTCCCGGGGCGTATCGAACAGGCCCGCCCATGCCATCAGCAACGTTGTCTTCCCCGCCCCACTGGGCCCGACGACAACCACCCGCGACCCTTCGGGCATCGGTGTCCGCCGGGCCGTGGCCCATGGACTCGTTACCGGTCCCCCGGGAACCACCGACCGCGCGCGTTCTCGAACTCCCGCGGAGTCGAGGTCAGCCGGAGCAGGCTCGACCGCCGCCCACTCGCGGCGCTCACTGTCGGCACTGTCGGCACCGGCAGTGCCGCGGGTTCCTGCCGAGATGCCACGGAGGCGGTGCAGAGCCGCACGGGAAGTGGTGAGGGTGGTCGCGGCGGCGGGAAGCATGCCCACGGCTTCGAAGGCCGACAGCGGGACCAGCACCAGAATCGTCAAAGCCATCGGAGTCATGCCGCCGGGCAGTCCGCCGGTCGACCCGTAGGCGGCGATGCCGACCAGCAGCGCACCGAACGCGCTCACCCCGATCGACAGCGGAGTGGCCGCGGCCGCCCACGCGCTGCGCGAGGCAGCCGAATCCTCCGCGGTCACCGCCCGCTGAGAAGCCCTGTCCGCCAGGGCGAGTGCCGCATCCAGCCGCCCCGCGACGCGCAGCTCGGCAGCGTGATCGAGTACCGTGAGCGCCCCGGCGGCGAACTCGGCCCGATCGGCTCGCACCGCCCGCTCTGCCTCCCGCGCGGCCGCCGCCGACAGCCATGGCGCGAGGATCCCCGAAACCGCCAGCGCGACAGCCAAGATCACCGCGGCCAGGGGCGAAATGATCGCGATCAGCCCCACCGCGGCCAGCGACAACACCACCGCGACCGCCACGGGCACCAACACCCGGACAACCACCGCCCCGAGATCGTCGATGTCAGCGCCGGTCCGGACAAGCACATCCCCGCGCCGCAGCGCACGCCCCGTGCTGCCGACAGGGCCCGCGTGGTCCGCCACACCGGTCGGCGCAACCGACGAGCTGTTCCGGTCTCGCCACCACCGGACATCCGACTGCGCCAGCGTGCGATACACCGACGTGCGAGCTGTCGTCATCGCCCGCAAAGCCACATCGTGGGTGGCCAGCCGCTCCAGGTACCGGCACAACCCCCGCGAGATGCCCAGTGCCCGCACCGCGACCACCGCGACGCTCAGATCCAGCACCGGCGGCATCTGCCAGGCCCGCGCGATCAACCACGCGGCGAGCGCCGCCAACCCGAGCCCACTGCCCAACGCCGCCACGCCCCAGGCGATCGCCACCGTGACCCGCGCGGGCGACAACGCGAGCAGCCGCCACATCTCCCGCAGATCGCCGATCATGAGACCTCCACTCCGTACGCGCGACCGGCCGACTCACCGGAGGAGCCCACCGCGCGCTGTGGTTCCGAGTCGGCACCAGGCGGGGGTTCGCTCGCTGCCACGGGATCTGAGGCGCCGACCGTGCGGGCAGAAGCCGGTCGACTGGTGTCGGTGTCGGTGACAGGTGCGGAGTTGCCCGTAGCCTCCGAATCCGGAGCGACCGCTGCAGGCGTGTGCGCCGCGACGACGTCGATCACCACATCGCCCGCTGCCAGCACGGTCGGACGGTGGGCGACGACCACAACGGTCGCACCGGCGGCGGCGTGTTCGCGCAGGGTGGTGAGCACGCGCTGCTCGCTCTCGGGGTCGAGGTGGGCGGTGGGTTCGTCGAGGAGCAGGATCGGGCGGTGGGCGGCGAGGACGCGGGTGAGGGCTAGGCGTTGGCGTTGGCCCAGGGACAGGCCGGTGCCGTTCTGACCGACGACGGTGTTCCAGCCGTCGGGGAGCTCGGCCAGCACGCTCTCGAATCCCGTTGCGGCACTGACGGATCGAAGATCGTCGACGGTCGGATCCGGGACGGCCCCGAGCAACTCGACATTCTCGCGCAATGTCCCGGGAACCAGCACCGGCCGCTGCGGCAACCAGGCGATCCGACTCCACCAGCTGTCGAGGTCGAGTTCACGAACATCGGTACCGTCGACGAAGACGGCGCCTTCGTCGGGTTCGACCAGCCCCAGAATCGCCTGCAGCGTAGTCGATTTCCCGCACCCGTTCGGCCCGGTCAGGACGGTCACCATTCCGGGTTCGAGCACGGCCGTCAATCGATCGGGCGCGGTGCCCGTTCTGGCGGCAACAGACAGCCCACGCAAGCTGATTCGCGCCGGCCCGACACCCGCATCAGTCAGTTCGGCCACGTCCGCCGTGCGGCTACCGGAGGCGATGACCTCGCCCCAGGCGGCGCGAGGAGGCGCCGACTCGGCCCGCCGGGCCGGTTCGAGTACCGCGAAAGCCCGGTCAGCGGCTGCCATTCCGTCTTGCGCCGCGTGGAACTTCTCCCCCACCTGCCGCAGCGGCCAGTACACCTCCGGCGCGAGAATCAACGCCACCAGGCCGCTGTACAACGCCATCTCGCCGAACACCAACCGCAGCCCGATCGCGACCGCGATCAACGCGACACTCAGCGTCGCGAGACTTTCCAGCACCATCGAGGAAAGGAACGCGATCCGCAGCGCGCGCATGGTCCGCTGCCGCAGCGAATCGCCGAGGGCCTGCACCTGATCAACCATCGAGGGTCCGTCCGCACCCTCACGCCCGAGCGCACGCAAAGTGGGCATGCCCGCGAAAAGGTCGAGGATCTGGTCCGACAACCGCGTGGTCGCGGCGAGCGTCGCCTCGGCTCGCCCCTGGGTGAGCAGCCCGATCAGCACCATGAACACCGGGATCAACGGCACGGTGATCACCGCGATCAGCGCCGAGGTCCGGTCGTGCAGGGCGATGACCACCAGCACCACCGGCGGAACCAGACAGGCCAGCAACAGCGCGGGCAGATAGCCGGTGAACCACCCACGCAACCCACTGAGACCGTTGCCGACGACGACCGCGATCTCCGTTCGCCGCACGTCGAGTTCCCGTGGCGGCAGCTCGGCGCCGGCCCGCAGCACCGCCGTCTCGAGCTCCGCGACCACCGCGCTTCCGGCCCGATGAGCCAACCGCGCCTGCCACCAACTCGCCAGCCCCCGCACCGCGACGGCCACCGCAAGGACCACCAATTCCGTGGTCCACGTACCGAACTCACGCTTGCCCGGATCCGTGATGACCCCGGCGAGTACCCGCCCCAGCACAATGGCGATCACCACGATCGTCGCTGTGATCACCAGCGCCAGCGCGACAGCGATCACCAGATGCGGCCGCGCCGACCGCGCGTACCGCCACAACCGGGGATCCACCGGGCCGCGCCTCGACCGTGTCGGCGTCACCGCGCCCGGCTCGGGTCCCTCCTGCGACAAGCTCTCCGACACCACAGCGTCCGACCTTTCGCGAGCGACGATTTCCCGAGACGGGGCCGACGCCATCTGTCAGCCCTTACCGCTGCGCGGCAGACCCACCGGCGGCGGAATCTGTTCCACCCGAATCCGCTGCCGGAAAACCCAATAGGTCCACCCCTGATACATCAACACCACCGGCGTAGCGAGCAACGCCGCCCAGCTCATCACCTTCAACGTATACGGCGACGAGGACGCATTGTGGATGGTGAGGTCGTAGAGCGGGCTGGTGGTCGACGGCAGCACATTCGGATACATCGACCCGATGATCAACACCGTCGCCGAGACCACACCGAGCGTCGTGCCGACAAAAGCCCAGCCGTCACGCCCCGCGAAATTCGCCACCGCGGCTAGCGCGAGCCCGAGCACGGCAGTCACCAGCACGATCCACGTCCACCCGGCGCCGTAGGCGAGTTGCGTCCACAATCCGAATCCGCCGACCACCACCGCGGTGGGAATCAGCAGCAGCCTGGCCATCCGCAAGGCATCGGTGCGAACCTCGCCCGCTGTCTTGAGCACCAGGAACACCGCACCGTGCAGCGCGAAGAGAACAGCGGTAGTGAGCCCGCCGAGTAAGGCGTACGGGCTGAGCAGATCCGCGACCGAACCGGCGATCTGCCGGTCCGCGTTCAACGGCACGCCCCGCACCATGTTCGCGAACACCCAGCCCCAGGCCAGTGCGGGAATCCACGACCCGATCCCGATCCCGATATCGCACCAGGCCCGCCAGGTCGGATCGTTGATCTTGCCCCGGTATTCGATCGCGCACACCCGCAGAATCAAGGCGACGAGCAGGAGCAGCAGCGCCAGATAGAACCCGGAGAACATGCTGGCGTACCACTCGGGAAACGCCGCGAACAGCGCACCGGCGGCGGTGATCAGCCACACCTCGTTGCCGTCCCAGACCGGGCCGATCGTATTGAGCACGACGCGCCTGCGGGTATCGGACCCCTTGCCGAGAATCGGCATCAGCATGCCGACACCGAAGTCGAATCCCTCGAGCACGAAGTAGCCGGTGAACAGCACACCGATCAGGAGGAACCAGAACTGTTGCAGATCCATCGTCGGCTCCTAGTACGCGAAGGAAAGTTGGGGAGTGTCCGTGCTGTCCGAACTCTCGGCGTGCACGTGGGTGTCCGGCCCGGCGACGACATACCGTCGCATCAGGTAGAACCACACCACCGCGAGCGCACCGTAGAGCAGCGTGAACACCGCCAGCGAGAACATCACGGTCCCGGCCGAGTGTTCGGAGACCGCCTGCTGCACCGTCATTCGAATATTCGGATCGCCGGTCGGATTGGGCACCACCGCCCACGGCTGACGGCCCATCTCGGTGAACACCCAGCCCGCGCTGTTGGCCAGGAACGGTGTGGGGATCGCGAGCAGGCTCAGCCAGGAGAACCATCGCTGATCCGGCACCCGGCCACCGCGCGTCACCCAGAACCCGGCCAACAGCAGCAGCACCGACCCGCCTGCCAGCCCGATCATGGCGCGGAAGGACCAGTAGGTGACGAACAGGTTGGGCCGGTAGTCCCCTGGCCCGTACGCGACGTTGTAGGTCTTCTGCAGATCCACCACACCGTCGAGCGTCACCCCGCTGAATTCGCCCTTGGCGAGATAGGGCAGCACATAGGGCACCTCGAGCACGTGGATCACACCGTCGCAATTGTTGTGCGTGCCCACGGTGAGAACGGAGAAATCGGGGTCGGTCGCCGTGTGGCACAACGATTCCGCCGAAGCCATTTTCATCGGCTGCTGTTCGAACATCAGCTTGCCTTGAATATCGCCGGTGAAGATCAAGGCGACGCCGGAGAGCGCCACCACCACGAGGGCGAATCGCCCTACCGGCCGCCACATCGTCCGCGCCTCTTCGCGTTTCACCGCATCGCCGCTGCGCGCGTTGCGCACCATCCACCAGCCGGCGATACCCGCCACGAAAGTGCCCGCGGTGAGAAACGCGCCCGCGACCACATGCGGGAACGCGGCCAATGTCGTGTTGTTGGTCAGCAGCGCCGCAATGCTTTCCAGCTCAGCGCGTCCGGTCTCGGGGTTGTACCGGGCTCCCACCGGATGCTGCATGAACGAATTGGCGGCGATGATGAAATACGCCGACGCGTTCACCCCGATGGCGACGATCCAGATGGTCGCCAAATGCACCAGCTTGGGCAACCGGGTCCACCCGAAGATCCACAACCCGATGAACGTCGACTCCATGAAGAAGGCGATCAGCGCTTCCAGCGCCAGTGGCGCACCGAAGACGTCGCCGATGAAGCGGGAGTACTCGCTCCAGTTCATCCCGAACTGGAATTCCTGCACGATGCCCGTCGCGACGCCGAGGGCGAAGTTGATCAGGAACAGCTTGCCGAAGAATTTGGTCAGCCGGTACCAGCGTTCGTTGCCGGTGATCACCCACGCGGTCTGCATCATCGCGATCAGCGGCGCGAGTCCGATGGTCAGCGGAACGAACAGAAAGTGGTAGACGGTCGTGATCCCGAACTGCCACCGGGAGACATCAAGGGTGTCCATCCGACCTCCACCGATCTACTACGACGACTTGTAGTAGATCGTACGCCCGGAATCACCCCGTTCGAGCGTGACAACCGCCACGGCCCGCGGAAACCCTTCCCGCAGGGGCACGCCCACCCGTGCCCCACACACGGATCACCAGTCTCCGATGGTCCCCGGCCGGTCGATCCCGAGGTCGACCATGTCGATGATCTCCTGAGCGTTGTCGGGCGCCGACAAGCGAATGCCGTCGAGCTGGTTCACTCGAGCGGCGAGGGTGATGCTCGACAGCAGCCAGATGCTGTCACAGTCGAAAAGGTCCGCGGTGAACAGTGTCTGGTACTTGCACTCCCAGCCGGACTTCTCCGCCACGTTGAACAGCGCACGCTGCGTGACGCCGGGCAGGACGCCGCTCTTGGCGGGCACGGTGATCAGCTGCTTGCCGCGAGCGATCACCACCGTCGAGCGCGGGCCCTCGAGAACCTTGTGTTCGGTGCTGTGGAAGATCACGTCCTCGGCGCCCATCCGCCGCGCGAACCGCAGCGCGGCCATGTTGGTCGCGTACGACAGCGTCTTCGCGCCGAGCAGCTGCCACGGCGCCGCCTGCGCGAGGTCGACCGAGATGCCGCGCGCCAGCGACATCACCTTCACGCCCTCGGCGCGCGCCGTCGCGACCCGCGCGGGTACCGGGGAGACGAGCACATACGCGGTGGGTTGCGGATCCTCCGGTGCCAGCTCCGAGCGCGGCGCGTCGAATTCCGAGTCGCGGCCGCGCGTGTAGATCAGCCGCAACATTCCTTCCTCTTCCGAGCCCCATTCCTTCACGGCCAGTTCCACCGCGGTGCGCCACCTCGACAGGCCCGGCTCCGGCAGTTCCAGTGCCTGCGCCGAGCGGCGCAGCCGCGCCAGGTGGAATTCCAGCGCGGTGGCCGTGCCGCCGCGCACCAAAATCGTTTCGAATACGCCATCGCCGCGAAGTGCGCCGATGTCGTCGGCATAGAGCGACGGCACGTTCGCGTCAGCGACCGTCCCGTCGAGTGTCACAAGTACCCGTTCTCCCATGCGCCGAGCGTAGGCGTTATCGCTCTGTTATGCCTATGGCTGCTCCGAATCGAGCTCGCGACGCGCGCCGCGAAGACGACCACGTGCGGCGCGTGTCGGCAGACGCGCCTACAGTGGGTGTCGTGTCACAGGTCGTCTCCCCCAGTCCTGTTCTCCATACTCCGGGTGCCGTCGCGGGTGCACCCGATACCCCGGACGCCGCGGTCGCCTGGCATTACGGTGATCCGTTCGGTGAGCAGAAGGCCGCCGCGGAGCGGGTCGCGGTCGTGGATCGCTCCCATCGCAGCGTCGCCACGATCACCGGCGCCGAGCGCCTGAGCTGGCTGCACACCATCACCAGTCAGCACATCGCCGCGCTACCCGACGGGCACAGCGCCGAGACTCTCGACCTCGATCTCAACGGCCGGGTCCTCAATCACTTCGTTCTCACCGACCTCGACGGCACCCTGTGGCTCGATACCGAGGCCGACCGCGGCGCCGAGCTGCTGGCGTTCCTCCAGAAGATGGTCTTCTGGGCCGACGCCAAGCCCGAGGACGCGCCGGATCACGCCGTGCTGAGCCTGCTGGGCCCGCGAGTGGACACGCTGCTCGATGCTCTCGGCATCGCGCAACTGCCAGAGATCTACGGAGCGGTCGCGCTGCCCGGTGGTGGCTTCCTGCGGCGGATGCCGAACTCCTTCGATCTGATCGTGCCCCGGGCCGAGCTCTCGGCCTGGTGGACCAAGCTCACCCAAGGCGGTGTCGCACCGGCGGGTATGTGGGCCTACGAGGCGCTGCGCGTGGCGTCACTGAGGCCGCGCATCGGCGTGGACACCGACGAACGCACCATCCCGCACGAGGCCCGCTGGATCGGCGGCATCGACGAGCACGGGGCCGTCCACCTCGACAAGGGGTGCTACCGCGGCCAGGAAACCGTGGCCAGGGTCCACAACCTCGGCAAGCCCCCGCGCAATCTGGTGCTGCTGCACCTCGACGGCTCGGCCGACGAGCGCCCGGCCACCGGTGACGACGTGACCGCGGGCGGCCGCACCGTCGGCCGCCTCGGCACTGTCGTCGACCACTACGAACTCGGCCCGATCGCCCTGGCTCTGATCAAGCGTTCGGTCCCCGCGGGCACCGAACTGGTGGTCGGCAGCATGGCCGCGGCCATCGACCCCGACTCGGTCCCCGCCGACGACACCGAGCAGGCGGGGCGCGCCGCCGTCAACCGGTTGCGCGGGCGATGAACCGTCCGGTCATGCGCGTCGGCGATACCGGCCGCGTCGAGGCCGTGTGCGTCGTCCACGCCGAGATCGAGGTGCGCACCCGCGTCGGTCGCACCGCCATCGACAAGCGTCCGGTCGACGGCCGGGTAGCGGTGGCCGCCCTCGGTCTGCACGGTGACCACGTCTGCGACACCGCCCACCACGGCGGCATCGACCAGGCCGTCTACGCCTATGCCGACGAAGACGCCCGCCGCTGGGCGGATGAACTCGACCGCGAACTGCCCGCGGGCTGGTTCGGCGAGAACCTGCGCCTGACCGGCCTGCCGGTCAGCGACGCGGTGCTCGGCGCGCACTGGGCGATCGGCGACACCCTGCTCGAGGTCAGCGCGCCCCGGGTGCCCTGCGCGACCTTCCAGCAGTGGTCGGGCGAGCAGCGGTGGGTGAAACGGTTCGCGCTGCGATCCGATACCGGCGCCTACTTCCGGGTGCTCACCGAGGGCACGATCGGCGTGGGCGACGAAGTCCGCGTCGTCCACGTTCCCGAACACGGCATCACCGTGCGCGATCTGTTCACCGGCGCCGACCCCGTGCGCCTGGAACGACTGCGCGCGGAAGAGGCGACCATCTCCGCCGACGTTCGCATGCAGATCGACCGCCACACCCGAACCCGAACCGTCGCCGCGGAGGTCGAGGCATGAGCGGTCAGCACGCGGAGGCGGCAGCTCGCGTAACCACGCAGGACGCCCGAGCGAGGGAGACAGCATGAGTGTCGAACTGGTCGAAGTCGTCCGATCCGGCTTCCGTGAGTGCGTGCACCGCGGATCCGTCGTCATCCTCGACGCCTTCGGCACCCCCACCCTCGAACTCGGCGAGATCCACGGCCCGATCTTCCCGCGCTCCACCAACAAGCCGATGCAGGCACTGGCCCTGCTGCGCAACGGTTTCGATCCCGTCGACGACGACGAACTCGCCATCGCCACCGCCTCCCACTTCGGTGAACCCGACCACATCGCCCTCGTCCGCCGCCTGCTCGATCGCTTCGGCTGCACCGCCGGCGACCTCGCCTGCCCACCCGACCTGCCCTTCGAGGAGAAGGCCCGCGCCGCCGCGATCACCGGCGCGGGTCCGAGCCCGCTGTACATGAACTGTTCCGGCAAACACGCCGCGATGTTGGCGACCTGCGCGATCAACGATTGGCCGCGCACCGGATACCTCGAGATCGAGCACCCGCTGCAGCAAGCGGTCCTGGCCACCGTCGCCGACGTCACCGGCGAACCGGAGACCGATCTGGGCATCGACGGCTGCGGCCTGCCGATCGTGCCCGTCTCGCTGATCAACCTCGCGCGCGCCTTCGCCGGCTTCACCACGGCCGAGTCCGGCACCGCGCCGCGCCGGATCGCCGATGCCGTTCGGGCGAATCCACGAGTGATTTCCGGCACGAGCGGCCCGGATCTGCTGGCCATGTCGGCGACCCCTGGACTGTTCTGCAAGATCGGCGCCGACGGCGTGCACGCGGGCGCGCTACCCGACGGAAGGGCCTTCGCGTACAAGATCGAAGACGGTCACGATCGGGCCCGGATGCCTCTGACGCTGGCGATTCTGCGCGAACTCGGCGTCGAGTGGACCGATCAGCACACTCAGCTCGCGGCCACCGCGGTGTTCGGCGGCGACGCCAGAGTCGGGGTGATCCGCGCGATTCCGGGAGTCATCTGAGACCGGGCGGTCTGGGCGAAGAAGGGGCAAACCGGGGCGCTTCGACAGGTCTTCACCCACTCCTGGGAGCGCGACGCCCTGACACACGCTAAAGTGTCTGTCAGGAAGAGTATTAATTCGAACGGGGCCGCCAACAAACCCCAGGCCGCCCCGCAGTGACGCGAGGGGGTCAGCCATGGGCCGTGGCCGGGCTAAGGCAAAGCAGACCAAAGTCGCACGTGAGCTCAAGTACAGCTCCGCGCCGACGGACTTCGCGAGCCTTCAGCGCGAGCTGTCGGATAGCGATGCTTCGCCCTACTCCCAACCCAGGAGTAGTGCAGTGCTGTCCGATGAGCATGATGCGGACGAGTCGCCGTCTCGTTGGAACGACGAGGACGACGGCTACGACAGCTGGCGCCGCTGACCTGACAGCGACGAAGGGGGAGGCCGACCGGCCTCCCCCTTCCAGCCGTTCTCAGGTGAGTGACGACAGGCTCGCAGTAGCAGTTACGGCGAATACCTGAATACGCGACGAGCGTCCTGTGCGATGCACAGGACGCTCGTCGTGTTCGCCGCCTCGAGGCCCCGACCACCCCGAGCCGACGGTCAAAACCCTCCGGGTATGGGTTAACCACTCAGTGGCCGGAACAAACCCTGAACGCACCGAGAGCCGGGTCGCGACCATCGCGACCCGGCTCTCGTGCGTAGCGGAGATCAGAACCTGGGGTGATCGCCCAGCAGCACCGCACGCGGCGCTTCGACATCGGCGGCCTTCTTGACCTCACCCAGCGTCCAGCAGTCGATGTGGCGGGCCGTGAGCACCGCCAGCGCACGGTCAGCGTCCTCGGGCGCCACGATCGCGACCATGCCGACGCCCATGTTGAACGTCTTCTCCATCTCGATCCGCTCGACGCGGCCGCGCTGAGCGATCATCTTGAACACCGGCGCAGGGTTCCAGGTGCCACGATCCAGCTCGGCCACCAGACCTGCGGGCAGCACCCGAGCCAGGTTGGCGGCCAGGCCACCACCGGTGACGTGCGAGAAGGTGCGCACGTCGGTTTCGGCGATCAGCGCGAGACAGTCCTTGGCGTAGATGCGGGTCGGCTCGAGCAGTTCCTCACCGAGGGTGCGGCCGAACTCCTCGACGTACCCGGTGAGCGACATCCGATCGATGTCGAGCAGCACCTTGCGCGCCAGGCTGTAGCCGTTGGAGTGCAGGCCCGAGGAGCCCATCGCGATCACGACGTCGCCGGGACGCACCCGGTCGGGGCCGAGGACCGCGTCGGCCTCGACGACGCCGACGCCGGTGGCGGACAGGTCGTAGTCATCGGGATCCATCAGACCCGGGTGCTCGGCGGTCTCGCCGCCGAGCAGCGCGCAACCGGCCTTGATGCAGCCCTCGGCGATGCCGGAGACCAGCTCGGCGACCTTCTCCGGGATGACCTTGCCGATGGCGATGTAGTCCTGCAGGAACAGCGGCTCGGCGCCACACACCACCAGGTCGTCGACGACCATGGCGACCAGGTCGAGGCCGACGGTGTCGTGCTTGTCGAGGGCCTGGGCGACGGCGATCTTGGTGCCGACACCGTCGGTGGAGGCGGCCAGCAGCGGCTCCCGGTATCCGCCCTTGAGCGCGAACAGCCCGGCGAAGCCACCGATACCGCCCTGCACCTCGGGTCGGCTGGCCTTCCTGGCCAATGGTCCGAACAATTCGACGGCGCGGTCACCGGCTTCGATGCTCACGCCCGCCGCAGCGTAGGAAGCGCCTGCACCGCTGGGTGTCTGTTCAGTCATTGTGGGGGAAAGCTCCAAACCGAATCGGCGGATAGATGCCTAGTAACTCTATGTGATCCGCCAGTCCAGGTGTCGTGCGGCTCCTAGCTCATTGTTCCAGTTCGGTGGCGAATGTGGCGGCGATCTCGGCGCGACGCCGCCGCTGTTCGACCGGGTCGGGGACCGGAACGGCGGCAACGAGGCGGCGGGTGTACTCGTGCTGCGGGTTGCGCAGGATCTGTTCGTTGTCGCCTTCCTCGACGCAAGATCCCTCGCGCAGGACCATGATCCGGTCCGCGAGCTGGTCGACGACGGCGAGGTCGTGGCTGATGAACAGACACGCCCAACCGCAACCACGCTGCAACTCGGCGAACAGCTCGAGTACCGCCGCCTGCACCGACACATCGAGCGCGCTGGTGGGCTCGTCGGCCACGAGCAGATCGGGGTCGAGCACGAGCGCGCGCGCCAGACTCGCCCGCTGACGCTGCCCGCCGGACAGTTCGTGCGGGTACCGGTTCTCGGTGCCCGCGGGCAGCTGCACGTCGTCGAGCATGTGCCTGACCCGCGCGCGAATGCTCGCCTTGTCACCGATGCCGTGCACGACCAGGGGCTCGGCGACGCATTCGCCGACGGTCAGGCGGGGGTTGAGGGATCCGGCCGGGTCCTGGAACACGAACCCGAACCGCCGCCGGATCGGCCGCAGCTTGCGCTGGGACAGATCCGCGATGTCCTGCCCGCGAATCAGCACGTGCCCCTCGCTCGGCCGTTGCAACGCGGCCACGCAGCGCCCGATGGTCGACTTGCCCGACCCCGACTCGCCGACCAGCCCCAGGGTCTCCCCCGGCCTGATCTGCAAGCTGACGCCGTCGACGGCCCGGAAGGCGGGCCGGCCGAACGGCCCGGGGAACGTGACGACCAGATCCTTCACATCGAGCACGGGCTCGACGGTCCGGTCGATCACGGGCCGCTCGATGGTCGCCGCACCGAGATGCGGAACGGCATCGAGCAGTGCCTTGGTGTAGTCGGCCTTCGGGCTGGCGAACAGCTCGTGCACCGGCGCCTGCTCGACCACCTCGCCCGCGCGCATCACCACCACCCGATCGGCGAGGTCGGCCACCACACCCATGTTGTGGGTGATCAGCACGATCGCGCTGCCGAGCCGATCGCGCAGATCGCGCAGCAGTTCCAGGATCTCGGCCTGCACGGTGACATCGAGCGCGGTGGTCGGCTCGTCGGCGATGATCACCTTCGGCTCACACGAGATGGCGATCGCGATCATCACGCGCTGTTTCTGCCCGCCGGAGAGCTGGTGCGGGTAGTAGTCGACGCGATGCTCGGGATCGGGCAGCCCGACCAGGCGCAACAGGTCGATCGCCTTGGCCTTGGCGGCTTTTCGGCCCATCCCGCTGTGCGCGCGCAGCGCTTCACAGATCTGGAAACCGACGGTGAACAGCGGGTCCAGCGCACGCGCCGGTTCCTGGAACACCATCGACACCTCGCCGCCGCGCAGTGCGGTGAGCTGACGTTCGGTCATCGAGGTGACCGGTCGGTCGCCGATGGTCACCAGCCCGCGCACCGACGCCGAATGCGGCAGCAGTCCGATGGCGGTGCGCGAACTCACCGATTTACCCGACCCGGACTCGCCGACGATGGCGAGCACCTCACCGGGGAACACCTCGTAGGACACGTTGCGTACCGCGTTCACGGGCCCGCTGTCGGTCGAGAAAGTGACCGACAACCCCGAAACAGCCAGTGCGGCGGTCTTTTCACTCATCGACTGTTTCCTTGTCTGCCGAGGTGACCGCACGCCGGGTGCGCAGCAGCGGGTTCAGCGTTTCGTCGAGGCTCTCGCCGACCAGCGTCATCCCGAGCACCACCAGCACGATCGCGGTGCCGGGGAAGATCGAGGTCCACCAGATGCCGTTGGAGACATCGTTGAGCGCCTTGTTCAGGTCGTAGCCCCACTCGGCGGCCTGGGTGGGTTCGATGCCGAACCCGAGGAAGCCGAGCGCGGCGAGGGTGAGGATGGCGTCGGCGGCATTGATCGTGACGATCACCGGCAGCGAGCCGGTGACGTTGGACAGGATGTGGCGGAACATGATTCGCGTCGTCGACGCCCCGGTCACCCGGGCGGCGTCCACGTACGGCTCGGTCTTCACCGCGACCGTCGCGTTGCGCACCACCCGGAAGTACTGCGGCACATAGACAACCGTGATCGCGATGGCCGCCGACAGCATGCCGCCGAGACTGCTCGACGTGCCGCCCGCGACGACGATCGAGACCACGATCGCCAGCAGCAGCGACGGGAACGCGTAGATGGCGTCCATGATCAGCACCAGCGTCTTGTCCACCCAGCGCCCCACGAACCCCGACAGCAGCCCCAGCGGCACGCCGATCAGCAGCGACAGCGTCACCGAGATCGCGATCACCAGCAGCGCGGTGCGCGCGCCGAACAGCACCCGCGAGAGCACGTCCTCGCTGCGCACCGAGGTACCGAACCAGTGCTCGGCCGAGGGACCTTGCTGCGGCACGAAAGCCACTCCGTCAGCGGAGTTCTGGGCCAGCCCGTAGGGCGCGAGCAACGGCGCGAACGCCGCCACGAACACGAACACACCGACCAGCACCAAGCCGGTGATGAGGGTGACCCGTTGCAGCCCCGAGGTTTTCGACAACAGTTCGGCGCCGGGCAGACGCCGGCGTTTCACAGCGGTAGTCATCAGAACCTCACCCTCGGGTCGATCAGCGCGACGATGGCGTCGACGACGAAGCTCATCACCGCGACCACCAGCGCGATGAACGCCACGATGCCCTGCACCGCGATGAAGTCGCGCGCCCGCAGATACTCGGCGAGCTGATAGCCCAGGCCTTTCCATTCGAACGTGGTCTCGGTGAGCACCGCACCGCCGAGCATCATCGCGATGCACATGCCCATCACCGTGATGATCGGGATCAGCGCGTTGCGCACCGCGTGCCTGCCGGTGGCCACCCGCGTGGACAATCCGCGCGCCCGCGCCGCCTCGACGAAATCGCTGCGCAGCGTCTGGATCAGGTTCACCCGCACCAGCCGCAGGAAGATGCCGCCGGTGAGCAGCCCAAGGGCCACCGCGGGCAGCACCGCGTGTTCGAGCACGTCGAGCACATAGGACGGTTCGCCGTAGAGGATCGAATCGATGATCAGGATGTTCGTCTTCGGCGAGACATGTTGCAGCGCGAGCTCTACGTCGGTGCTGGCCCGGCCGCCGACCGGGAACCAGCCCAGCCATACCGAGAAGATCAGCTTGAGCAGCATGCCCACGAAGAACACCGGTGCCGCGTAGGCCAGCACCGCGGAGAACCGCAGGAACGCGTCCGAGGGCGTATCCCGGTGTGTCGCGGCGTATCTGCCCAGCGGAACACCCACCGCGAACGCCACGAGCAGACCCCAGAAGACCAGTTCGAAGGTGGCGGCACCGTAGGTGATCACCACATCGCTGATCGCCTGGTTGTCCTGGGTCCGTCCGAAGTCACCGTGCAGGAAGCCGGTGATGTACTCCCAATACTGCGTCAGGATAGGGCGATTGAGTCCTGCGGCTTCCTTGCGGTCTTCGATCTGGTCCTGGGTCAGCCGACCACCCATGGCCGCGCTGATCGGGTCACCGATCACCCGCATCAGGAAGAACACCACTGTCACCAGCAACCACGCGGTCGGCAGAATCAGCAACAGCCGAATCAGCAGGTACCGCAGCAAAGCCACCTGGCGGGAACCCCCGCCGCGCATCCACCCGAAACGCCGCGCCCGGATCGGTGATCCGGGCGCAGCAGCAACGTCACTCACTTGCTCAGAACCGTGAACCGGAACTTGAAGGAGCCGTCGAGGGTCTGATCGACACCGTCGACGCCCGGCTTCGACACCGCGACCTGCTTACCCGAGAGCAGCGGCAGGGTCGGCAGGAAGTTCTGCGCCAGATCGGTCTGGATCTTCTTCAGCAACTCGGCCCGCTTGGTGGGGTCGCCCTCGGTGGTCTCGGCGGTGAGCTGGGCATTGATGCCGGGGTTCTCGAAGTGCGACTGCAGGAAGTTGTTCGGGCCGAAGAACGGCGTCAGGTAGTTGTCGGCGTCCGGGAAGTCCGGGAACCAGCCGAACTGGTACATCGGGTAACCGTCGGAGGCGCGCTCCTTCTGGTAGGTCACCCACTCGGTGGACTGCAGGTTCACCTTGAACAGACCCGAGGCCTCCAGCTGCGACTTGACCGCCGCGTACTCCTCCGAGGAGCTCGACCCGTAGTGATCGGGGTTGTACTGCAGGTTCAGCGTCACCGGGGTGGTCACGCCCGCGTCGGCGAGGAACTTCGCGGCCGCGGCCTTGTCCGGCTTGGCGCCGTAGAGGTCCTTGAGCGGCTCGGCCGCACCCGCCATGCCGGCGGGCACGTAGCCGAAGGCGGGCTGATAGGTGCCCTTGTAGACACCGTTGGCCAGTGCCTCGCGGTCGACGGAGGACGCGAAGGCTTTGCGTACGGCCAGCTTCTGCTCCGGGGTGTTGCCCGGCATGGTGTTCATGTTGAACACCACGTAGCGCAGCTCGCCGCCGGGGCCGTCGGTGACCTTCACCTTGGAATCGGCCCGCAGGGAGTCGATGTCGGTGGGGGTGAACGAGCGGTAGCCGACGTCGATGGCGCCGTTCTGCAGGTCCAGCTTCAGGTTGTCGGAGGTGGCGTAGTACTTGGTCGACACCGTCTTGGTCTTCGGTGTGCCGAGGATGCCCTGGTAATCGGGGTTGGCCTGGTACTCGACGAGCTTGTTCTTGTCGTAGCTCGAGATCGTGTACGGGCCGGAGTAGCCCTTGGCCTTGACGACCTCGTCGTCGGTGGCCACCTTGTCGGCCGGGAACACCGCCTCGTCGACGATGGGGCCCGCCTGGGTCGGCAGGATGGTCGGGAAGGTCTGATCGTTGGCGACCTTCAGCGTGAACGCGACGGTGAGATCGTCGACCACATCGGTCTTCTCGAGATTGCCGAGCAGCGACGCGGGACCGTGCGGATCGTTGATCTTCACCATCCGGTCGAAGGAGAACTTCACGCTCTTCGCGGTCAGCGGGTTACCGCTGGCGAATTTCAGCCCGGACTTGATCTTGCAGGTGTACACAGTGGGAGTGGTGAATTCGCACTTTTCCGCCGCGTCGGGCTTGGGCGTGGTATCGCCCGGTGCGAAGTTCAGCAGATACGAATAGATCTGGTTCTCCACCAGCAACGAACCGTTGTCGTATGCCGCGGCCGGGTCGAGCGAGAAGATCTTGTCGGTGGTACCGACGACCAGGCCCGCACCGGAGCCCGCCTCATCGGTGCGGCCGGAGCCACAACCGGCCAGCGCGGCGGCGACAGCGGCGGTAATACCCACTGCGGCAATTTGTTTCGCGCGCGTACTTCGTGCCTTGTTCAACATCAGGTCCCATTCTCGAACGCCGCGCAGCCGTCGCACCCGGATCACAGGGGCGACGACTACATGGTGAGCTAGCGATATATCGAGGGACCGTACAGGTGAACCATTACCGCCCAGTTTCAAATGGTCCGAATTATTGCCGCCATGTTATGAACTAATCTTACGAAATTGCCGGTTACCGGAATTACTCTCGTACACAACACAAAAGGGGCCGATCAGGTTTATCCTGTCCGGCCCCTCTGGTGCGGCGTAGTGCAACGTGTCTTTACCGCCGACACGTGTTATGGACGGCTCAGTGCGTCCACGTTGGCGTTCTCACCGAGCAGCTTCGACTCGGCCTTGCCCGAGAGCATCCCCTCGAGCACGTTCTTGCCGATGGCGGCCTCCGGCGGCAGTTCGATCGGGTAGTCGCCGGTGAAGCAGGCGGTGCACAGGCGCGAGCGCGGCTGCTCGGTGGCGGCGATCATGCCCTCGGTGGAGACGTAGCCGAGAGTGTCGGCGCCGATGGAGCGACGCACGTTCTCGACCATGTCGGCGTAGCTGTCGTCGGCGCCGGTGCCGTTGGCGATCAGCTCCGCGCGCGAGGCGAAGTCGATGCCGTAGAAGCAGGGCCACTTCACCGGCGGCGACGCGATGCGCACGTGGATCTCGAGCGCACCGGCCTCGCGCAGCATGCGGATCAGCGCGCGCTGGGTGTTGCCGCGCACGATGGAGTCGTCGACGACGATGAGTCGCTTGCCCCGGATCACTTCGCGCAGCGGGTTGAGCTTGAGGCGGATGCCGAGCTGACGGATCGTCTGGCTGGGCTGGATGAAGGTACGGCCCACATAGGCGTTCTTCATCAGGCCCTGGCCGTACGGAATACCGGAGCCCTGGGCGTAACCCACCGCGGCGGGCGTGCCCGACTCTGGCACCGGGATCACCAGGTCGGCCTCGACCGGATGCTCCTTGGCCAGCTTGCGGCCGATCTCCACGCGGGTGGAGTGCACCGAGCGCCCGGCGATCGTGGTGTCGGGGCGCGCCAGGTACACGTACTCGAAGACGCAACCCTTGGGCTCGGGATTGGCGAAGCGCATGGAGCGCACGCCCTCGGAGTCGATGGCCAGCAGCTCGCCCGGCTCGATCTCACGGACGAACGCGGCACCGACGATGTCGAGCGCGGCGGTCTCGGACGCGACGACCCAGCCACGGTCGAGCCTGCCCAGCACCAGCGGGCGCACGCCGTGCGGGTCACGCGCGGCGTAGAGGGTGTGCTCGTCCATGAAGGTGAGACAGAACGCGCCGCGCAGCTGCGGCAGCAGCTCCATCGCGGCGGCCTCGATGCTGGAGTCCGCCGAGGCGTGCGCCAGCAGCGCGGTGACGATGTCGGAGTCGGAGGTGGCGCCGGTCATCTGCGGGCGGCCATCGATCACACCGGCGCCGATCAGGCCGAGTTCGCGTGCGCGACCGGCCAATTCGGCGGTGTTCACCAGGTTGCCGTTGTGACCCAGCGCCAGGCCGGAGCCGACGGAGGTGGTGCGGAAGATCGGCTGCGCGTTCTCCCAGGTGACGCCACCGGTGGTGGAGTAGCGACAGTGCCCGACGGCGATATGCCCCGGCATTGCCGCGAGCGTCTGCTCGTCGAAGACCTGGGAGACCAGGCCGAGATCCTTGAAGACCAGGATCTGGGAGCCGTCGGAAACGGCGATTCCGGCCGCCTCCTGCCCGCGATGCTGCAGGGCGTACAGGCCGTAGTAGGTGAGCTTCGCCACGTCTTCGTCGGGAGCCCAGACGCCGAAGACGCCACACTCCTCGCGAGGGTCGTGTTCGATCTCGTCGGGGGTATTGGGCGTGGGGACGATCGTGGGATCGACGTCGGTCACCGTTTGCTCCCTGTTCGGGCGGGCTGGGGGCACTAGTCAGTCTACGGGTCATCCGCAGCGGGTAGTACGCGCGCTCGCATCCCGGCAGCAATCCACTGGTCACGAACCCGCCGATCGGCCACACAGAGCTGTTACGGTGCGCATCGTGACGACGGACGACAGTGCACACGTTGCAGCCGGTGGAACCGGGTCGCATAGCGACAACACCGGTGCGGAGCCGATTGATTCCGACCAGAAACCTCTCGGCGAAGCGACGTTCGCCACACCGAACTTGAATCGGCGTCACTGGGCTCGCATCGTGCTCGCGCCGACCGCGGTCTTGACCGTGCTCACCGCACTGCTCGGCTTCATGTACCTCGGCTATATCGCCGACCCGGAGAAGAATCTGCACGACTTCCCGATCGCGCTCGTCGATTCCGACGTCGGCGATGTCATGGGTTCGGGCGATCAGCGCAAGCAGGTCGATTTCGGCAAGCAGGTCGCGGATGCGCTCGTCGCGGGCGTGCCCGCCGATCAGATCGACTTGCGCGTCGTCGGAAAATCGGAGGCCGAGCAGTTGCTGCGCACCGGACAGGTGTACGGCGCGATCATCATCCCCGGCGATTTCAGCAAACGCCTGGGCATTCTCGGCACGGGCAGCATCGTGCCCGGCGAGATGGAACGGCCGATCATCACCCTGCAGACCAACCCGCGCATGGGCGCCTACGGCGTCGGGATCGTGCAGCGCATCGGCGACCGGGCGCTGTCGGAGGTCGACAAGCAGGTCGGGCTCCAACTGACCGAGCAGGTACGGGCGACCCTGGCCGAAACACCGGCGGGCGCACCGCCGCCGCAGGTGTCCGGCGCGGCCATGATCACCCTCGAGAGCCCGATCGATGTGGTCGCGCAGGAATTCCGTCCGCTGCCGAGCGGCACCGGGATCGGCCTGACGGCATTCTTCTTCTCCCTGCTCCTGCTGCTGGCCGGGATGGTCGGGGCGATGGTGATCCACACGATGGTCGATTCCCAGCTCGGCTTCATGCCCACCGAATACGGCCCCTGGTCCGTGCACTATCCGCCGACCCCGATCTCGCGCTTTCACACCCTGCTCATCAAGTGGGGGGTTTCGGCGCTGGTCGCGGTGATCGTTTCGCTGGTGTTCCTGCTGGTGGCGAAGGTGGTGGGCATGCCGGTCGACAATCCGCTCGCCCTGTTCCTGTTCTCGGTGCTCGCCATGATCGCGGTCGGCTGGACCGCGCTGATGACGCTGGCCGCCCTGGGCACCGCGGGTCTGCTGGTGAACCTGACCCTGTTCGTCATCCTCGGTCTGCCGTCCTCCGGCGGTACCGTCCCGATCGAGGCGACGCCGACCTACCTCGCGTGGCTCGCCGAATTCGAGCCGATGCACCAGGTGTTCCTCGGTGTCCGCTCGATCCTGTACTTCGACGCCAGCTATGCGGCGGGTCTCGACCGCGGCATCTGGATGTCGCTGCTCGGCATCGCGATCGCCGTCGTCCTCGGCACGATCATCACCCGCTACTACGACTACAAGGGCCTGCACCGCAAGCACACCGCGGCCGCGTGAGCCGGCGACCCGGTTGCCGCTATTCGGCAGCCGGGTCGGTCCGCGCGGGCAACGGCACGATCGGCAGCCACCCCGCGATCTCCCCCGCCCTTGTCCCCGAGGCGCTCACCACCCCCGCCCGCACCGCGTCGTCGAATCCGAGCAGCCCGGTAGCCAGCAACAACCAGGTCCGCGCATCCGTCTCCACCACATTCGGCGGATTCCCCCGGGTATGCCGAGGCCCCTCGATGCATTGCACGGCCACGAACGGCGGCACCCGCACCTCCACCGAATGCCCCGGCGCACTCCCCGCCAGGGCCCGCGCCGTCCCCTTCACCGCGGCCCCCAACTCCCCCCGCCCCGGCACCGGCAACGCCGGATCCCGCAACCACTCCCCCACACCCAGCACAGCCGCCCGCACCTGCGCGGGGTCGACCACATTCCGTCCAGCCATACCGCGAGACGCTACCGACGTTCACCGACATTCCGGTCACCCGAGCCGACTCCGTGACCCGAACGTCGAACACCCGCTAGCGTGACTTCCGATGAGACGCGCGACAGCCTTGATCTCGATCCCCGCGGCGGCGCTGATCGCCGCCTGCCAGACGCCCGACGACACCACCCCGCCCGATCCGCCACAGACCGTGCTGGCGTGCCAGGGCAAATACGTGACCGGCCCACAAACGATCGCCGGATTCGACCTGTCGAAATTCATGCAGCGCACCCGCCTGCCACCGGATGTCCGCATAGCCGCGGGAAGATCGGCCGTCTCGCCCGAGCGACCGGGCTCGGTCGACTTGTACCTCGACCTCTGCCTGCCCGGGACCGCGACGATGAACGACCTCCTCCCGGTCGCCACCGACCTGGCTCACGAGCTCAAGGCCGACGAACTCGGCTCCCGCACAGACACATTGACCATCGCCTGCGTGTGCGCCCACCTCCCTGGCCGGACCGAAGTGCGCGACGAGGACTTCCTCGAGCACCCGTGGAACGGCACACCGTCCCGCGACGCCGAGTACCTGACCTGGACCAGGTCCGACAGCTGAGACAGAGGCTCATGGCAGCGCCCCGACGGCCGATCGAACGCCCGACGGCGCCGATCGGCGGGGCTCGTCGTACATTCGTCCTATGAGTGTCACCGATCCCCTCGAGCCGACAACGCTGCGATTGCGCGCTGCCGACGGGCTCACCCTGGTCGCGGACAGCTTCGGCGCGGACGGCGGCCCGCTGGTCGTGATGCTGCACGGCGGCGGACAGAACCGGCATTCGTGGAAGCGGACGGGACGGGCGCTGGCCGCGGCGGGCATGCGGGTTGTCGCCGTCGACGCGCGGGGACACGGGGACAGCGATTGGTCACCGGAGGCGGACTACTCCAGGACCGTGATGGTGGCCGACCTGCACACCGTGCTCGAACAGCTCGGTGCGACGCGGGACGCGGGCGCGGTGGTGGTCGGGGCCAGCATGGGCGGGATCACCGGACTGCTCGCCACCGCGACGCCGGGCGGCAGCGCGATCCGCGCACTCGTCCTGGTCGACATCGTGCCCCGTTCGGAGTCCGTGGGCGTGGCGCGCGTCATGGACTTCCTCGGCAGGCACCGCGACGGTTTCGACACCCTCGACCAGGTGGCCGACGCGGTCGCCGCCTACCTGCCGCACCGCCCGCGTCCCGACAACGCCGACGGTCTCCTGCGCAACCTGCGTCAGCGGGACGGCCGCTGGTACTGGCACTGGGACCCGGACCTGATCAGCGACGTCAACGACGACCCGGAAGCCCGCATCGTCGAGATGGAAGCCGCCGCCGAGGCGCTCACCATCCCGGTCCTGCTGATCCGCGGCGGCAAGTCCGACGTGGTCAGCGACGAGGGCGCCGCGGCATTCCTGGCGCTCACACCGCACGCCCGCCTGGCCGAGATCAGCGCCGCGGCCCACACCGCCGCGGGCGACGACAACGACGCCTTCACCGAGGCCGTCGCCGATTTCGTCGCGACTGCCTGAGCGGGGTTACCGCCGCAGCCCGTCCACCCACCGAGCGGCGGCGGGCGCGAGCGCTCCGCCGGCATTGATCGCCAGATGCAGGAGCGCGGGCGCGGTGGCACTACCCGACCGGCGCCGGAGTTCGGTGAAAACGAGACCGGCGAGGGTGGTGGCCAGCACCGTGGGGACAACTGGATCGCCCGCGACCCCTGCCGGTCGGATGTGCCAGAGGCCGAAATCGAGGGCGCTGATCACGGGTGCGAGCGACCCGGCGCTCTCGGCGAGCACCGGGTCGAGGGTTCCGCGGAAGACGGCTTCCTCGGCCAGGACAGTACCCACGGGGATGTGCAGGCCGATCCATTCGAGGGTCGATGTCTCCGGTGCGCGAACAGCGATCTCGAGCGGGAGGCGTCGCAGGGACGGGATCGACAGCGCGACGGCGTAGCCGGCGACGACGACGGCCGCACTGCCGAAACCCCAGCGGAAGCCACTGGGCGACAACCAGTTCGGGTTGCCCCGAAAAAGTTTCGTGTAGCCCGTCGCGAAGGCGATGTTCGCCGCGGTGCGGCCCCGCAGCGCAAGATCGAGGGCGGGGAGAACCCGGTTGCTCCACAGCAGCGGAAGGGCCAGCGCGGCAACGGCTTCGAGCCTTCTCACTTCACCTCCCGCTCGTAGGTTTCCGCCGATTCCAGTGCGGTCCGGATACTTTCGACGACATCACCGTCCATCCCCGGCGGCGCCGCGACGGCCAACCACCCGTCCAGCACCAAACTCCCGTACCGGTGCCCGTGCCCGTCGACCACCCCCTGCGCGTTGGTGAGATCGGCCGTGACCTGCCAGAACGTCACGAACGGCGCCCACCGCATCTGTGTCGACACATCGGGACCGCGCGGTTCGCTCAACCAATCCGGCCGGGTGAAGATCAGATCGGCCGACCACCACACGATCGGGTCGGACGGATGTTGCAGGTAGGCGATGCGGGGTTCGCGCCACGGCTCGGCGCGATCGAGATCTGCCGCGTCATCGGCGAATCGAACGACGAGCCCGTCCGCGTACACCGGCGCCACCGCGGGCGTCCCCGGATCGCGGCGGTCGACGAACTGCCGCCACAACCGATTCGAATTCGGCGGCCCCACCCACAACGCGCCGTCGACCTCCTCGCGAAGATCGGCCAGCCCGTCGAACGCCTCCTCCGACCCCTGCGAACCCAGACTCTCCCCGTAGACGAACAGCTTGGGCCGATGCCCCTCCGGCTGGGCCGACCACCGCTCGTACACCGCGTCGAACAGCTCCCGGCTGGCCGCGGCCGCCTTGTCCCGGTCCGACAGGAACGAGAGCACGCTGGGCAGATACGAGAACTGGGTCGCCACGATCGCCGTATCCCCGCCGTAGAGGTATTCCACGGCGCCCGCGGCCATCCCGTTGACCCACCCGGTCCCGGTCGTCGTGACCACCACCATCGCCTCGCGTTCGAAGGCTTCGGTCCGCTCCAGTTCGGCGACGGCCAGCTGCGCGGCGGTCTGGTCCCGAGTCACCGACTCCAACCCGACGTAGGCCCGGATGGGTTCGCGCGCGGTCTTTCCCGTCACCTCGGTGATCGCGGCGGCACTCGGCCCGTTGGACACGAACCACCGCCCCTCGAACCCCAGCGACTGCCACGGCGCCAGCGATCCCGGACTCCCCGAACGCTCCGGCGCGATCGGCTGCACCGCGTACGGCGTGGCCCGATCGTTGCGCACGCTGAACGCCGAGTTGGCCACCGCGAAGAACGCCCGCGAGGCGACGCCGTTGAAGATCGTCACCGCGAGCACGACCAGCACCAGCAACCCGGCGGCGGGCGCCACTTCGCGCGGCACCCGCACCCACCGATTGAGCTGGCGAGCCAGGCCGAGCACCATGACGCGCACCGTCCGATACGCGGCCACCACCGCCACCCCGACGGCCATGCTGAGCAGTCCGGTCCGCAGATAGGCGGGCGTGGTGGTGCCCGCCATCCCCATCAGCGAGGTGATCTCGCGCTGCCACCGCGCCGACTGCACCAGCATCAGCGCCGCCACCAGCGCACACCCCACCAGCACGGTCGCCTTGATCGCGTATCGCAGCCGATCGGACGGGCTCGGAATCGGAATCCGCGACCGCACCCACCGCCGGAACAACCACTCGAGCACACATCCGAGCCCGTAACCGATCGCGGCGTTGATCCCGCTGATCAGCCCCTGGAACAGCCAGTCACGCGGCACCAGCGAAGGCGTCACCGACAGCCCGAAGAACAGCGTCGCCAGTACCAATCCGACGTAATTCAGATCGACGACGACCTCGACGCGCCGCAAGACCACGGCGCCGCGCGCACGCAGCATCGCGGTAGTCGAAGCGCGCTCGGTCACCGCCCCAGTATGGCGGCCGGTACCGACAATCACCGGATTTGTGACTGCGGAGCCGCTCACAAACTACGTACCGCACTCGAGTAGTTGTACGCGCGATCGCGACACCGAGGATCAGCACACTGAGAGCCATGAGCACAAACACCAAGCCGAAGAACACCTCGGCCTACATGGCCCAGGCCGCGATCGCGTTCGCTGTGAGCCTGTTCGGGACCGGCGCCGGAATCGCGTACCTGCCGCTGGACGGCTGGCAGCGCGCGTTCCTGGCGATGTCGGGCCTGTTCCTGGTGACCAGCTGCTTCACCCTCGCCAAGGTCGTGCGCGACCAGCAGGAGACTCAGTCACTGATCGGGCGGATCGACGAGGCGCGGCTGGAACAGCTGATCGCCGAACACAATCCGTTCAAATCGGTGTCGTGAGCCGAGTCGGGCGGCGCCGATCGAGGGGTTCGGCGCCCCCGGCTCGTCACTTCAACTGACGTTCGGTAGCCATGGATTCTTCGAGGAACACCCGAATCCTGGCAGCCGATTCTGGTGTGTAGTCCGGTGGCTGGGCCACCGCGGCCCACGCGTCGGGCACCAGGTTGCCGTAGTTGTGGCCGTGCCCGTCCGACACCGTCTGCGCGCGCGGCAGATCCGCGGCGACCTGCCAGAACGTGACGATGGGATACCACGACATGGCCGGTGAAACATCGGGTCCGCGCTTCTCCCGCAACCAATCCGGCTGACTGAACAGCAGATCCGGCGACCACCACACCACCGGGTCGGAAGCGTGTTGCAGGTAGGTGATGCGCGGGTCGTTCCAGGTCGGCGTCGGCCGGGCCAGCTGATCGGCGGCGGCGGCGAACCGCACCGACATCCCGTCGGCATAGATCGGGGTGATCTCTTCGGTGCCGGGGTCACGTCTGGTCACGAACTCCGACCACAGCCGGTTCGAGTTGGGCGGTCCCACCCACAGCACGCCGTCGGTGCGGTTGCGGATGTCGGCCAGACCGGAGAACGCGCCCTCCGACCCCTGCGAACCGAGGCTCTCGCCGTAGACGAGCAGCTTGGGCCTCGCGTCTTCGGGCAGCGCCGACCAGCGGTCGTACACCTTGTCGAACAGCGTGCGCCCCATGGTCATCGACTTGTCCCGATCGGACAGGAACGACAGCGCGCTGGGCAGATACGAGTACTGCGTCGCCACCAGCGCGGTGTCGCCGCCGAACATCAACTCGATCGCCTCGGCGCTGACGGTATCGACCCAGCCGGTGCCGGTGGTGCTGATCACCACCAGCACTTCGCGTTCGAAGGCCTTGGTGCGGTCGAGTTCGGCGATGGCCACATCGGTCTGCGCCTCGACCCCGTCCGCGGATTCCAGTCCCGCGTAGACCCGAATCGGTTCGCGCGCGGGCTTTCCGGTGACCTGCCCGATCGCGAGAGCGGTCGGCGCGTTCGCCACGAACCATCGGCCCTCCGAACCCAGCGTGTCCCACTTGGCCAGCGACTCAGGGCTGCCGGAACGTTCGGGCAGCGTCGGCTGGACCGCGTTCGGTGAGGTGTGACTGTTGCGCGCGCTGAACGCCGAATTGGCGACGGCGAAAAAGCCTTTCGCCAGCACACCGTTGAACAGCAGCACCGCGGCCACCAGCACGACGATCACCCCGAGCGGCCGGGCGAACGCCGCCGGAATCCGCACCCACTGGTTCAGCGCCCGCGTCACCGCGCGCACCAATCGCACCACCAGGCGCGAGATCCAGATCAGCAGACCGACCACCACCGCGCCGACCAGCACCGTCCGCGGATACCCCGCGTCGGACACCGGCTCCATCCCCATCAGATCGGTGATCTGCCGCTGCCACTTCGAGGACTGGATACTCATCAGCACCGCGAAGATCAGGCACGCCATCACGATCGCGCTCTGCAGCGCCACCACCAGCCAGCTCGGCCGCCGGGCCCATGCCGTGCGCACCTGCTCGGGCCAGGTGATCCGCGGCGCGACCCATTTGCGCCAGGCCCACGCCAGCAAGCAACCGAGCCCATAGCCGATCGTCGCGTTGATGCCGCTGACCAGCCCCTGGAAGAACCAGTCACGCGGCAGCAGCGAGGGTGTCAGCGACAACCCGAAGAACAACGTCGCCACGATCAAGCCAACGTAGTTGGGATGAAAAAACCTCTCCACCAGGTGAATTCCCCTGATGAAGAGGTTCTCGCGAACTGCCGGTGGAGAAGCCGAGCTCGTATCCTCAGTGGTCACAAGCTCGACTCCTCTGTGCGATCAGGCGGTGTGCGCTCCGAACAGCTTAGGCAGCGTGCCTTCGAATGCCTCGCGCAATTCGGCGAGTGTCACGGAGAACTGCCCCTGCACCTCGACCGAATCCGAGCCCTGGTCGACGACGCCGATGCGCACCCACGGCAGCTGCCGCGCGTCACACATCTTGGTGAACCGGGTCTCCTCCGAACGCGGCACGGCGACGAGCACCCGGCCGGCCGACTCGGAGAACAGCTGCACGAACGGGTCAGAGCCCTCGGGGAGCACGATGCGGCAACCGGTTTCGCCTGCCAGCGCCGCCTCGATGACGGTCTGTGCCAGGCCACCCTCGGACAGGTCGTGCGCGGCGGAGATCATGCCGTCGCGCGAACCCGAGGTGAGCACCTCCGAGAGCAGCTGCTCGCGGGCGAAGTCGACGCGCGGCGGCACGCCACCGAGGTGGTCGTGGGTGACCTGCGACCAGATCGAGCCGTCCAGCTCGTCGTGGGTCTCGCCGAGCAGGATCAGCGACTCGCCCGGTTCGAGGCCGAGGCCGGTCGGGATGCGGCGGTGCACATCGTCGATCACGCCGAGCACGCCGACCACCGGGGTGGGCAGGATGGCGTCCTTACCGGTCTGGTTGTAGAAGCTCACGTTGCCGCCGGTCACCGGAATGCCCAGTGCCGCACAACCATCCGCGAGGCCGCGCACGGCCTGCTGGAACTGCCACATCACGCCCGGATCCTCCGGCGAACCGAAGTTCAGGCAGTTGGTGACGGCCTTGGGGGTGGCGCCGGTGGTGGCGACGTTGCGGAACGCCTCGGCCAGCGCCAGCTGCGCGCCGGTGTACGGGTCGAGCTTGGTGTAGCGGCCCGACGCGTCGGTGGCCAGGGCGATGCCGCGGCCCGAGGACTCGTCGATGCGGACGACGCCCGCGTCGGCGTGCTCGGCCAGCACGGTGTTGCCGCGCACGTAACGGTCGTACTGCTCGGTGATCCACTTGCGGCTGCACAGCTGCGGGCTGGCGATCATCGTGAGCAAGGTCTCGCGCAGCTCGTCGCCGGTCTTGGGCCGGGTCAGGGTGGCGGTGGTGTCGGCGATCAGCGCGTCCTGGGTGTCGGGGCGCTGCACGGGACGCTCGTACACCGGGCCCTCGTGGGCGACGGTGCGCGGCGGTACGTCCACCACGGTCTCGCCGTGCCAGGTGATGACGAGGTGGTCGCCGTCGGTGACCTCACCGATGTCGGTGGCCAGCACGTCCCACTTCTTGCAGACGGCCATGAACGCGTCGACGTTCTCCGGCGTGACGACCGCGCACATGCGCTCCTGCGATTCGCTCGACAGGATCTCGGCGGGGGTCATGTGCGCGGCGCGCAGCGGGACCTTGGTCAGGTCGATGTGCATGCCGCCGTCGCCCGCCGCGGCGAGTTCGGACGTGGCGCAGGACAGACCGGCGCCGCCGAGGTCCTGGATGCCGACGACCAGCCCGGCCGCGTACAGGTCGAGACAGCACTCGATGAGTACCTTCTCGGTGAACGGGTCGCCCACCTGCACGGCGGGCAGCTTCTTGCGGCCGGTGCCGGACTCGTCACCGGAGAAGGAGTCCGAGGCGAGCACGGACACGCCGCCGATGCCGTCGAGGCCGGTACGCGCGCCGAACAGGATGATCCGGTTGCCGTTGCCCGAGGCGAAGGCCAGGTGCAGGTCTTCCACGCGCATCGCGCCCGCGCACAGCGCGTTCACGAGGGGGTTGCCCTGGTAGGAGGCGTCGAACACGGTCTCGCCGCCGACATTGGGCAGGCCGAGCGAGTTGCCGTAGCCGCCGACGCCGCGCACCACGCCGTCGACCACGCGACGGGTGTCGGGGGCGTCCGCCGCACCGAAGCGCAGCTGGTCCATCACCGCGATCGGGCGCGCGCCCATGGCCATGATGTCGCGCACGATGCCGCCGACGCCGGTGGCCGCGCCCTGGTAGGGCTCCACGTAGGAGGGGTGGTTGTGGCTTTCCACCTTGAAGGTGACGGCCCAGCCGTCGCCGATGTCGACCACGCCGGCGTTCTCGCCGATCCCGGCCAGCATCGAGGCCTTCATCTCGTCGGTGGTGGTTTCACCGAAGTAGCGAAGATGCACCTTGGAGGACTTGTAGGAGCAGTGCTCGCTCCACATCACCGAGTACATCGCCAGCTCGGCATCGGTGGGCCGACGGCCCAGAATCTCCTTGATGCGGGCGTACTCGTCGTCTTTGAGACCGAGTTCCTTGTACGGCTGCGGAGCATCCGGGGTGGCTGCGGCGGTAGCGACGGTGTCGACCTGCAGTGTCACGGGAGACCAGGGTCCTTTCGGCCGGGGGGAACTTGATCTGCAGAGTCTAATGGTTGCGGGGTAACCGCCTGCCGCCCGTCCTGCCCTCACGCTGGGGAGGCGGCCGGATTCGGTCTGGTCACACTTGCGGTTGGGCCATTGGGGTACCCATTACTCTGGCGCTGTGAACGAAAGTCCGGGGGTTGCCGAGCAGGTCGAGCCGCGTATTCCCGATTCCGACAACCCGGACCGCCAACGACGCTGGCTGACCGCCGCCATCGGTTTGTTCGTGGTCTCCGCCGCCGTCGCACTGCTGGCGCACTGGTGGCACGGGTTCATCGACCTGCAGGTCTACCGCAACGGCGCGCGGGTGTGGCTCGACGGCGGCGACCTCTACGGCCCGATGCCGCCGGTGTACGGGCTGGGCCTGCCGTTCACCTACCCCCCGCTGGCCGCGATGTTCTTCGTGCCGCTGGCGCTGATGCCGCTGGTGGTCGCCGAGGTCGTCGTGCTGCTGACCTCGCTGGCGAGCCTGGGAATCGTGTTGTGGCTGGTGCTGGTTCGCGTGCGCCCCGAACTCGACCGGATCTCGGTGCTCACCGTGCTGATCGCCGGGCTCGGCCTCGCCCAGTACCTCGAACCGGTCCGCCAGACGTTCAACTTCGGCCAGATCAACCTGATCCTGATGGCCGCGGTCGCCCTCGACATTCTCGTACGCAAGCCGTTCTGGCCGCGCGGGATGCTGATCGGCATCGCGGTGTCGATCAAGCTGATTCCGGCGGGCTATCTGCTGTACTTCCTGCTGCGCCGGGATTGGAAGGCCGCGGCCACCATGGTCGTCTCGGCCGCGGGCGCGGTGGGCGTCGGTTTCCTGCTGTTCCCCAAGGACTCGGTCGAATACTGGTTCCACACCGTGTCCGACACCGGCCGCATCGGCACGCCCTACTTCGCGGGCAACCAGTCGATCAAGGGCACGCTGTTCCGCCTCGGTATGAACGAATCGCTGGCGACGGGCCTGTGGCTCGGTCTGTCGGCGGTCACCATCGCGCTGGCCGCGGTGTGGATGTACCGCCTGATCGGCGTGGGCAACGAGGTCGGCGCGCTGCTGGTGAACGCGGCGGCGGTGCTGTTGGTCTCACCGGTGTCGTGGTCGCATCACTGGGTCTGGGTCGCGCCCGCGCTGGTCGTTGCGGTCAGCCTGGCCGTGTCTCGCCGCTCTCGCGGCTTCACCACCCTCGTCGCTCTGTTCACGGTGATGTTCATCGTGGGCCCGCAGTGGGTGTTGCCACATTCGGGCGACAAGGAACTGGCCTGGGCCTGGTGGCAGCAGATCATCGGCAGCAGCTATGTGTGGACCACGTTCGCCGTGATCGTCTACGCGGTGCTCACCTACCACCCCAGCCGAAAGTCCTCGGCCGCACCGGAACTCGCGTCGGCCTGACCTCGGCGGCCACCGAGGCCGAGCCGATCCCCCGCCGCCGTCAGTCCGTCGCTTCCGGGGTGAGGAAGGCCGCGAGGGCCGAGGCGTAGGCGGGCACGTCGGCGGCACCCATCAGTTCGCGGCACGAGTGCATGGCGAGCTGGGGTGCGCCCACGTCGACGGTCGACATGCCGGTGCGAGCCGCCGTCATCGGGCCGATGGTCGAGCCACAGGGCAGGTCGGCCCGGTGGACATACCGTTGCAGCGGCACGCCGGCCTGCGCACACGCCAGGGCGAACGCGCCCGCGCCCGCCGCGTCGGTGGCGTAGCGCAGGTTCTGATTCACCTTGAGCACCGGCCCCCCGCCGACCTCGATGCGATGCGCGGGCTCGTGCCGGTCCGGGTAGTTCGGGTGCGTCGCGTGCGCCATATCACCGGAGGCGACCACCGAACCGGCAAGCGCGGCAAGGTAATCCGCGCGCCCACCGCCACGGGCCAGCACGATCCGCTCCAGTACGGCGGGCAGCAGATCCGATTGCGCCCCACGATCGGACTGGCTCCCGACCTCCTCGTGGTCGAACATCACCAGCACCGCCGTCGCCGCACCCGGCTCGTCGGCGGCCGCCAGGAAGGCCTGCAGTCCGGCGTAGCAGGTGCCCTGGTTGTCGAGTCGCGGCGCGCTCACCAGGTCGAGGTCGCGACCGACGATCGTGCTCGACGCGAGGTCATGGGTCATCAGTTCCCAGCCGAGCACATCGGCACCGTCGACCTCGGCCCGCTCGGCGACGAAGTCGAGGAACGAGGCGGGCGCGTCGCCGATCCCCCAGATCGCGTTCACGTGCCGCTGCGGGTCGAGGGTGACCCCGCGCCGGTCCTCGGACAGGTGGATGGCCAACTGCGGCACCCGCAGGATCGGCTCGTCGATCCGCACCAGCACATCGCGCATCCGCGCGCCCTCGCGCACACTGAGCCGCCCCGACAGACCGAGCTCGCGGTCCAGCCAGGAGTTCAGCCAAGCCCCGCCGTACGGCTCGAGCCCGACGAGCTGCCACCCCGCACCTGCCAGATCGGGATGCTGCTTCACGCGCAGGTTGGGGCTGTCGGTGTGCGCGCCGACCACCCGGAACGGAGCCGCGGGGACGGCGTCGTAGTCAGCCCACGCGATCAGCGAACCACCGCGCACCACATAGTGTTTGCCGCCCGCGTCGTCCCACGCCGACGCCTCCGTCAACGGCGTGAAACCGTTGCCGTCCAGCTCGGCCGCCACCGTCGCGCACACATGGAAGGGCGAGGGTGACGCATCGATGAAGGCACACAATCCGCTGGCCGTGGCCGCTGTCAAGGAAACCGGCATCCTGCGATCCTAGGCACGATGCCGTGCCCCGGCACCCCGCCCCGGAATACCGCGCTCGGATCAGTCGTCGCGTTCGGCGATCACCGCGAGCGCGGCCAGTAATTCGCCGTAGCGGCGACTCCCCAGGCGGCAGCGTAATTCTTCCTCCGCGAGCTTTTCCTGCGCGCGGATCCTGGCGGCCAGTTTGGCCCCGAGACTGCTCAAGCCGATCAGGATCCGGCGACGATCGTCGGTGGCGGCGACCCGGAAGATCAATCCGCGTTCGGCGAGATTGTCCGCGTGCCGGGTGGCCGACGACGGGGCCAGCCGCGCCTGGGCGGCCAGTTCCGACATCGTCATCCCGTCGTCGGTGGACAGCTGCGACAGGATCGCCCAGTGGTCGGCCGTGAGATTGTCAGCCGACAGCGCCGATTCGAGCCGGCCTACCCAGTTGCGCTCCGCGGAGCGCAGGGCGCCGTGCAGCGTGGAATACCCACTTATGATGGACACCGATTGCATTCCCACCTGCCGAGAAATTCATTCGAACAATCCTGTTCGCGCTAGGCGATAGAGTACAGAATGCCCTCGTTGGACCAGAGCCGGGATGAAACGATCGAGATTCTCTCGATCGTGCCCACACAAGGCCCTGGCGGCATCATCGCGCCATCGTGTACCGCGGCCATTTCCCTGGCAGTAGACGAAATCAATAGCGGCACAGGAATTCTGGGCCGTGAAATTCGTCTCACGACCCTCGACGGCGGCCGCGAACCACACGAAGTCGCCGCCGAAGTAGCGGCCTTCCTGGCCACCGGAATGGTCGGCGCGATCACCGGTTGGCACACCTCCGCGGTACGTCGAGCGGTCGCCGAAGCCGTCGACGCCCGCGTTCCCTACCTGTACGCCACCGACCACGAGGGCCTGCCCGACGAACGCCCCGGGGTCCTGCTGGTGGGCGAACATCCCGACCACCAGACAGTTCCCGCGGCCGCGTGGATGGCCCGCGAACTGGGAGTGCGCCGCTGGGCCGTTATCGGCAACGACTACATCTGGCCCCGCCGAACCGCTCGAGCCCTGCGCCGATCCCTGCCGAATCCGTACGACATCATCGTCGAGCACTACGTGCCGCTCGGCACCGCCGATTTCGGCGACTTCCTCGGCAACCCGACGCTGCTGCTGGCCGACGCGGTCCTGATCCTGATGGTCGGCGCCGACACCGCCCGCTTCAATCGCCAGTTCGCCGCCACCGGCCTGCCCGCCATGATGCCCCGGCTCAGCCCAGCGGTCGACGAGAACGTTTTGCTCAGCGCGGGGCCATCAGCGAACGCCAACCTCTATGTGGCGTCGAGTTTCTTCATCGACAACCACAGCGCCGAAGGTCGTGCTCGCCGCGCCCGCTATCACCGGCATCAGGGTCGATTCGCCCCCGCGCTGACCACTTTCAGCAACTCCACCTACGAGGCGATCCACCTGCTGAACACCCTGGCCGAGACCACCGGCACCCTCGACGTGAAAACGATCATCGCCGCGGCGGAATCGGGCCTGGTGCTGGACGGCCCGGCCACCCGCCGGGGTTTCCTGGGCAATCAAGCAGTAGGCCCCGCCCACCTGGCAACGGCGAACGGGGTCGACTTCGACATCATCGACACGCTCTAGTGCCGATGCAGGGCTGTCAGGCCTTGACGAAACTATCGATCACCGAGAAGAACATGCCGAGACCGTCGTCGCTGGGTCCGGTCAATGCCTCGGTCGCGTGCTCGGGGTGCGGCATCAAACCGACAACCCGCCCGTTGGCCGAGGAAATCCCGGCGATCCCGCGCTGCGAACCGTTCGGGTTGTCACCGGCGTACCGGAACACCACGCGACCTTCGCCTTCGAGCTCGTCGAGCACCTTCTCCGAAGCCTGGAAACGCCCCTCGCCCGACTTCAGCGGGACAAGAATCTGGGCGCCCGGCTCATACCGCGAACTCCACGCGGTATCGGTCGCCTCGACCTTCAACCACTCGTCGCGGCAGATGAAGTGCAGTCCCTCGTTGCGGGTCAGCGCACCCGGCAGCAGCCCGGCCTCACACAGCACCTGGAATCCGTTGCAGATACCGAGCACCGGCAGACCCTGCCCGGCGGCGCGAACGACCTCGCCCATCACCGGCGCGAACCGTGCGATCGCGCCACACCGCAAGTAGTCCCCGTAGGAGAACCCACCGGGCACGATCACCGCGTCGACACCCTTGATATCGGCATCGGCATGCCACAGGCTCACAGCCTCGGCGCCGGCCAACCGCACCGCGCGAGCGGCGTCGACATCGTCGAGCGTGCCCGGGAAAGTAATAACGCCAATGCGTGCGCTCACGAGACCCGAACGACCTTCCAGTCCTCGATCACCGTGTTCGCCAGCAGCGCCTCGGCGATCTGCTCGAGCTGGGCGTCCGACACACTGTCGTCCACCTCGAGCTCGAATCGCTTGCCCTGCCGCACATCCGAGATTCCGGCGAATCCCAGACGCGGGAGCGCGCCGACCACGGCCTGTCCCTGGGGGTCCAGAATCTCGGCCTTCGGCATGACCTCGACCACGACTCGTGCCACGCGTTGCTCCTCAAGTGATGTGGGGGTTACCTCGGAAATCTTAGTTGACCGGGCCGTCGTGCCCGCGTTCCGGGGTCACGGCGGCTTAGCATCGGGTATGCGCATCGCCCACTTCGGTCATTCCTGCATCCTCGTGGAACTGCACGGCGTGAAAGTGCTGTTCGACCCCGGAACCTTCGCGCACGGGTTCGAGGGCATCACCGGCTTGGACGCGATCGCGGTGACCCACCAGCACCCCGACCACATCGATCCGAATCGGATCGGCGATCTCATCGAGAACAACCCCACCGCCCGGCTGCTGTCGGATCCGCAGACCGCACAGCAGCGCAGCGAGGGCTGGGAGCCGGTGTCGGCCGGTCAGGTGCTCGATATCGGTGACTTACAGATCACCGGCGGCGGGGGCAGGCACGCGGTGATCCACCCGGAGATCCCGGTGATCGACAACACCGTCTTCCAGCTCGGCACCGAGGCCGACCCCGCCCAGCTGGTCCACCCCGGCGACTCGCTGTGGGTGCCGCCGGTCCCGGTCGGCGTGCTCGCCATCCCGGCCGTCGCCCCGTGGATGCGCATCGCCGAGGCCGTCGACTACCTACGCGCCGTCAACCCCCGCACCGCGGTGCCCATCCACCACGGCATCATCACCCCTTCCGCCCAGGGCATCTACTTCGGCAGGCTGACCGAGATGGCCCCGGCAGGCACCGAGTTCCGCGTACTCGAACCCGAGGACCAGGGCCAGTTCTGATCAGCGGTAGCTGGTCAGGAACAGCGCCTCGGCCAGTGCCATGTGCTCGATCTCGCTGGGGTCGACGCTCTCGTTGGGCGCGTGGATCAAGCATTTCGGCTCTTCGACGCCGATCAGCATGATCTCGGCCTTCGGGTAGGTATCGGCGAAGACATTGCACAGCGGGATCGACCCGCCCTGTCCCTCGGTGGTCACGTCGCGGCCGTAGGAGGTCGCCATCGCCTTTTCCATGGCCGAGCGGGCGGGGCCCTGCGTGGACGCGACGAACGGTTCGCCGAGCGCCTCGACCTCGATGTCGAGTTCGGCGTTCCACGGCACGTGCGCGCGCAGGTGCTTCTCCAGCAGGTCGTAGGCCTGCTTGGGGTCGGTGCCCGGTGGGATGCGCAGGTTGAGCCTGGCCCTGGTGCTCGGCTGGATCGCCGCCGACGACCCGACCACCGCGGGCACGTCCATCCCCAGCACGGTCAGCGCGGGCCGCGCCCACAGCATGTCGGACACGGTTCCGTTGCCGAGCAGGCCGACACCGTCGAGCACACCCGCGTCCGACCGGAAGTCCGCCGGCGGATACTGCGCGCCGGTCCACTTCTGATCGCCGGTGAGTCCGTCGATCGTGGTGTTGCCCTCGGCATCGCGCAACGACGACAGCAGCTGGATCATCGCGGCGAGCGCATCGGGCGCCGGTCCACCGAACATTCCCGAATGCATCGGCCCTTCCAGCGTTGTCACCGTCAGCACCACATTCACCATCCCGCGCAGGGTCTGGGTGAACGTCGGCACCCCGACCGCGAAATTGCCGCAGTCGGCGACCAGGATCGCATCCGATTGCAGCAGAGCGGGATTGGCGACGACGAACTTCTCCAATCCGCCGGTGCCCTGCTCCTCCGATCCCTCCGCCACCACCGTGATCCCGATCGGGAAGTCGGGTCCGATCGCGCGCAGGGCGGTCAGATGCGTGACGATATTGCCCTTGCAGTCGGCCGCACCACGCCCGTACCAGCGCCCGTCCTTGTCGGTCAGCGTCCAGACCGGTGTCTTCCACGCGGCATCGTCGAGCGGGGGCTGCACGTCGTAGTGGCAGTACAGCAGCACCGTCGGCGTGCCGGGCGGCCCCGGCTTCGACGCGATGACGGCTTTGCTGCCGTCGGGTGTCTCGTGCAGGCCCACCTCGGTCAACCCCGCCGCGGCGAACGCGTCGGCCACCCACTGCGCGGTCTGCGCACACCCTTCCGGCGGGAACTGACGCGGATCGGCGACGGATTTGAACGAAACAAGCTGGGCCAGATCCTTTTTCGCCTGACCCATCAGCCCGGAAACCTTGCCGCGCAGCGCCGTCACATCGTCGGTCATCTCTTCGCGCCTCACTTCGTCGTATCGTCGAGCTTCAGGGTCTCGAGATGAGAAAGATAGTCCTGCAAGCGATCCGGGCAGTAGGTGGCGATCGTGAGCGCCACCGCCTCGGTGGTGGCGCGCGGGCCGATCACCGGACGCTGTCCGGGTCCGGCCGCACCGTTGGTGATCGAGGCCTGGTATTTCGCCTTGATCATCGGCGAAGTCGGGTCCTGGCAGACCGACCCGCCGTCGTCGCCGAGCGCGTCGGCGATCACATTCGCCTCCGGTGCGGGCAGACCGGCCGCGACCAGACTGTTGTGCAGCTGTTCGGCTTTCGCGCTCGCCTGGGTGTTCTCGCGGATCGCGGTGAAGGTGAACAGGCCGATCAGGGCGAACACCACCAGCAGCACACCTGAGGTGATGTAGATCCAGCGTCGCTTGTGGTCGGGGGCGTCTCCGGTCGTCATGCCTGCTGCCCTTCCGGTACGGCGAATTTCCAGCTGTCCCTGCGATTTCGATAGAACAGATACGGAATGAGCAGGCCGACGATGCCGAGGCCGCCACCCACGATGAGCACGTACACCCACGGACTGCCCGAGCCGAACTGTGACGGCGGCACGAAGCCGATCGTGAACGCGGCGATCGAGGAGGCCGCGCCGAGCGCGCACAGCGCCATCAGCGCGGGTGCCCGGTAGCCGCGCGGGTGATCCGGATCGTCGCGACGCAGCTTGGCGGCCGCGGCGAACATCAGCACGTACATGATCAGATACACCTGCGTGGTGATCACCGACAGAATCCAGTACGCGCTCGAGACATCGGGGATGAAGGCGTAGAGCAACGCGATGAACGTGGTGAACACGCCCTGCGCCACCAGCATGTTCTGTTGCACGCCGTGTTTGTTGAGCCGGGTCAGGAACGGCGGCAGATACCCCTCGCTGCGCCCGATCAGCAACAGCCCCTTCGACGGTCCGGCCAGCCAGGTCAGCATGCCGCCGACGGCCGCGGCCACCAACGCGATGCCGACGATCGGGGTGAGGAAGCCGATTCCGAAGTGCGCGAAGAAGGCGTCGAAGGCCTGCATCACACCCGCGGTGAGGCTGAGGCTCGCCGCGGGGACGACCCAGCTGATCGCCAGCGCGGGCAGGATGAAGATCACCAGCACCAGGGCCATGGCCAGGAACATCGCCTTCGGGAATTCCTTGGCCGGGTTCTTCAGCGACGACACGTGCACCGCGTTCATCTCCATACCCGCGTAGGACAGGAAGTTGTTCACGATCAGCACCAGGCTCGCCAACCCCGCCCAGGCCGGCAGCAGGTGCGACGAATCCATCGGCGCCGCGGACGGATTGCCCTGCGCCAGGAAGACCAGGCCGAGCACGACCAGCAAGGTGCCCGGGATCAGCGTGCCGATGATCAGGCCCATACTCGACAGCCCGGCCACGGTCTTGGTGCCCTGCGAGGACACGTACACACCCGCCCAGTAGACGGTGATGATCACGATCGCCACATACAGGCCGTTGGAGGCCAGCGACGGATGAATGATGTACGCGAAAGTGCTTGCCACATAAGCGAGCAGGCTCGGATAGTAAAAGATCGTCATGGCGAACTGGCACCAGACGGCAAGAAATCCGAGCGGCTTACTCAACCCCTGACTGACCCATTGATATACGCCGCCCTGCCATCCCGACGCGAGTTCCGCGGCGACCAGCGAGGTCGGCATCAGAAACAGAATCGCGGGAATGACATAGAGGAATACGCAGGCCAATCCGTATACGGCCATGGTGGGCGCTGATCGCAGACTCGCCACCGAACTCGTGGTCATCAGCGCCAAGGTCACCCAGGACATATATTTCGTCGTCGTCGCGACTTTCGTCGAAGTGCCCGTCATCAGCGCTGCCTCCTGCTGTGTTCACACAACTAGCGGAAACCACTCGATCAACTGATGAATGATAAATCGCGCAGGAAGCTATCGGGGCCACCGCCGCGCGCTGATCGCCGGTTACGCGCGCGGCGGTGGCGGTCAGGCGGCTCGGACAGCCGGGTAGGGCTCCCAGCGGTATACGTCGCTGTGGGCGCCGTGATAGAGCGCGAGGTCGACCGCGTCCAGCACGGCTTGGCGCGGACCCGACCGCTGCAACTGCGCCGCCGACACCGCCAACCGCAGCACGCCGCCGCGTCGAGCGGTGCGCGCGGCGCCCATCACCAGCGCCCGGCACCACCATGGCTCGGCCCGGAAGCCCTCGCCGATCCCGTACACCCGAGCGCGCTGGGCGACATCGCGTTCCAGGTCGAGCATGGTGGTGAGCCCGAATGCCATGCGGAAGCCCACGTCGGGCAACGCCGCCAGCGCACCGTTCGAGGCGTCCCAGCGCGGCGCGGCGAACAGCCGGGTGCGCAGTTGCACCCGCTCCATCACCCGATCGGCGGCCTTGAGCCGCAGCGTCGCCTCGTGCCGGGGCAGATCGGCGAACTCCGCGCGCCGCGCCTTGGTGGCGGCCTGGTCGTAGCCGTGCAGCACGATCGCGTCGCCTTCGAGGCGCCGCCCGCGCAGCCACGACTGCGTCGCCGGATCGTCGACCAACCGGTACTTGCCCTTCAATCGCGGCGCGACCAGCAGCGACAGGCGCACACCTCGCGCGTCCATCTCCCCGGCGAACTCGATCGCGGCATCGCGAGTCGTATCCCGGATCCCCGACACCGAAACGATCAACTCAGCGTTCATGCACCTACGGTGACAGCTCGAGGTGACGCCGGCGTGCTACCCCGATGACGCCACGACGAATTCCAGCGCACTCCTCACCACCCCTGCCAGTGCAATACCTGTTCGCGCGGCACCCGCACCGCGGGTTTGAAGTCGGTGCCGATCGTGAACGCCAGCGGCAGGAAGGCCGCCAGCATGACCTTGTCGTACGGAACACCCAGTACCGCAGCGAGTTCCCGTTCCAGGGGCGCCTGCGCGGTGGTCCATACGGTGCCGAGTCCGCGGGCTCGCGCGGCCAGCATGAAGCTCCACACCGACGGCAGGATCGAGCCCCACGTGCCCGCCTGGACTTCCACCGAGGCGCGGTCGGTGCGGCCTTCCACGGCGGGGATCACGAACGCGGGCACCCGGTGGATATTGGCCGTCAAATAGCGCAAGCCGTCGAAAACCCGCTCGGTGGAGCGCGGGGAGACGTTCATCCGCTCCGCGTCGCGCGCGGTCAGCGGCGTCCCCTGGCTCAGCGGCAGCGACCGCCGGAAGATGTCGGCCAGCTCGCCACGGCGGGCCTTGTCGGTGACGACCAGGAAGTGCCAGCGCTGCCGATTGCGCCCGGTCGGCGCCTGCGTGGCCAGATCGACGCACTCCTCGATGAGCGACCGGGGCACCGGCCGATCGAAGTCGAGCCGCTTGCGAACCGCGCGGGTGGTCGACAGCAACTGGTCCGGGGTCAGATCGAGAGTCATGGGCGCTCCTCGTGCCACGCAGGAATCGTCTGGCACCGGACAATCTGTGCTCAGACGATTATGACGTTAGAGCGCCAACCATCTGCCGTCAAACAATCTGTGTACAGATGATTTAATGGAGGCTCGGACCCGAGGAGTCGCATGCCGCCCAAGCACACCTACTTCCCCCAGCTCGCCGCCGAACGACCCGACATCGCCCTGTGCCGGGCCTCGGCAGCGGTCGCCCGCGCGGCGGAAGCACACGCGAACGCGCAGGGCCTGGGCGTCGGCCAGCACCTGGTCCTCAAGATGCTCGCCGAGGTCGGCGCCTGCTCCCAGCAGGCACTGGCCGAGGAACTGCGCATCGACCGCAGCGTGATGGTGACGGTCTGCGACGACCTCGAGTCATCCGGATATGTTCGGCGCGAACGCAACCCGCTCGACCGCCGCTCCTACGCCGTCACCCTCACCTCTGCGGGCAGCGACCGCCTACACGGCGCCGAAGCCGCCACCCCCGCTTTCCTCGACGACACCTTCGCCGCGCTGACCCCCAGCGAACGCACCCAACTCACCACATTGCTCGGCAAGCTACTCATCACCGACCCCCGGCCCTGACACAAAAAAGGGCCCCGGCCGAAGCCGGGGCCCACCGCATCAGGCGTCCGCGAGACCCACTCGGTCGAGGACCCAGGCGTACTCGAAGCCGACTTCCTTCCACTTCTCGTAGCGGCCGCTCACACCGCCGTGACCCGCGGTCATCTCCGTCTTGAGCAGCACCTCGTTGTCGCCGGTCTTGGTGGCGCGCAGCTTGGCGACCCACTTGGCCGGTTCCACGTACAGGACACGGGTGTCGTTGAGGCTGGTGATCGCCAGAATGGCCGGGTAGTCCTTGGCCTCGACGTTCTCGTAGGGCGAGTACGACTTCATGTACTCGTAGACGTCCTTGTCCGCCAAGGGATTTCCCCACTCGTCCCATTCGATCACCGTCAGCGGCAGCGACGGATCGAGGATGGAGGTGAGCGGGTCGACGAAGGGCACATTGGCGAGGATGCCGTTGAACAGTTCCGGCGCCAGGTTGGCGACCGCGCCCATCAGCAGCCCGCCCGCGCTGCCGCCGTCGGCGATCAAGCGGTCGGGTGCGGTGGCACCGGTATCGATGAGATGACTCGCGCAGGCGACGAAGTCGGTGAAGGTGTTCTTCTTCAGCAGCGTCTTGCCGTGCTCGTACCAGAGCCTGCCCATCTCCCCGCCGCCGCGCACATGCGCCACGGCGAACACCATGCCGCGATCGAGCAGCGACAGCCGCGACACCGAGAACGACGGGTCGATGCTGGCCTCGTAGGAGCCGTATCCGTACAGCAGGGTGGGTTTCGGCCCGTCGGCCAGACCCTTGCGCTTGATGATCGAGATCGGAACGCGGGTGCCGTCGGCGGCGACGGCCCAATCGCGGTGCTGCTCATAGTCATCGGCGTCGTACCCGCCGAGCACCGGCTGTTCCTTGCGCAGCAGCAGCTCGCCGGTGGCGGGCACATAGTCGAACACCTGCATCGGCGTGATGAACGAGGCGACCCCCACGCGCAAGGTGGGCTGCTCCCACTCCGGGCTCGAACCCGCACCGGCGGAGAACAACTCGAGGCCGAAGTCGAGCTCTGTCAGTTCGCCGAAGCCCTCCGGGGTGAGCGGCCACACCGACAGGCGCGGCAGCGCGTCGCGCCGGTAACCGAGTACCAGATGGGTGGCGAAGGCGTCGATGTCCTCGAGCCGCACGTCCTCGCGATGCCCGATCAGGGTCGTCATGTCCGACGGGTCGGTGGCGGGTGCGACGGCGAGCACGAAGTTCTCCGCCTTCACGCCGTCGACCACGTCGTTGTGCAGGATCAGGAACTTGTCCTCGCCCGCGATCACCGCGTGCTCGGCCGAGTACTCCACGCCTTCGCGGCGCGGCAGCAGCACCCGGAACTCGCCCTCGGGATTGTCCGACTCCAGGACCCAGCCCTCGGTGGTGATCTTGGAACCGAGCCAGACCATCAGGTACTTCTCGGAGCGGGTCGCGCCGACACTCACCCAGTAGCGCTCATCGGGCTCGTGGAACACCGTCACATCGGCGTCGGAACCGGTGCCGACGCGGTGGCGCCACACGGTGTCGGGCCGCCACGACTCGTCGACCGTCTGATAGAAGATGTGTGTGCCGTCCAGCGACCAGGTCGCCCCCGGCGCCGCGCCCGCCACCTCGTCGGCCAGCAGTTCACCGGTGCGCAGATCCTTGATCCGCAGCGTGTAGCGCTCGTCGCCGGAGCTGTCCACGGAGTAGGCGAGCAGGTTGCCGTCGTGGCTCAGCGAGAACGCGCCGAGCGCGAAGAAGTCCAGCCCCTCGGCGAGGATATTGCTGTCGAGCAGCACCTGCTCGCCCTCGATCGCCGAGCCGACCTCCAGCTGTGGCGGCGTCCAGGCGTCGATACCCTCGGCTTTCGCGTCGACGGGACAGCGGCAGTGCACCCCGTACTGTTTGCCCTCGAAACTGCGCGAGTAGTACCAGTAGTCGCCCAGCCGCGTCGGGACCGAGAGATCGGTTTCCTGCGTCCTGGCCTTGATCTCGTCGAAGATCTTGTCCCGCAGGGGCTGCAGCTGGTCGGTCTGCGCCGCGGTGAAGGCGTTCTCCGCCTCCAGGTACGCGATGACCTCGGGGTCTTCCTTGTCCCGCAGCCACTCGTAGTCGTCGACGAACGTGTCACCGTGGTGGACCCGCTCGACGGGCGCCCTCTTCGCGATCGGCGCCGACACGGTCTCATTCTCGCCAGCCATTGGTCCACCGTAGCCGCCCCGCTCCCACCGGGCCCGCCAACTCGGCCGTCGGCGGCCGGCGGCAGCGGGCTCGCGCCGGCCGAGTGAGTATTTCTGCGCATCTGCCGCAGGCCCGTTGTGCGTAGCCTGACCCGCATGGGGATGCGGTACGCAATGCGTTCGTTGGTCGTGACTGCCGGGGTGGCCTTGGCCGCGGGATCGGGAGCGGTGATGCCGGCGAACGCGTGCGCCTGCGGCGGCGTGGTGAGCGCGGACAGTTCGGCGCGGGTGAACAACGAGTCCGCGGTCGTGGGCTGGGACGGGCGGCGCGAGACCGTACTGATGCGGTTGGGAATGCAGTTCACCGGTGCCGACGCGGCCCTGATCGTGCCGACGCCGGCGCCGGCGACCGTCTCGACGGGCAGTCCGGACTCGTTCAGGGAGCTGTCGCGCATGACCGCACCCGAGCGGGTCACCGAATACGACTGGTTCGGCAGCGGTTCGCTCGGCGGCGACGCATCCGGCGCCGCTCCGGGTTCGGGTCCCGACGTGCTGAGCCAAGTGCAGTTGGGCCCGCTGGAGGCGACCACCTTGCGCGGCGGCGATCTCACCGGTGTGCGCGAGTGGCTCGACACCAACGGCTATCAGCTCCGGCCCGAGGTGAGCGCCACGCTCGACCCCTATCTCCGCGAGGGCTGGTCCTTCGTCGCGATGCGCCTCACCAGCGCGAAGCCCCTCGCCGGCGCCCTGGACCCGGTCCGCCTCACCTTCGACTCCGACCGCCTCGTGTACCCGATGCGCATGTCGGCCGCCGCGACCACACCGCAATCGGTCCACCTGTACGTCTTCAGCGACCACCGGGTGGCACGCATCGATCCCGATACCGAACCCCACGTCGTCACCACCGAATTCGCCTCTCCGGTCGGCGAACCCAGCGATCCGGACCTGAAAGCGCTTGCGGCGAGCGGCAACTACCTCACCGAACTCTCGATCTACATCCCCCACCCGGCGACGATCACCAGCGATTTCCTTCTGGGTCCCGCCGCCGAGAACGTCCCCGTGCGCGACCGAGTGGTGAGCAAGGAATACGTCGAGATCCTCGGTCTGCCCGCGGGTTACGTCTTGATCGTCGCCGGGTTGTCACTGATCGGCGTGATCGCGAGCGTGGTCCTGCGTCGGCGGTCCGCGAGGTAGTCCGAACGCACCGCGACCCGGCTCTTCGGCGGTCACCGCCGTCGAACCGGGTCGCCTGTGGGAATTCTCAGGCCCCGAGTGCGGGTCCGATGACCGGCCACGAAGCGTGCAGGGCGTCCTGCCAGTAGGACCAGGAGTGCGTGCCCACCGGGTGGTAGTCGATCTTGGCGCCGATGCCCGCGGCGCGCAGGCGCTGGTCGAAGGCCACCATGCAGGTGTTGACGCCGAGCTCGATGGGTCCGCCGAGGAAGATGTTCTCGGCCAGCGTGGGCTTGAGTTCGGCCTCGTGCGGTCCGGGGATGCCGGTGCCGGTCGACATGTACAGCGCCTTGCCGCGCAGCCCGTCGATCATCAGGGCCGGGTCGTGCGCCGCCCACTCGGGGCTGCCGGGCGCGCCCCACATGTTGCCGGGATTGCCGCCCCGGTTGACGATGGAGAACATCATCGCGCCCGCCGCCATGGCGATGTCCGGACAGGCGCTGTAACCGGCGACGGCCCGGTAGAGGCCGGGGTGGCGGGCAGCCAGGATGTAGGCCGCGTTGCCGCCCATCGACAGTCCGCCGATGCCGTTCACGCCGGTGCCGTTGAACTGACCGTCGATCAGGCCGGGCAGTTCCTGGGTGAGGAACGTTTCCCACTTGTACCGGCCGAAACGCGGATCGTCGGTGACCCAGTCGGTGTAGTAGCTGGCCTGGCCGCCCATCGGCATCACCACGTTGACGTTCTTGTCGCGGAAGAAGGCTTCGGCGTCGGTGGCGTTGGTCCAGGTGCTCTGGCCGATGCCGGGGTCGAGGCCGTCGAGCAGGTAGTACGTGCCCCGCGCGCCACCGCCCGCGGGGTGCAGGACCTGGAGATCGACGTTGCGGCCCATCGCGGGCGAGGTGACGGTGATCGCCGTCCGGTGCGGAGTCAGTTCGCTGACTCCGATGATCTGCGCGGCGGACGCCGTCGTGGGGTGAACCACCGCCGGTCCGATGACACCGAGGGCTAGGGCCAGCACTGCAGCAGCAACACCTGTACGACGCACGATCTACCCTCCATAACCGCATGCCAATGACAGTCCAAAATAACCCACAGGCGAACGAATCGGAAGCATTCGGCGGTTCGGCGTTTCTTCAGCAAACTCTCCGGTTTGCAATGACCGCTTCGCCGGAATTCCGGGTCAGCGGGTGAGGGCGCCCCGGATCGAACCGGCCAGATAGTCGAGATCCGCCCGCGCGGGCGACGTGGGCCGCGCACGCAGACCGAAGCCGTCACCGGGCCTTCGCGGGATCACATGCAGGTGCACATGGAAGACCTCCTGCCCCGCCGTAACCCCGTCGGCGAGAAAGAAATTCACCCCGTCGGCCGCCACTTCACTGCTGCGCAACGCGGCGGCGATCCGCTGTCCGACCTGAAAGAGCTTGCCGCCCAACGCGGGATCGAGATCGGCCAGACTCGGTGCGGGCACCTTCGGCACCACGAGCACATGCCCCGGCGTCACAGGACGAATATCCATGAAGGCGAGGACTTCGTCGTCCTCGTACACCTTCGAGGACGGGGCGGCCCCGGCGATGATATCGGCGAAGATCGTGTACGGATTCACCCGACCACGGTATCGACCCCGGCGCACGAAAGCCCGCCACCGGCGCCGAAAAGGCGGCAGTGGCGGGCTGATTCGCACGGGACTACAGGATCGGCGACGGCGTGTAGCGCGCGGCGTCCGGATTCGCCTCGACCAGCTTCTGCACCTGCGCGACGACCTCGGCGACCTGGTCCGATGCCGCGCCGATGAACGCCGCCTTGTCGGCCAGCGCCGCGTCGAGTCCGGCCCGGTCCAGCGGCATCCGCGCATCGGCGGCGAGACGATCCAGCAGATCGGGTTCGCGGCCCTGCTCGCGCATGGCCAGCGCCACCGCCACCGCGTGCTCCTTGATGACCTCGTGCGCGGTCTCGCGGCCGACGCCCGCGCGCACCGCCGCCATCAGGATGCGGGTGGTCGCCAGGAACGGCAGGTACCGGTCGAGCTCACGCGAGACCACCGCCGGGTAGGCGCCGAACTCGGCGAGCACGGTCAGGAAGGTCTCCATCTGCCCGTCGATGGCGAAGAACGCGTCGGGCAGCGCGACGCGGCGCACCACCGAGCAGAACACGTCGCCCTCGTTCCACTGGGCGCCCGCCAGCTCGGCGGCCATCGAGCCGTAGCCGCGCAGGATCACCTGCAGGCCGTTCACCCGCTCACACGAGCGCGTGTTCATCTTGTGCGGCATCGCCGACGAACCGACCTGGCCCGGCTGGAAACCCTCGGTGACCAGCTCGTGACCGGCCATCAGCCGGATCGTGTGCGCGAACGACGACGGCCCCGCGCCCAGCTGTACCAGCGCGGACAGCACATCGTGATCGAGCGAGCGCGGGTACACCTGACCCACGCTGGTGAACACGTTCGCGAAGCCGAGGTGAGTGGCCACCTGCTGCTCGAGGGCGGCAAGCTTGTTCGCGTCACCGTCGAGCAGGTCGAGCATGTCCTGGGCTGTGCCCATCGGGCCCTTGATCCCGCGCAGCGGGTAGCGGTCGATCAGCTCGCGCACGCGCGCCAGCCCGACCAGCATCTCGTCGGCGGCGGAGGCGAAGCGTTTGCCCAGCGTGGTGGCCTGCGCGGCGACATTGTGTGAGCGCCCGGCCATCACCAGGGTCTGATACTCGGCGGCCCGCTCGGCCAGGCGCGCCGCGATGGCGATGCCGTGGCGGTACACGTGCTCGAGCGACAGCCGGATCTGCAGCTGCTCGACGTTCTCGGTGAGGTCGCGGCTGGTCATGCCCTTGTGCACGTGCTCGTGCCCGGCGAGCGCGTTGAATTCCTCGATCCGCGCCTTCACGTCGTGGCGGGTGACCCGCTCACGCTCGGCGATCGAGGCCAGGTCGACGTGGTCGATGACGCGTTCATAATCATCGACAACCCCTGCGGGGACATCGATTCCGAGTTCGGCCTGCGCACGCAGCACCTCCAGCCACAGCCGGCGCTCGAGCACGATCTTGTTCTCGGGCGACCAGAGCGCGACGAGCTCCGGGCTGGCGTATCGGGTGGCGAGGACATTCGGGACGAGGCTCACGAGCACTCAGTCTAATTGCCGCACCCGTTCGGCCTGCTGGGGCATCATGTTGGGGACCACGGGCGGGGCGACGATGTCGATCATTTCGAGCAGACCGGCCCTGGCGGGTCGGCGAGGTTCGGGGTGGCCTTCGATCAGCGCGGCGACCACCGCACCGTCGACGACGGCCACCAGCCTGCGTAACTGCTCGGGGCGCACCACTCGGTCGGAGCGGCGCAGCACGTCGGCGAGCAGTTCTTCGAGCTGGGTGCGTAGTCGGAGCTGGACCTCACGTAACTCGGGGTGACGGGCCGACGCCACGGACCGCTCGTAGCGGGCGATGAGCTGGCCGCGGGCGTCGAGGTCGCCGTCGTCGGGGCCGACGAGCACGTCGAGCACGAGCTCGACCGTCGCCTCGGTGCCGCGCCTGCGATGACTGACCTCACCGACCCGGCGGCGCATCGCGTCGAGTTCGATCGCGCCGCTGAACTCGACGGCGCGGGCGATCAGATCCTCCAGCGATTCGAAGTAGTAGGTGGTCGACGCGAGTGGAAGATCGGCTCGCGAGGCCACCGAACGATGTCGCACGGCGTCGAAGCCGCCTTCGAGCAACAGCTCAGCCGCCGCAGCCACCAGAGCCTGCCGACGTCGTTCGCCTTTCGGGGTCGTTGCGGTGGTCACCGTGCCAACGTGCCAGTCATCATCAGTTCAACCGTGCGCAATCGTCATCGGGGAAACACTGGGAATTCGGGATAACTGAGTTTTACCGTATCCCGGCACAGATGTGTTCGTACTACGCAAAGTTGTTGTCGCACATCACTGTTGACAAGTGTCCAGATCAGCCCTTCAGGAACCGTCCCAGACGCTCCAGTGCTGCGGCGATGTCGTCGGTGGCACCCGCGAAGGAGAAACGGACCGTGTGGTTTCCATTTGTGGTGTCGAAATCGAGTCCGGGCGCCAGCGCGACGCCGGTTTCGGTGAGCACCTCGGCACACCAGGCGCGCGAATTATCGGTCAAATGACCAATATCGGCGTAGGCGTAGAAGGCGCCGTCGGCGGGCGCGAGATCGGTGATTCCGATCGCGGGCAGACCCTCCAGGAGCAGCGCCCGGTTGCGCGCGTACCGGCGCACATGCCCGTCCAGCTCATCCTTGGCTTCCGGCCCGAAGGCGTGCACGGCCGCGTACTGGGAGATGGCGGGCGGGCACACCGTCATATTCGACGCCAGCCGCTGCAGCGCCGGGCGCAGGTCGGCCGGGGCCAGCATCCAGCCCAGCCGCCAGCCGGTCATCGAGAAGTACTTCGACACCGAACCGATCACCACCGACTCACGGGAGAACTCCCAGGCCGAGGAGGTCGGCGTGCTCGCGCCCGCGTAGGTGATGCCGTGATAGATCTCGTCGGAGATCAGCAGCGTGCCGTGCTGTTCGCACCAGCGGGCCAGCGCGGCGAGTTCGGCGGGGTCGATCATGGTGCCGGTCGGGTTGGCCGGGCTGGCCACCACCAGACCCTTCGGCGGCTCCGGCAGCGCTTCGAGCATCGCCACAGTCGGCTGGAATCTGGTCTGCGGGCCGCAGTCCAGTTCGACGACCTCGCAGCCGAGCGCGGACAGCGTGTTGCGGTAGGCGGGATAGCCAGGACGCGCCACCACCACCGTGTCGCCCACGTCGAAGGCGGCCAGGAAGATCAGCGTGAACGCGCCCGACGACCCGGTCGTCACCACCACCTCGTCCGGGTGCACGTCGTAGCCGTAGGTCTCGCTGTGGTGCCCCGCGATGGCCTCGCGCAGCGGCAGAATGCCGAATGTCTCGGTGTAGCCCAGCAATTCGTGATCGATCGCGGCCCTGGTAGCCCGCAACACCGGCGCGGGCGCCTGTGTGGACGGCTGCCCCGCCGCGAGCACCAGCACATCGCCGTGCGACCTGGCGCGTTCAGCGGCCGCTTTCCACACATCCATGACGTAGAAAGGGGCGATGGCCGACCGGCGCGATTCTCTGGACACCCGAGAGACGGTAGAGCACCCGATTGCGGGCGTTCACAGATATGGTCGGCACAATGGCTCCGACAGCGAATACGCAGCCACCGACGCGACCTCTGTGGTCACGTCGGGGCCGGGGCGCGGGGGCGGGATGAAGCGGACAGGGACGGCACGGGACGTGCGGGCGGGCACCCCCGAGGAGTGCGTGGACACCGAATCCGGACAGCTCACCGCAGACATTCGCGCGTCCGGCGGGGACGCTGAATCGACAGCGGCGGGCGGGTCGGCGGGAGACACTGCGACGGCGAGCGGGTCAGCCGAGTCGACGCGATCGAGAACTGGTGCGAGCCGTCGGGCTGTCAGTGTCAATGGCCGTATCTTGCAGGCGAACTGGCGGGAGCAGTTGCCGTCGAAGGGAGCAGCGCGCGACCGTATGACGGAGTGGGCCGCACGGTACCCGGTGGTCGGGGAGATCGCCGGTGAACTGCGTAGCGGTGAGATGCGCAAGGTCTTCTGGCGGCGGCCGAAGGCGCAAGCCGAAGACCTGTGGGCACGGCGGCCGAGTCGCGATCGGGTGCGTCAGGTGCTGGTCGAACGGCGCGTACTCATCGCCGCGATGGCCGCGGTGGCGGTGTTCGTGGCAGCCGACGGACAGGTCGGCGCCGTCGTCGACGGTGCCCCACTCGCACCCGGCGAAGCGATCCACGTGGCCGTCGCCTATCCCCCGCAACTGCTCCCCAACCCCCAGTCGGCGACCCGCATGCTCGCTGCCATCGACGCAGGTGAGAAGCGCCGCGAGGCACAAGTGGTCGCCGCGGCGGCCCGTTCCACGCTCGAACGCGCGAAAGCGGAGGCGGCGGCCGCGGCATCGGGTGAATGGCAGGACTGGATGGGCCAGCGCGCCCCGGTGGTCCCCGGCGCGATGGTGCCGGTGCCCGGCTCGACCCCGTCCGTCGGCGGGTTCAGCCTGCCCGCGAAGGGCGCGTTCACCTCCGGTTTCGGCTCCCGCTGGGGCACCATGCACCGCGGCATCGATATCGCGGGCCCCATCGGCAGCCCCATCTACGCCGTCGCCGACGGCACCGTGGTCGAGGCAGGCCCGGCGCAGGGCTTCGGCCTCTGGGTCCGCATCCGCCACGACGACGGCACCATCAGCATCTACGGCCACATGTACGACTTCTTCGTCTCCCAGGGCGAGCGCGTCCCCGCCGGAATGCAGATCGCGCGCATCGGCAACCGTGGCGATTCCACCGGCCCGCACCTACATTTCGAAATCGTGCAAAACGGCCAGCATGTGGATCCGCAGGCCTGGCTCGCTGTGCATGGATTGCGTCTCGATTGACCGCACAGCGGACACCTGCCCAGTCGATTCGAGCACCTCGCCAGCGTGCGTGAAGTGGGCTACTATTCCCCCGGGAGATCAAGGGGAGGTCCAATGTCTTTGCAGCGAAAATTAATTCGATCATGCCTGAAACATATAGGTGGCTGGCCGCGACCAGCGTCACAAGATCAAGACGCCATGGAGGCAATGTGAGCGTCCTATCGGTCGATGTGTCCCGCCTGAATGGCTTCAAGTTGGATCTGCAAGAGATTGCGTCGAACTCATCACTACCTGGCGCTACGGGACGTTTCGCAGAACTCGTTTCGCCGTTCGAAAAATTTCGGTCTGCCCATTCTACGGCTTTGCAAAGTGACACTTCGGCGATAACGGTCTCGGCCAGAGTTTGAGTACTGCGGACACCACATACAAAACCAGCGCCATCATGGTTGCGATTCGGGAAAGACTGCGAATTCCCGGTTCACTGATGGTCTGGGTACTCGGGCTGTCAGTACTCGTGGGGTCCGGGTGTGCAGATCCAAGCTCCCGAGAATCGGGGACAGTCCAGGAGGCATCGATCAGTCCGGAACTGATTGCGGAAGCGGCGAAGTATGGAGACTGGGTACTTCCAGCGGACGGAAACGTGTTGCTCGTCAGGAAATTGGAGCAGCCTCGGGCGGATGTGAAATACAATCTAGTCGTCGAGACATCACCTGATGGATTGGCGGCGATGTTGGAGAATTCAAAGTTCGTCTCTCCATTCAAGGGCGGTCTTCCGCCATACCCAGAGCGAATAATCGCCGGACCCGACCTTGTCACTTCGCCGAGCGTTCGGAGATCGCAAGATACATTTAGGTCCGCAAAAGGTGACGGCATGATTCGCGATGTCATGGTAGATGAGCGCTCCGCCGACCTGCGAATAGTTCACATCGAGTTTCGCGGTCAATGAGCTACCGGCTCGTCTGTGCCGGACGGGTTTTTCGAGTATTCGTTGCGCGCGGTCGATCGCAGCTATACAACCGAGTTGCACCGGGTTGGGACCGATGGTTCCCAACCCGGGCAACTGCGCCTGGCCGTCACCAGAGCTACGAATTATCCTCTGGCACAACAACTTCAGTCGCACCGATGTCGGTCCGGAAATGACTGCCGGGGCAGCTTGATGCCCGCAAGCCGTGCGTAGCCCGTTCCCGTGCCTGCGCGAGATCCGCGCCGACGCCGACCACGTTGAGCACACGCCCGCCCGCCGACACCAGCGCCTTGTCCGCGCTGATCCGTACCGGCGTGCAGCACCAGCGCACCCACCGCATTTCGAAATCGTGCAAAACGGTCAGCATGTGGATCCGCAGGCCTGGCTCGCTGTGCATGGATTGCGTCTCGATTGACATCGCGTCGAGACCACCGACATCACGGGAACGTTAATGTGAGACCTGTCGAGTGTTTTCCTCCGAACCGAAGCGAGGCAACCATGGCAGGCAAGTTCGAGGTATTCAAGGACAAGGCGGGAAAGTTCCGTTTCCACCTCAAGGCCGGCAACGGCGAAATCGTCCTCGAAAGTCAGGGATACGAAAGCAAGGAAGGCGCCAAGAAGGGGATCGCCTCCATCCAGACGAATGCTCCGAACGCCCAGGTCCTCGACCTCACCGCCTGATCGGCGCAGCCGCGCAACGTGCTGCGCCACCGTTTCCCGCTCGATCGTGATCAGCGGTCGCGCACCGCTGATCACCGATCGCGCGAATTACCCCGCGACGCTGTTGCGTTCCGGGACAACAACTTCGGTCGCGCCGATATCAGTCCGGAAATGACTGCCGGTGAGCTTGATTCCCGCGAGTCGCGCGTAGGCCCGCTCCCGCGCCTGCGCGAGGTCCGCGCCGACACCGACCACGTTCAGCACACGCCCGCCCGCCGACACCAGCGCCTTGTCGGCGCGCTGATCCGTACCGGCGTGCAGCACCAGCGTTTCGCCCTCCAGCGCGCCGTCATCGGCACCGGTGATCACATCGCCGGTGCGCGGTCGCGCCGGGTAGTTCTCGGCGGCGAGCACGACGGTGATCGCGGAACCGTCTTTCCAGCGCGGTGCGTCGACCTCGGCGAGGCGCCCGGTCGCGGTGGCGTGCAGCAGTTCGGCGAACGGGCTGTCCAGCAGCGCGAGCACCGCCTGGGTCTCGGGATCACCGAAGCGGCAATTGAATTCGACGACAGCCGGGCCGTTCGTACCGATCGCCAGGCCCGCGTACAGCAGGCCCGAGAACGAGCTGCCCCGCGCGACCAGCTCGGCGGCGACGGGCTTCACCACGTCGTCGACGATCTCGTTCAGCGTCTCCGCGGGCAGCCACGGCAGCGGCGTGTAAGCGCCCATGCCGCCGGTGTTCGGGCCGGAATCGCCGTCGCCGACCCGCTTGTGGTCCTGTGCGGGCAGCAGCGGGATCACGGTCTCACCGTCGACCAGACAGAACAGCGACACCTCCGGACCGTCGAGGAACGACTCCAGCAGCACCGGATGTCCCTGCTCGAGCAGTTCGGCGCCGTGATCGCGGGCCGCGCGCCGGTCGGCGGTCACCACCACGCCCTTGCCCGCGGCGAGCCCGTCGTCCTTGACCACCCAGGTCGGGCCGAAGCGGTCGAGCGCCGCGTCCAGCTCGGCCGGGCTGTCGACGATCTCGCTGTGCGCGGTGCGCACCCCGGCCACCGCCATCACATCTTTCGCGAACGCCTTCGACCCCTCGATCCGCGCCGCGTCGGCCGACGGGCCGAACACGGGGAATCCGGCCGCGCGCACGACGTCGGCGACGCCGAGCACCAGCGGCACCTCGGGGCCGATCACCACCAGGTCGGCGGCCACTTCACCGGCCAGCGCGGCGACGTCGTCGGCGGAGCAGGGATCGACCGGGCGTAGCTCGGCGTGCTGGCCGATGCCGGGGTTGCCCGGGGCAGCGATCACCGCCGTCACGGACGGATCCCGGCGCAGCGCCAGGACGAGGGCATGTTCACGGGCTCCGGAACCGATGACGAGTACGCGCACGGCCTTAGATTAGTCGCGTACTTCGCGCGTACTTCGCACGCCCCGTTCCGATACAAGGTCCGCGATCGGGTAGCGCGATCGTCACCCCCGCGAGGGCGCTTCGGGCCGGCGATCGGGCTGTCGCGATGCGGCTCGGCCCTCGCGGCTCGGGTTCGATTGCGCCACAATGGGACCAGGCGTGGCGCGGCAGCCGCCACCGAAACGGGGGAATGCCATGGGCCTGCTCGACGGGATGATGGGCAATGCCGGTCGCATAGATCCGGCCGCCGCCCAGCAGGAATACGCGAAGCTGTTCGGGCAGGGCGAGCAGGTGTATGCCGCGTTCATCCTGGTCCGCGACGCGATGCTGTTCACCAATCGCCGCCTGATCATGGTCGACAAACAGGGCGTCACCGGCCGCAAGGTCAGCTATCACAGCATCCCCTACCGGTCGATCAGCCACTTCGCCGTCGAAACCGCGGGCACCTTCGACCTCGACGCGGAGCTCTACATCTGGATCGGCAGCGGCGACGAGCCGGTCAAGCAGCGTTTCAACCGTCAGGTCGACATCTACGAGGTGCAGGGCATCCTGTCGCATTTCGTGTCGATCTAGCTACGCTCACCGGTATGGCATCCGTCTTCAGCGCGATCATCGCAGGTCAGATCCCCGGCCGCTTCGTCTGGGAAGACGACGAGTTCGTCGGTTTCCTCACCATCGGCCCCGTCACCCAGGGCCACACCCTCGTCGTCCCGCGCGCGGAGATCGACCAGTGGCAAGACGTGGATCCCGCCGTGATGGCCCGGATGATGGGCGTGGCCCAGAAGATCGGCCAGGCCGTCCGCGTCGCCTTCGACGCCCCCCGCGCCGGCCTGCTCATCGCCGGCCTCGAGGTCCCCCACCTGCACACCCACGTCTTCCCCGCCTACACCATGGGCGACTTCGACATCTTGGGCGCGAACACCGACCCCACCCCCGAATCCCTCGACGAAGCCCAGACCAAGATCAAGGCCGCCCTCCGCGACCTCGGCCACGAAGCGAACGTCCCAGCCTGAGTTCTGCCCTGGATGGAACCGAAACGACCGGGCGCGCGTCTAAGACATCGAGTGGTCGTTGTGTGCGAAAGAGGAGAGACGATGCGAGTGGTTGGCTTTGCCGCCGGGGTGTGCGCTGTACTGGCGCTCGCCGGATGTTCCACAGCGGTCGACGGGCAGCCTGAGGCCAGCGGGGCTCCGCTGACCAAGGAGCAGCTGTTCGATCCGTGTGCTGTGTCGGACAGTGTGTTGCAGGCGGCGGGGGCCGATCCTGCAACGAAGGACGACAACCCCTTCTCGGTACCGCGACCGGATTGGAAGGGCTGCAGTTGGCGAGCAGGCGATCACTTCGTTTCGTTCTTTTCCACGACAAATACGCTGCAACAATTTCGCGAGAACCAGTATTTTCGAGATTTTCGTGATGTAACAGTCAGCGGCAGGCCGGCCTTGCAATTCTACTTGGGCACGATCAACCCTCCGGAAGAATGCGAAATCGCCTTCGACACGAGCCAGGGACGGGTCACCTTGACGGCAAGCAAAGCCTCGAGCAGTAACTCGACCACCGACCCCTGCGTTTGGGTGAATGATGCGGCACCTCATTTCGCTTCATCAATCCCCCGCTAGCGACGACCGTATCCACACTGGAGATATACGAAATGGCCGATCCTCACGAGCTCACAAAAAAATTTCAGACGCTAGCCGGCGAAGCCGCCGCAGGCAGGCTGGTGATCGAATTCGACACCGCCGAGAGATGCGCGAAGCACTGCGATAACTACATTTCTGACCTGGACCGACTGAAGTCCCGGACGCAGAGCATGGTCAATGTCGGGTCTTTCGGCAGCTTGGGCTCAGCAACCAAGCTCGGGCAGAAGTTTGCAGACCTTGCAATCGGCGGCCCTGGCACCGGTTCCTACTCCGATGCCATCCGCCTCCATCAAGAAGTGCTAGCAGCCATGGCCGACATGTACCGCAAAGCCGGTGCCGCATACAAGAACTGCGACGAAGCCACTCAGCTCGCTATCAAACAACAGACCAACAAAGTAGACTGAATCCGGGGGGATAAATGACCTTTTCAGATTTCATGAGCAAACTGGGCAGCGTTGCATTGACAGCGTCGAGCCCGTCCAGAATTGGTGACCGAATCGGCTCATTGTTCGATTCCGATATCTCCGCCACGCAGTCCGAGCTAGACGCCCAGGCTGCGGGCAACAGCGCACGGTCTCGCATCTACGCCGAGAATTCCAGCCTTGCCAACGGATTTTCCGGCGAGTTCACACCGCAGGTCGTGCCGCCCGTTCTAGAATCGTTCCTCACCATGAGCCATTCGGACATCATGAAATTTGTCGAGTCGATCAGCCCCGAGACGATGAGCACCAGCGTTCAAGGCTGGCGGCAGTTGGCAACCGACACCACGACGAAAGCCACCGCCTTCCACGACAGTATCCAGAAGGAAATGGAGCGGGGCTGGTCGGGAAGCGCAGCGAGCCAAGCGCTGGCGAGCACCAAGAGCTATCTCGCCGACGTGCACAAGGTCGACCAGGCTGCCTCCCTGATCGGCAACAAGATGGAAGAGGCTTACTCCGGCTTCAACCAGGTGAAGTACTCGGTACCGCACGAGTCCGACCAACAGAGCAGCACCGTCGCAGGATTAGTCGCCACCACGCTCTCGAACGCGGTCGCGCCCGGGCTCGGCACCGTAACCAACTTCGTCATGGACAGCACCAGCGCAGGCCGCTCCGATGCCGCCCAAGCCGCGGCTCGCCAGGTGATGGAGACCGTCTACAAGCCAGTCGCGCAACAGTCCGACACCCAGGTCCCGAAGGTTCCCGAGCCATCGAAACCCCAGTCCGACAAGCCGACCGGCGACACCAACAAGGACAAGCCGACGGGCACCACCACCGACAAGCCCACCGGCACCACCACCAAGCCGAGCACCGACGACACCACCCCGTCCACCACGGAGCCGGAAACCCCCACCACCACCGACCCTGGTGACGACGACACCGACGACAGCACCACTGACGACACCACCGGCGACGAGACCACCGCGGCCACGACAACTCCGGAAACCCCCACCACCACTACCCCGTCAGGCACCAGCCCTGGCACGACTCCGGCCGGCACGTCCCCCGGCGGACTCGGCTCCGGCGGCGGAGCAGGCGCTGGCGCGGGTGCCGGAGCAGGCGCGGGCACACCCGGCGCGGCAGTCCCCGGTACCGCCGGTCAGAAGCAGGGCGCCGGTGCGGGCACGGGCACGGGTTCCGGTGCGTCGTCGGGCCGCTCGGGTATGTCCGGCATGGGCGGAATGGGCGCCCCCGGCGCGCGCGGCGGCGGCAAGGACGACGAGAACGAGCACCAGGCCCCCGACTACTTGCGCGGCGTCCACGAAGAACTGCTCGGCCCCGAACGCTTGCACGTCCCGCCGGTGATCGGCGGCGACGCATGACCGACACCTGGGAGCTGACCCCGTTCGAGTTCTGGGTCGCCTGGGAAACGCTCGGCCGCGACCGTATGCCCTGGCCCCTCACCTTCACGGCAGGTGTCGAAACGCAGGTCGAGTTCGACCGGGAATGCCGTCGTGCCGCGGATTCGCTGATCGCCAAAATGGGCACCGACGAATCGCTGTACCACGCCTTGCACGCCCTCGCGCACCCCGAAATCCGGGTGGAACTGTTCGGGCACCGCTTCGACGGCCGCACCCGGATGGTCCGCGCCTGCGCGACCACCGAGGCGAGCAACGGCGTAGTCGCCGCCCAGCTCCCCGGTCCCGAATACGGCCAGGGCGGCAACATCCTGATCACCCTGCGCCCGGCCCACGCCATCGTCACCCGCCTGCTGTCCATCCTCCCGAAAACTCCCGCGGGCACCACCGGCGGCTTCAACGTCCACCGCGACGACTTCACCACCACCCCCGACCCCTACGCCCGCCACCGCACCCCCGCCGAACAGGCCCTCAAATTCCTCAAACGCCCCTTCACCACCTACGCGGAATTCCGCGTAGCAACCGGCCCGGCCCTGGACGGTTGGCAAGAAGGCGGCACCACCCTCCAACTGGTCGACTACACCGACGACGGCCGCTACCTCATCCAAGAAGGCGAACGAGTAGAAGTAACCCCCACCACCCCCGACCGAATCGAAGCCCACCTCCATCACCTGATCGAGAAAGCCACGGCCGGCACCCGCCAATCAGCCTGGTAATCAACACAACCAGGCCCTGTGGCCCGTCATCCCATGGCAATTCCGTACGGGTCTGGACGATCTACGGGATTTCCATGCTGTAGCGATGCCATCGCATGGCACTCCGCTACGCCTGTAGACGCAACGGAGTGCCCTTGCGGTTCCATCGATTTCACCACCGGTACCAGCCCTCGGGATTCCAGTACGCTCATCCCTTGGCACTGCGTGCCGCAGGGTCATGGCGACCGGTTCGGACCGGGCCGATCAAGTTCGACACCGCAGGTCGCGGGCAGGGTTGCCCGCTGAGCAGGGGTGGCATCACACCAGGGGGTGGGACACTGAATATGACAAGAGCAGGCGGAGAACTCAGCTCGAACATGTCTGCGGTCACGGACGCGTTCACAATTCGTGACACCACCAACGCCACTGCGCTCAAGACCCAAGAGTCCGGTCTGTAATGGCCGCCAATCCCCTGATCGCGGCTAAGGAAGACACCACCGACTGGTCCACCGGTATCAGTTTGGTCAGCTCGGTCACCGACCTGTCCGACGCGATCTCGGGCGGTTCCTGGATCGAAGTAGGTCTGGGTGTCGTCGGTCTCGGCGCCGAAGCGGTTTCGTTGGTCGTGGACCCACTCGGCACCTTGGCCGGTTACGGCGTGGGTTGGCTGATCGAGCACTGCCAACCATTGCAGGATGCCCTGGATTGGATCGCGGGTGACCCCGCGCAGATCGAGGCTTATGCCAAGACCTGGGACAACGTTGCCGCCCGGATCAGCGAGGTAGCGACCGCCCAAAATGCCGCGGTTACAGCCGATGTCGCGGATTGGACTGGTCAAACCGCCACCGCCTACAAATCGGCGGCGTCGAACACCACCAACTTGCTCACTGCGGCCAACACCGCCGCGACCGCGGCAGCTTCGGCGATCCGGATGGCGGGTGGGATCGTGGCCGCGGTTCGCGAGACCGTGCGTGACTTGGTAGCCCAGACTGTTGGTCGTCTTGCGGTGTGGGCGGCGGAGTTGGTGTTCTCGGTCGGTCTGGCGACCCCGCTGGTCGCGGTCCAAGCCACCGCTTACATCGCGAAGACTGTCGCGACGATTTCGAAGTTGTTCTCGAAGTTGGCCAAGACGATGTCGAAGCTGAAGCCGTTGCTCAAGCAGTTGAAGTCGGCATTCGGCGATATCGCGAAGGCGTTCAAGAAGACCCCGTCCAAGACCTCGAAGAACGCCGACACCACCACCACGAGCCCCGCGGCCGCGAAGAACACCGACACCTCGACAACACCGGCGACTACGAAACAGCCTGACACACCGACGAATCCGTCGAGTACACCCGACACACCGTCCAAAACCACCGACAACCCAGACACCCCGGGCAGCACGAAACCCGCGAACACCCCGAGCGATACCAGCAAGCTTCCCGACCAAACCGATTCGCAGAAACCCGACCTCAACAAAACCGCGAAACAAACCACCGACTGCGGTGACCCGGTCGACGTCGCGACCGGCGAATTCCTGCTCCCCGCAACCGATATCGAACTCCCCGGCGTACTGACACTGATGTTGACCCGCCGGCACCGCTCGTCCTACCGCTTCGGCCGATGGTTCGGGCCTTCCTGGGCCGCGACCCTGGACATGCGCGTCGAAGTCGACCAGGTCGGAGTCCGGTTCGTCGGACCCGACGGCGAACTGTGGCAGTTCCCCCACACCGCCCCCGACGTCCCAGTCCGGCCGGTCCACCAGGGCACCCGCGCGACCATGACCCGCACCGAAACCGGCGGATACTCAGTCCACGACCCAGACCGCGAACTCACCTACATATTCCGACCGACCGTGGCGGACGGGCCCGAAACCGCACTCGGCACCTATCCGATCACCGAGATCACCGACCACCACCACAACCGAATCACCTTCCACTACACCAGCACCGGCCAACCCACCGAAGTCACCCACACCGGCGGATACCGCGTCCGCATCGACACCACCGACGACCGCGTCACCGGCCTGACCGTCCTCGCCACCACCCCCACCGGCGAGCCGCTGGAAACGACTGTTCGCGAGTTCGGTTACACAGCAGGTGATCTCACCACGGTCACCAACGGTGTCGGCGCGACCACGACCTTCGCCTACGACAACGAACACCGGATGCTGTCGTGGCGCGACTCCCGCGGCACCGAAATGCGCAACACCTACGACCGATCCGGACGGGTCATCGAACAGGTCGGCACCGACAACATCCTGTCGGCGACTTTCACGTATGAGGCGATTGTCGACTTCCGCCGCTCGCGCACTCATCACACGAACTCCCTCGGCGCCACCACCACCTTCGAGTTCGACGAAGACCTCTGCCTACGCAACCTGATCGACCCACGCGGTGCCACCTCGATCACCGACTACAACGAGTACCGCCAACCAGTCCGCCACGTCGACGCCTACGCCAACACCACCGTCTACCTCTACAACCCCGACGGCGACCTGGTCCTGGTCCGACGCCCCGACCAACAAACCATCAGCATCAGCTACACCGCACCACGGCGTCCGGCCACGATCACCGACGTCGACGGCACCACCACCACCCGCACCTACGACGACCATGGCAACCTCACCAGCGTCACGGATGCGGACGGTGTCACCACTGCTTACACCCATCATCGGTGCGGTGCACCGGCCTCGGTCACGCTTTCGACCGGTGCCACCACCAGCATCGACGTCGACGACGCCGGCCTACCGATCCGGATCGTCGAACCCGGCAACGCCGTCACTGTCGTCGAACGCGACATGTTCGGTCGACCGGTCACGATCACAGATCCCCTCGGCTACACGAGCATCAACCGATACTCGGTCGATGGAAAGCGGCTGTCACGTACCGATGCTGATGGCACTGTCCAGTCGTGGACCTATGACGGTGAAGCGAACCTGCTCACCCACACCAACCAAGTCGGTGCGATCACCCGCTACACATACGGCACTTTCGATCTGGTAGCCACCCGCGAAACCCCCGATGGTGCGGTTACCTCCTACACCCACGACACCGAACGTCGGCTCACCTCGGTCACCAACCCACTCGGTGATACCTGGACCTACGAATACGACCCGGCTGGAAATGTCTGCACCGAAACCGATTTCAACGGCTCAGTCATTTGCACCGACTACGACCTCCTCAACCGGCCCAGCATCATTACCACACCCACCGGTGTCCAACGCCGCCTCACCTTCGACATCCTGGGCCGGTTCACCGGTGTCAGCACAGACACCGGTGAATGGATCACCAACACTTACACCCCGACCGGGCAACTCGCGACCGCCCGAAACGGGATCCATGCTGACGTGGTCCATTCGGTCACCTTCGCCCACACTCCAGCGGGCCGAGTCCTGACCCAGCACGTCGACGGAAGACCTGTCACCTACGACTACGACGAACACGGCCGCCGCATCGGATACTCGACTCCCAGCGGCGCGTCGACCAAATATGAACGCACCCCGACCGGGCGAATCTCCGCACTAACTACTAACGGGCACCGATTCGACTTCACCCACGACTCGATCGGACGCCAGAACAGCTGGCACAGTGCCGGTATCGGACAACACAACATCTATAGCGCGTCTGGCCAAACCGTCAGCCGTGAACTCGTCCGACTCGACCCGCGCACCAGCACCCCCACCCGACTCCTCGAACGCGACGAATATGCTTGGCGCCCCGACGGTTACATCACCAGCCACACCACCACGTCACCCACCACCAGTCGTCGCCGCGACTACACCCTCGACGCCCTCGGCCGAATCACTCACATCGCCGCCCCAAGCGAGGGTGTCACCGAGCAGTACAGCTACGACGCCCTGTCGAACCTCACTACGGCCGAGATTCCCTCATCACCAGCACCATCTGATCCTGTCCCGCCCGACAACAACCCATCCGAACCTGCAACTGATCCGCGGTTCGAATACCGCAACAACCTCCTTATCCGAGCCGGTCGCATCCGCTACCACTACGACACCGCCGGCCGCCTCATCCGTAAAGAAAAGACCCGGATCTCCCGCAAACCCGCCATCTGGCACTACCGCTACAACGCCTTCGATCAGCTCACCGAAGTCACCACCCCCGACAACGACACCTGGACCTACACCTACGACCCCTTCGGCCGCCGAACCACCAAACGTCACCGATCGAGCGAAACCCGCTTCTCCTGGGAGGGAATCCATCTCGCCGAACAAACCACCACGACCGCAAATTCTGGCGCCCAAACCCACACCTGGGCCAACCATCCCATCACTCATGTCCCCCTCACACAATCGGTCGACGACCAATTCTGGGCAATCGTCACCAACCTCCAGGGCGCCCCAATTCACCTCGCCGACCCCACCACCGGCGAAATCGCCTCAACAGCCACCACTACCCTCTGGGGTCAGACTATCTGGACGGGCACCACTACGCCCCACCGATTCCAAGGCCAACAACACGATCCTGAAACCGGCCTCCACTACAACCACCACCGTTACTACGACCCAGAAACCGGTCGCTATCTCACCCAAGATCCACTCGGGCTCGCACCCGCGCCTAACCCGGCGACGTATCCACGGAATCCGACGCGTTGGTCGGACTCCCTAGGGCTCGCGCCTGACTGCGATGGCGGAATTGCTCTAGGCTTCAGCGAAATCGATGGCGACCCGATGGCTCTCCAGGATTTTGCCAGTTCGGTCGGGGCTCGGTCGTATCATGACTGGCCTTCGCAGGGCGATGATTGGGTCAATGAATTTCAAAATTTTGTACAAGATCCAGATACTCCTGTCCATTTCAACCTCGACGGACTCGATGACCAAGAGTGGATCACTTCAGCTGGACGAGCAAGAGGAACTGACCCAATTTTCGACGGCCATGTAACCCCCTGGGAATTGTCGTATATCATGGATAACCGCAGCTCGTTGTCGAACGTGTTCTTCTATCGAAACGGAAGTCGGTATGACAACCCCTTCACCTGATCGCGAGTATACGAGAATTGATGGCGATCTTCCGATCCACTTTGGATTCAAGTTCAGGCCGTGGCGCTACAACCTTTCTCTGTCGGAATTGGAGCTACGCAGTTTCGACAGGTCTCCGGATCCGACTTTTGTATCTATTAGATTCTTCAGCGTATTCGCTTTGAAAATGAAGACGTTGTTCAACACTATGACGATCGACCTGGCCGACCGATCTCAGTCCCTGGAGATACTCCAGATTTCGGAGGTGGATGAATCTAAATGGGGTCGAATCAAGTGCCTGGCGTTGAAATCTGGCGATGTGGACAGTTTGGTTGCATGCACCAGTTATTCTATTCGACTTTACCCTCATGGATTTCCGTCGGCCAGCACGGTTACCCGGAATCCGAGCGAGTAAGGGGGAACGACAGTACGGTTCGGCGCCGGGGGCGAGCGACACTTGCTCTTTCGCCCAGGAAACGATGTACTGGGCTCCGGTTCGTTCCTATCGGAAGGTTTCGCAGATGCGTTTGACCGTTGGACTCACCACCGTCGTCGCGATATCCCTACTCGGGGCAGGCACAGCGTCGGCGGAGGTACGCGAGGCGAAGATTCAGTGCCTCGGTTCGAACGCGAACTTCCACCTGTACCCGTTCTATCTGTCGCTGGTGGCGACCTCATCGGACGACCGACCCGGCACCATTTCGATTCAGCCCCGCGGCGATTCGAACTTCGGTCCCTTCGGCTATCACGCGACCGTGAACTGGACCAATCTCGACACCGGCGAATCCGGCGTCGTCGCCCAGGACGGCACCGTCGGCGCCGACATGCCGAGCTTCGACGTGAACACCGGCTGGGGCACGGTCCGCCTGACCGGTGCGGTAGGCACCTCCGGTCTGTCCGCGGGCCAGACCATGCAGTGCTCCGGCGCAGACCTCTACGTGTCGTAGCGCTCGTCAGCCCGGCGGATCATCGAGCGGCACCGTCGTTCGCGCCACGGGCAGCAGGATTTCGTAGCGAGCCGGTCGCTCGGTCACGGCATGGACGGCGGCGATTTCGGTGAGCGCGCGGAGCGGATTCGATACGGTAGGCAGTAGCGAATCCGAGGAGGAAAATGTGCCGCGCCCACGAATCAGCGACTGGTTCCGCGACACCGGCCGATGAATACTCCGCTTCTGCACCAACGCTTTCCACGCCTGCGCGAATCCCTGCCGCATATCGGACTGAGCTCCGGCCCGACACCGGTCCGTAGGCTCGATGCGCTGCCTACCGGTGGCGCGCCGGTCTGGCTCAAGGACGACGGCGCGTTCGGTGACGGCGGGTGGGGTGGCAACAAAGTCCGCAAGCTGGAATGGATCCTGCCCGACGCGCACCGGCGCGGCTCCCGGACCATCCTGACCGTCGGCGGACTGGGGACGAACTGGGGACTAGCCGTCGCCCTGTACGCACGCGATCACGGGCTCGGCACCGCGCTCGCCCTCGTCGACCAGCCCGTGGACGAGCACGTTCGTGCCCAGCTGAACCGACTCGAGAACTGTGGCGCCGCGCTGTATTTCACGCATTCGAAGACGCGGACCATCCTCACCGCGCCGATGCTGCTCGCCCGGCACACCAGTGGGTGGCATCTGCCCTACTTCCTGCCGCCCGGCGGGTCCTCGCCGGTCGGTGTCCTCGGCTACGTCGAGGCCGCGCTCGAACTGGCCGGACAAGTAGACCGCGGCGAGCTACCCGAGCCCACCCACCTCGTGACCGCCGTCGGATCCGGCGGCACGATCGCGGGGCTGCAGCTCGGATTGCGGATGGCGGGCTTGACGACCCGGGCAGTCGGTGTCGTCGTCAACGACACGCTGCGGCTGGACCCGGCGACGATCACCCGGCTCGCCCGCCGTACCGCGCGCCTGCTGCGTCAGCGAGGCGCGGACCTGTCCGATCTCGAACCGCGAGTCGAGGACATCGATATCGTCACCGACTGGCTCGGCAGCGGCTACGGCCACCCCACGTCGGAAGGCGAACGCGCCCAAACCTTGTCAGGCGACCGCGAGCACCTGCACCTCGAACCGGTCTACACCGCCAAGGCCATGGCGGCGCTGCTGGCGATGAACGAGCAGGGCGCATTCGGCGACGGCCCGGTCCTCTACCTCAACACGAACGGGCCGCGCTGACCAAGCGAGTCCATACCGGAAGTCACAGCAGTTCTACACAAGATGCTCACGCCTCCTGCTCAGGTACGCGCGCTCGGCGGGGTTCTGCGTGGCGGCAATCGCGGCGTCGTAGGCCGATCTCGCCTCGGCGCTGCGCCCCAACCGGCGGAGCAGGTCGGCGCGGGCGGCGTACCAGGCATGATAGCCGTCGAGTGGCAGTGAATCTATCTGTGCCAGCGCCACATTGGGGCCGTCCAGTTCGGCGATGGCGACGGCTCGGTTGAGGGCGACGATCGCGGTCGGGGTGACGGTGTAGAGCTGGTCGTAGAGGGCGACGATCTGGTTCCAGTCGGTGTCGCGGGGGTCGGCCGCGTCGGTGTGGACCGCGTTGATCGCCGCCATGATCTGATAGCGACCAGGTGGGTCGCCGCCTGCCGCGACTCGGCGCAGGCATTCGCGTACCAGCGCGTGCCCCTCGGCGATGAGGGTGTGGTCCCAGCCGCCGCGGTCCTGCTCGTCGAGCGTCACCAGCTCCCCGCCCGCGAAACGTGCCGCGCTGCGGGCGTCGATGAGCAACATCAGCGCGAGCAACCCGGCAACCTCGCCGTCCTCGGGCAGCAGATCGCGCATGATGCGGCCGAGCCGAACGGCCTCGGCCGTCAGGTCGGCCCGAACAGATTGCGCGCCTGCCAGATACCCCTCGTTGAAGATGAGGTAGATGACCTCGAGCACACCGCCGAGCCGATCGGTGACGTCCTCGCGATCGGGCACGCGGAACGGGATGTGCGCGGCTTTGATCTTGGCCTTGGCGCGGGTGATGCGTTGCGCCATGGTCGTTTCGGCAACGAGAAACGCACGAGCGACCTCGCCGACGGTGAGCCCGCCGAGCAGGCGCAGTGTCAGCGCGACTCGCGCCTCCGGCGCCAATGCCGGATGGCAACAAGTGAAGACGAGCCGGAGACGATCGTCGTTGATCGGTCCGGTCGGTTCGTGCGGTGTGTGATCGTCGATGATCATGGCTGCCTGGTGTTTCGCGTCGCGCAGTGATTCACGGCGGATCCGGTCGATCGCGCGGTTGCCCGCGGTCTTCGTCAGCCAGCCGCCCGGGTTGGGCGGTATGCCGTCGACCGGCCACCGTTCGATGGCGGTGAGCAGGGCCTCGCCCGCGGCGTCCTCGGCGATGTCGAGATCGCCGAACCGTCGAGCGAGCGAGGCAACCACCCGGCCGTACTCCTCGCGGTAGATCCGATCGATCCGGGCGCGAGTGTCGTCGCTCATGCGCCGTCGAACGTCCTGATCTCGATCTTCTGCTCGCAGACCTTCGACGCCCTGGCGGCGATCTTCAGCGCCGCATCGAGGTCGGGCACCTCCACGACCCAGAACCCACCGAGGCATTCCTTGGTCTCGGCATACGGCCCGTCGGTGACAACCACGTCAGCACCGGTGTTGTCGACCGTGGTGGCCTCATCGATCCGTCCGAGCCCACCCGCGAAGACCCACGCCCCTTCGGCCCTGAGCTCGTCGTTGAACCTCCCCGTCGCCTCGTACTGCGGCTGCGCCTCCTCCTGCGGAATGTCATAAACACTCGGCTCGACAACAACGGAAAGCAGGTACTGAGTCATGGCGATTTCCCTTCCTCGGTGGCCGCCGATCGGCTGCCTCTACCCACACCACGAACGGGCCGACCCGGATACGACAACTCTCGACGAGATCCCCCGAATCTTCTCCGAAATGGGCGCATCGATCCACGAGCCCCGAGCATTCCGGGATAGCAGCTTTGCTGCTTGACCGCTTTACTGCCCAATGGGATAGTGGGGCGATGGGCAATTTTCGCGGATATGCGGCAATCCAGGGACGTGGCACGGTCGCGCTGCCCGCCGAGCTTCGGAAGAAGTACCGGCTGGACGAGCCAGGTGCGCAGCTGGAGATCACCGAACGCGAAGACGGCGTGATCGAGCTTCGGCCCACCTTGCCGGTCCCAGTCGATGAGATCTGGTTCTGGAGCGAGGGCCACCAGGCAGCTGAACGCGAGGCCGAAGCCGATGTCGAAGCTGGGCGACACAGCACTTTCGACAACGCCGAATCGTTCTTGGCGCACCTCGACACTCTGGCGTCGGGGCCCAGCGAGGCGGTGGAGTGAAATACCGGACGCTTGCATCGTTCGATCGAGACTTGCGACGTCTGCCCGCTGAACATCAACGCATGTTTCAGCAAGCCCTACGCTCACACTTCCTGCCGGCCATCGACGCCGGAGCGTTCGCGGGCTCACCACCTTGGCCGACACGCCTGCGGATTCACAAACTGAGCAACTGCGAGGTCTACTCACTCACGTGGAATTTCACCTCACCGGATGGTAGGGCCACGTTCCACCTGGAGAAGACGAACGACAGCGAGCCGATCGTGGTCTGGCGACGAATCGGCAACCACGGATTCTACGACCGCCCATAACGCCACCGCACCGGTCAGTTGGCCCCGGAGAACGCCACGCTGCCACCCACTCCGATGATCATCGCCCCACCCACGCTGCCGACCGCCTCGAGCCGGCGCGGAGATCGCGCGAACCACGTCCGCACGGTGCCGGCGAGCAAGGCCCACGCACTGTCCGAAGCCATCTGAATCACGAGGAAGATCGCCCCGAGCACCAGCAATTGTGCGGGCAGTGCGCCCGCCTCCGGCACCGTGAACTGCGGCAGGACCGCACCGAAGAACACCATCGTCTTGGGGTTGGTCGCGCCGACAACGAAGCCCTGCCACAGCACCCGCCGACCCGTGGTGTTCGGCACCTCCGCTTCGAGCGCTGTCACCAATTTCTTCCGATCCCGAATCGTCACGACGCCCAAGTAGACGAGGTAACCGGCGCCGGCGACCTTCACGATCAGGAACAGCGCGGACGAAGCCATCAACACCGCCCCCAGCCCGAAGGCCACCGCGACCAGCGGAACCCCCGAGCCGGCCACCGCGCCGATCACCGACAGAATCGCCTGCCTGCGCCCCAGGGTGAGTGCCCGCCCGATAGCGAACAGCACATTCGGACCCGGAATCACGATGATGACGAACGCGGCAACCACGAATGCCGCCGCATGAGACAGCGGAACCATCCACCGACCCTAACCGGCCACTGCCACAATGGTCACGAGACGAAAAAGGACCTGACCTGCTTTCACAGGTCAGGTCCTTGTCGAGCCCCCTGTCAGGATTGAACTGACGACCTTCGCTTTACAAGAGCGGTGCTCTACCACTGAGCTAAGGAGGCGGGTGGTGCGCGACTATCTTAGCCGCGCACGCCAACCGCGCGACACCGGATGGGTGTCACGCGGTGGCGGAGGAGATCAGGACTGGGCGCGGGCTGCGTCGTCGGCGGCCATCGCGTCACGCAGGCTCTTGGGCCGCATGTCGGTCCAGTTCTTCTCGACGTACTCGACGCACGCTGCCCGGCTTTCTTCGCCGAACACGACACGCCAGCCCGCCGGGACCTCCGCGAACGCGGGCCACAGGGAGTGCTGCTCTTCATCGTTGACCAGAACGAAGAAGCGGCCGTCCTCGTCGTCGAAGGGGTTGGTGCTCATTTCACCTCACTGGATACTGGCGCTGTGTACAGGATCACTGCGCGGCCGCGAAGCCACGAGCGTTGTGTCGACCCTAGCAAGGCATACGTTACTGGTAGGGAGTTACCCGATGCTGCCCCGGTCACGGCGGTCAGGCGGCGAAGAAGTCGAGCAAGATCTTGTTGATCGCCTCGGGTTGCTCCAGGTAGCCGTAGTGACCGGTATCCGGGACCTCCTGGTAGCGGGCGCCGGGAATGGCCTCGGCGACCTCACGCGAGAGGTACGGCGGAATCATCCGATCATCGGCGAACCCAATTGCCAAGCAGGGCACCGTAATCGAACGATACGCGGCGACCCGATCGAATTCGTGATCCATCGCTCGCTGGGCCCGGACACCGGCCGAGGGCGTCCCCACGCTGAACTCGAACAGATCGAGCCAGTCGCGCGCGGCGTTGGTGTCGGCCATCGTCGCGGGCGACAGATTCATCACCGCGCTCAACGCCGCCTCGAATTTCGCGGGCAGCTTCACCGCCGAGGCGTCGAGCTCCTGCTCACCCGCCGACAACGTCTTCTGGAACTGATCCAGCCTGCCGTGTCCGGCCATGAACACGGCCTTGCGCACCAGATCGGGCCGGGCAAGCGCCAGCTCCTGCGCCACCCGCGCGCCCATCGACGTGCCCGCGACCAGCGCGGGGCCTTCGTCGAGGAACTCGATGAGCGCGGCGGTATCGGCGACCAACTCCTCGATCCGCATCCCGCCCGGGGCCTCGAACGACGGCGCGATCCCGCGGTTGTCGAACACGCAGACCCGGTAACCGGCCGCGACCAGCGCGGGAACCTGATGCAGCTCCCACACCCGGCCCGGCGAGCCCGTTCCCATGATCAACACCACCAGCGGACCACCGCCCTTGACGTCGGTGCCCTTGGTACGGTCGCCCTTGACCTGATAGTTCAGTGCGATGCCGTTCACCGTGGCAAGTGGCATGAAAGAAACCTCTCTGCGGGGTCGATCGTGTACTGCCCCACGGTAACGGGACCGCCACGACACGGCACCGGGGCGGGGTGTTACGCGTCGCTACTTCATCGGCCGTGCGCCGGCGCCCGATAGTATTGATCACTCGCAGGTAGAGCGCAGGGAAACCGGGAGGACGAACCCATTATGGCCGCGAAGAGCACCGCCAACGACATCGCCGACGACGAACTCGAGCCGCTTGCCGACGAGACCGCCCGCCAGGCACAGAAGGTCGTCGCGGCACACGCCGAAGACGCCGACGAATGCCGCATGCTGCTGTCGATGCTCGGCATCGCCCCCGCCTGACACAGCGCACCCCTGCGACGCATAAGGATGCGTGAGTGGACCAAATGATCGATCAACCGTCCAACGACCGTCCGTCCGAAAACAGTGAAACCCTCGTGCCGAACGGCGCTGGTTCGGGATTCGTTGTCGTCGCCAACCGGCTCCCGGTCGACCTCGAGCGCCTGCCCGACGGCACCACCAGGTGGAAGCGCAGCCCCGGTGGGCTGGTGACCGCGCTGGAACCGGTGCTGCGCAGCAACAAAGGCGCCTGGGTCGGCTGGGCAGGTGTGCCCGATGTCGAGGTCGAGCCGATCATCGAAGACGGGCTCGAGCTGTATCCGGTGCCGCTCACGGCGCAGGAGGTGGAGGACTACTACGAGGGGTTCTCCAACGGCACGCTCTGGCCGCTGTACCACGACGTGATCGTGCGCCCGGTGTACGACAGGGCGTGGTGGGCGGCCTATGTCGAGGTCAACCGGCGCTTCGCCGAGGAGACCGCGAAGGTGGCCGCCGAGGGCGCCACGGTGTGGGTGCAGGACTACCAGCTGCAACTGGTTCCCAAGATGCTGCGCATGCTGCGCCCCGATCTGACCATCGGCTTCTTCCTGCACATCCCGTTCCCGCCGGTCGAACTGTTCATGCAGATGCCCTGGCGCACCGAGATCGTCGAGGGCCTGCTCGGCGCCGACCTGATCGGCTTCCACCTGCCCGGCGGCGCGCAGAACTTCCTCTACCTGGCCCGCAGACTGGCCGGTCAGCCCACCTCCCGCGGCACGATCGGGGTTCGCTCGAAACTGGGCGTCGTGCAGGTCGGTTTCCGCACGGTGCGCGTCGGCGCGTTCCCCATCTCGATCGATTCGGCCGAACTCGACGAGTCGTCGCGGCGTCGTTCGGTGCGCGAGCGAGCCGCGAAAATCCGTGCGGAGCTGGGCAATCCCAAGAACATCATGCTCGGCGTCGACCGCCTCGACTACACCAAGGGCATCGACATCCGGCTCAACGCGCTCCAGGAACTCCTCGAGGAGGGCCGCGTCGACCCGACCGAGACGGTGATGGTGCAGCTGGCCACCCCCAGCCGCGAACGCGTGCAGAGCTACATCAAGATGCGCGGCGACATCGAACGTCAGGTGGGCCGGATCAACGGTGAATTCGCCCGCGTCGGCTACCCGGTCGTGCACTACCTGCACCGCCCGATCCCCCGCGACGAGTTGATCGCTTTCTTCATCGCCGCCGACGCCATGCTGGTGACGCCCCTGCGCGACGGCATGAACCTGGTGGCGAAGGAGTACGTGGCCTGCCACAGCGACCTCAACGGCGCCCTGGTGCTGAGCGAGTTCACCGGCGCCGCGGCCGAGCTGCGTCAGTCCTACCTGTGCAACCCGCACGACCTGGACAGCGTGAAGGACGCGATCATCGGCGCCCTCGACGACGATCGCGACACCAAGCGCCGCCGGATGCGGTCCCTGCGTCGCCAGGTGCTCACCCACGATGTCGAACGCTGGGCGCGCGCGTTCCTCGACGCGCTGTCGCAGGGCAATGTGGCGGGTTCGGCGCTGATGAGCGACGAGCAGACCTACCCCGCCGACCAACGCTAGCGGCACACAGCGACCTCACAGCGTCGGTCCAGCCACTTCCCAGCGGGGTGGTGGAGCATAGGGGCATGAGCGGTGTGCCTGATGTGCCCGAGGCGCGGGTACTCGTCGTCGACGACGAGCCGATGATCGTCGAGCTGCTGGCGGTGAGCCTGCGCTACCAGGGGTTCGAGGTGGCGACGGCGGCCGACGGCGCCGAGGCGCTGGATCGGGCGCGCACGTTCCGACCGCAGGCGCTGATCGTCGACGTGATGATGCCCGGCATGGACGGCTTCGGCCTGCTGCGCCGGTTGCGCGCCGACGGGATCGACGCGCCGGTGCTGTTCCTGACCGCGCGCGACGAGGTGGACGACAAGATCACCGGGCTCACCCTCGGCGCCGACGACTACGTCACCAAGCCGTTCAGCCTGGAGGAGGTGGTGGCGCGGCTGCGGGTGATCCTGCGCCGCGCGGGCCATGCCGAACCCGAGAAGGCGAGCACCCGGTTGCGCTTCGCCGATATCGAACTCGACGACGACACGCACGAGGTGTGGAAGGCGGGCGAGCCGGTGGCCTTGTCCCCCACCGAGTTCACGCTGTTGCGCTATTTCATGGTGAACGCGGGCAGCGTGCTGAGCAAGCCCCGGATCCTGGATCACGTGTGGCGCTACGACTTCGGCGGCGAGGTGGGCGTGGTGGAGACCTACGTGTCCTACCTGCGCAAGAAGGTCGACACCGGCGAGCAGCGGCTGATCCACACGCTGCGCGGTGTCGGCTATGTGATGCGTGAGCCGACGCGGTGAGCAGACTTCCCCTGCGGGTGACGCTGGTGTTGATGCTGGTCGCGCTGGCCGGATTCGGTTTGGTCGCTTCGAGTTTCGTAGTGACCAAGGCGATGGAGAACTCGCTGCAGAACCGCACCGATCAGCAGTTGCAGGACGCGGCGATGGAGTGGGAGCGGCGGGTGGGGCTGCCCGCACCGAATCTGCCGCCGCCCTCCTCGGAATCCGGACAGCCGCCCGGGCGATATTTCGTGACCGCCGAGAGCGCGGACGGCACCCGAAAAGTGCGCCTCGACAACGTCTTCGGTACCGATTCCCAGCCCGACCTACCCGAGCCGCCCGCGATACAGCCGATTACGGTCGGCTCGACGGACGATTCGGGCGATCAGTGGCGGGTGCTCACTGTCAACGGTCATCGCGCCACGGCGACGGTCGCGTGGCCACTGACCGAGAACATCGAGACGGTGCGCAATCTCGTTGTGCTGCAATTGATCGTCGGCGCGATCGTGCTGATCGCGCTGGCCATCGCGGCCTATTTCGTGGTGCGCGGCAGTCTGCGACCGCTGCACCGGGTCGAGGCGACAGCGGCGGCGATCGCCGGTGGCGAGCTGCATCATCGAATCCCGGTGCACGGCAACGTCACCGAGGTCGATCGACTGTCACAGTCGTTGAACAGCATGCTGACCCAGATCCAGCAGGCCTTCGCCGCCACCGAGGCCTCCGAGACCGCCGCGCGCGTTTCCGAGGCGAAGATGCGCCGTTTCGTCGCCGACGCCAGTCACGAACTGCGCACCCCGCTCACCACGATCCGCGGCTTCGCCGAGCTGTACCGTCAGGGCGCGACCACCGACCCCGCGATGTTCATGAACCGCATCGAACACGAGGCACAGCGCATGGGCCTGCTGGTCGAAGACCTGCTCATGCTCGCCCGCCTCGATGCCCAGCGGCCCGTGGAACTGGGCCCGGTGGACCTGCTGGCCGTGGCAGGCGACGCGGTGCACAGCGCCCGCGCGGTCGAAGCCGCCGCGGGCCGACACCACCCGATCACCCTCGACATCGCCGAAGGCACCGGCACCCTGGAAGTCCGCGGCGACGAACACCGCCTGCGCCAGGTCCTCACCAACCTCCTCGACAACGCCCGCACCCACACCCCCGACGGCACCTCGATCACCGTCCGCCTGACCCCGGCCACCGACGAGGTCGGCCTCGAGGTCGTCGACACCGGTCCCGGCCTCACCACCGAAGACGCGAACCATGTCTTCGAACGCTTCTACCGTGCGGATATCTCCCGTACGCGCCGCGGCACGAGCGACAGCAACGCCACCATGACGAGCGGCAGCGGACTCGGCCTGTCGATCGTGGCGGCACTCGTCGCGGCCCACGGCGGCACCGTTCAGGTCGAGGCCACTCCGGGTGGCGGCGCGACCTTCGCCGTACGGCTGCCACGCGGCGACCAGGCCGGCTCAGCGTGAGCACCGAGCCGGCTGGTCGCGGCGTGCATCGATCAGACCGGCGTGACCTGAGCGACCAGCCAGCGGTTGTCCGCCTTGTCCAGGGTGACCCGCACCCGGCTGCCCGAGGTGGCGCCCTCAGGTGAGTCCTTGCTGGTGGTCAGCTGGTTCAGGTACAGCAGGACGACGGCGTGTTCCGGATCCGCCGAGACCACGCCCTCGGCCTGGGTGGTGGCCTTGACGGTGAGCTGCTTCTCCTTGGCGCCCGGCGCGATGGCCTGCTCGATCAGCTTCAGGTAGTCGGCCCGGAACGACTCGGTGAGATTGTCGGCCGCCCTCGGCAACTCGGTGTCGACGGTGGCGGGCTCATAGGTGAACATCGCGCTCACCGTCCGGCTCGCGGTGCTCATCGCGTCGGTGCGCGCCTGCTCGGTCTTGTCCTGCTGCCACAGCTGATACCCGCTGACGCCCAGGATGACGGCCGCGATCACACCAGCCGCCGCGAGGGCGCCGAAGACGATCTTGATTCGCTTGCTCATCCCACGAACTCCACTTTCGACACGGTCATCCCGGAATCGCCCTTCGACACGGTGATCCGGAATCGATACTGGCGCGACTGCGGTTCGGCCGACCCGGTGTTGCTCACCATCTGCTTCGCGGCCACCAGCACCTTCGCCGAGTTCTCGTCGACGGACTCGATCCCCGACTCGACGACCTCGCCGGTGGAGACCACCTTCGCCTGCTTCACCACATCCATGAACGGGTCGACGCGACCGTCGAACTCGTTCTTGAACTCGCCCGAGGCCACCGCCAGAATCCGGTCGATGTCCTCCTTGGCGGAGTCGGCGCGGATGGTGGTCAGGTTGATGACCGCCTGCCGGGCGGTCTGGGTGTATTGCGCGCGCAGATCCTCGTCCTGATTGCCCGACCGTGCCGCGAGCGCAGTGAACGTGGCACCGACGACCAGCGCCAACACCAGCACCGCGGCGGCGGCGAGCCCGATGATCTGCCCGAGCCGCGTCAGCTTCGCATCTTCTTCGTCGAGCTCGGCCGAATCATCGTCGGCCTCCTCGTCCACCACCGCGGCCTTCGTCAACTCCACAGGAGCCGCGACTACGGTGGCTTCCTCGGCCGTAGCCACCTCGGCATCGGCCACCTCGGCCGATTCGACCGCACCCGCGTCGACTGTCACGTCGACGACCTGCACATCCTCCACCGGCGGACCCGCCGACCTAGCTGCCCGCCGACGCGGGCGGCCGTTGTTGCTTTCACTCATCTCTGCTGCTCCTCCAACATCGCCTGCCAGCTGGCCGGGACAGTGCCCGAGCCATCGGAGGCGATATCACCTTGGCGGTACATGCGTCCGTCCGGGCCAAGATAGCTGCCCGTGGACGGATCATAGGGGCGCGCGGCGGCGGGGGTGACTCCGCCGGTGGACGCACCGGTGGGGGCCGAGGCCGGGGCTACCGGCTGCGGCGCGCCGAACGGCGGGTTCGTGCCCTGCGGCACGTACCCCGTCCGGCACAGTTCGGGAGTGGGCGCCCGGACGCCGGGATACTCCATGCACGGACTGTTGCGAATACCGCGCACTTCGATCGGAGAATCCTGAGCTACCTTGCAGTACAGCCCTTCCGGAGTGTCGATCGGGCTGAAATCACTCGGCTCACGCCACTGGTCGGCGGGCAGGAAGCCGGTGGTGCAGGCGGGCGGGTCGTGGACCACGGTCATGAAGTCGACCATCGCGCCGTACTTGGTGGGTCCGCGCAGGACCGTCCGCAACGCCGCGATCAACGGCGGGAAGACGACCAGAAGTTGTTCGAGACCAGCGTGATAGGTCACCCCCACCTGGCCGAGGCTCACCAGATTGCCCGCCAGCAGCGGCAGCGTCGGACGCAGACTCTGGAACTGCTCGGTCACCTTTTGCATCGCGGACGGGCTGTCGCGCAACAGGTTCCGCAGGGTCGGGTCGGACTCGCGGAGCTGATCGGTGAGGGTCGCGAGATCTGTTGTCCAGGAACGAATATTGGCATCGGACTGGACCTGGGTGTCGAGCAGCGGACCGATCTGATCGAGCAGTTTCTTCGTCGGTTCCACATCGGTTTCGGCCTGCTGCACCAGCAGCGCCGCCGAGTCGATGAACCGCTGCAGGTCGGGGCCCGCGCCGTTGAACGCCAGGAACGCCTCGTCGATCACCTGGCGCAGCCGGGTATCGGCGACGGTCGAGAGCAGCTTGTCGGTCTGGTCGAGCAGCGAGCCCACGTCCTGAGGCAGCTTGGTGCGCTGCACCGGGATCACCGAACCGTCGCGCAGGTCGCCCGAGGTGGAATTCGCCTCCGGCACCAGGTCGACGTACTGCTCGCCGATCGCTGAAACACTGCGCACCCAGGCGATCGAGTCCGACGGCACCTTGTAATCGCTGTCGATCGACAGGTCCGCCTCGACCCCCGCCGTGGTGAGCCGCACCGCCTCGACCTTGCCGATATTGGTGCCGCGGTAGGAGACATTGGCGGTGGGATACAGCCCGCCGGTGGCGGCGAGCTGGACCGTCACCCCGTAGCGGCCGATCCCGAACATCGCGGGTAGCTGGATGTATGTCCCGCCCATCACGACGAGACCGACCACGGTGAGTACCGCGAAGATCACGAGCTGAACGTGGACGAACCTGGTGAGTTTCATCGTCCCGCCCCTTCCTGGCCGGGCAGCGGCACGGTGATTCCGGGGATGGAGGGCAGGCCGGGAATGGACGGCAGTCCGGGCAGGGTCGGCGTCGGCGCCGCACTGGGTGCGGGTGCCTGCGGGAGCTTCGTCGGATCGCCCGCGTCGGTCGCCGTCGTAGGCGCGAAACTACCGAGCACGCCCTCGACCCCACCGAAGCGGCCGCCGAGCGGAGTACCGGTGAGCCAGTTGCTGTCCAAGCGCTTACCGGTCAGGTCGAAGGTGATGTAGAGGTTGAGGTAGTCACCCTTGATCGCGTTGCCGATGTTCTTGATCGGGAACGGGAAGGAGGGAATGATGCCCATCGCGTCGACGAGGTTGGTGCCGGTGTTCGCCAGGGTCTCCAGCACCGGGCCGAGGCTGGCCAGGTTGGCCTTCAGATCGTCACCGCTGGTCTGGATGATCCGTTCGGTGACATCGCTGAGCTCACCCAGCGCGGTGACCGCCCTGGTGATGTTGGCGGTGCGGTCGGCGAGCGCGGTCAGTGCCGGGTGGATATCGTCGATCGCGCGGGCCAGCACGTCCTTCTGGTCGGCGAAGTTGCCCGCCAGCCGGTCGAGGCCCTCCATCGCGGCGATGATGTTGCCGGTCTGCCTGTCCAGGCCGGTGGTCAGCTCGTTGAGCTGCGGCAGCAGGTCGGCGATCTCGGCCTCGCGACCGTTGAGCGCCGCGTTCATCTCCCTGGTGATGGTCTCGAGCTGGGCGATGCCGCCGCCGTTGAGCACGACCGACAGCGAAGACAGCACCTGCTCGGTGGTCGGGTAGGCGCCTGCCCGCTCGAGTGGGATCACGTCGTTGTTTCGCAGTTGCCCCACGGCGGGCGTATTGGTGGGGGCGGACAGTTCGACGTGATTGCTGCCGAGCAGGCTGGTCTGCCCGATCTTGGCGATCGCGTTGGCGGGCAGTTTCACCTCGGGATTCAGCGACACCGTGACCAGCGCGTGCCAGCCCTCGACGTCGATCCCGGTGACATTGCCGACCTCGACGTCGTCCACGCGCACCGGCGAATTCCGGGTCAGCGTGGTGACATTGGGCATCTGGATCCGCACCGTGTACGAACCGGGGCCGGAGCCCTCGGAGCCGGGCATGGGTAGCGAGTTCAGCCCGTCCCACTGACAGCCGGTCGCGCCGAGCGTCACGGCGACGCCCACCGCCAACCCGGCGAGCATGCGTTGGGGCGTCATCGTTGTCCTCCTGGAACCGCGAGTCCGGCGAGACCGTTCGGCACGGTGATCGGAGCCGTCGCCGGGGACGCAGGCGCGGACGGCACCTCCGCGGCCAAACTCGGCGGGCTGTACGTCAACTGGCCGGGCAGGGCCTGCGTGCCGCCGACCGGGTTGAGCATGATCGGCACGTAGTTCATCGCCAGCGAACTGATCACCGGAGCGATGAATTCCGCGCACAGATCCGCCGACCGGTCCGAGTCGTTGTGCTCGAGCGCGCGGATGGAACCGCAGAGGAAGGTCAGCGGGCTGGACGTATTGTTCAGTGACACAGAGCCGCTGAGCGAGCCCTGAGCCGGCTTGTAGATCTGGTAGAAGTTCACCAGCGCGGTCGGCGCGGAATGCAGCAGCCGTTCGATCTCCGGCCGCTTGTCGACCAGCGTCTGGGTGACATCGGCGAGCCGCTCGACACCGTCGGTGAGCTCGGCGCCACTGCCTTCGAGGAAGCGCTTCACATCGGCGAGCGCCACATCCAGACTGTCCAGTCCCGCACCCAGCTCCTCCGACGCACCCGCGAGTACCGAGGCCACCGAGGCCAGGCGGCCGCCGAACTGCACGATCTGCTCGTTGCTCGCCGAGAGCACCTCGACGAACTTCTGCAGGTTGCGGATGGTGCCGAACAGGTCGGTTCGCCCGTCGGACAAGGTATTCAGCGTCGCCGACAGTTCGTGCAGGGTGTCACGGAACTTCTGTCCGTTGCCGTCGAGGTTGTTCGCGGCAGTGTCGACGAAACGCCCGAACGAGCCCTGCTGGTCGTCGCCGACCGGACCGAGAGCGGTGGCGAGATTGGAGAGTTCGGCTTTGATGTCGTCCCACTCCACCGGGACCGCGGTGCGCTCGATCGGGATCTGTGCGCCGTCGGCCATCTTCGGGCCACCGTCGTAGGCGGGCGCGAGCTGGATGAACCTGGCCGACACCAGCGAAGGTGCGATCAGCACGGCGCGCGCGTCGGCCGGCAGGTCGATGCCGCGGTCGACGGACATCCGCACCTGTACCCGGCCCTCGCCGGGCTCGATCGAGTCGATCTTGCCGATCTTGACTCCGAGCATCCGCACCTCGTCGCCCGCGTACAGGCCGGTGGTCGAGGTGAAGGCGGCGGTGATCCTGGTCTTGCCGATGCCGAGGGTGGTGTAGACCCCGACCGCGACCAGCGCGACGATCACCACCACGGCGACCGCGAGCGTCCAACGCGGCACGCCACGGACTTTCGATGCGATACCACTCATCGCGGCGGATCCTCCTCGGTCGGCACGATGCTCGGCGGCGCCGGGTGCGTGAAGATGTCGATCAGGTCCTGCGGCAGGTGCTCGGGCCAGACCAGCGCGTCCACCAATGGACGCAGCTCGGTACTCGTCGCGTTCACCACGTAGGCGTTGAACCACGGACCGTTGCCGACCTGCTCGCCGAGTGCCGAGGCGTAGGGGCCGATACCCTCCAGCGCCTCCGACAGGTTCTCCTTGTTGCGCTGCAACAGGCCGAGCACCGAATTGAGCCGGTCCAGTGTCGGTTTCATCTGCGCCTCGTTGTCGGCGACCAGCCCGGAGAGCTGCTTGGCGACCGAGTCGACGTAGACGATCAGCTGATTGATGGCGGCACGGCGGTTGTCGAGTTCGCCGAGCAGGTTGTTGCCGTCGAGCAGGAGCGCGTTGAGCTGCGAACTACGGTCGGCCAGCACCTTGGTGACGTTCTGCGCCCGGCCGAGCAGATCGGTGAGCGCCTGGTCGCGCGTATTGATGCTGCGCGAGAGCGCGGTGACGCCGTCGAGGGCGTTGCGCAACGGGCCCGGTGTATCGGCGAAGGCGGCCGAGAGCACATCCAGGGTCTTGTCGACCTGATCCATGTCGAGATCGCGGACGGTCGCGCCGAGGTCGCTGAGTGCCTCGTTGAGCGAGTACGGCGAGGTGGTCCGGTCGAGCGGGATGGTGTCGGAGGTACGCAGCGCGCCCTGTCCGGTCGGCACCACATCCAGGGACTTGCGACCGAGGACCGTGTTGGTCTTGATCGCGGCGGATGTCTTCTGGCCCAGCACGATCGACTCGTCGAGGGTGAACTTCACCAGTACCTTGGGACCGTCGAGCGAGACCTGGTCGACTTCCCCGGAACGCACGCCGGCCACGTGCACCGGGTCGCCCGGCACCAGCCCGCCCGCGTCGACGAAGAACGCGGTGAAGGTCGCGCCGGAGCGGATGAACGGCAGCTTGGTGTACTGCAGGGTGGCGAGCGAGATCGTCACCACCAGCACAATGCCGACGATGCCGATGGTGACGGCCGACGACTTCTTCTCACTCATTGGGCGTACACCTTCCGGTCGCCTGCAGGCCCGGCGCCTTCACTTCCATCGGCTGACCGTTCGGGCCGTCGACAACGAAGTTGGTGCCGCAGATGTACAGCTGCAGGAACGAACCGTAGGCGCCGACGCGGACGAGTTGCTTGTAGGTCTGCGGCAGCTTCTCGAGCACCCACTGGAGGTGGTCGGAGCCGTTGTCGAGGTTGGTGGCCAGCCTGCCGGTCTGCTCGATCGTGTTGCGCAGGTCGGGGCGGGCGGTGGTCAGCAGGTCGTTGAGTTCCTTTGTCGCACCGGCGATCCGCGGTAGCGCGGCGCCGATCGGGTCGCGTTCGGCGGCCAATCCGCTGACCAGGCGCTGCAATTCGTCGATCGTGGTGGCGAACTGCTCGTCGCGGTCGTCGATGGTGGCCAGCACGGTGTTCAGGTTGTCGATCACGCTGCCGATCAGGGCATCGCGGTCGGCGAGGGTCTTGGCGAAGCTGCCACCGCTGTTGAGCAGCGAGACCAGGGTGCCGCCCTGGCCCTGGAAGATCTGCAGCAGCGCCGAGGTCAGGTCGTTGACCTGACCGGGATCGAGCCCACGCAGCAGCGGCTTGAAGCCGCCGAGCAGCAGGTCCAGATCCAGTGCTGGCGTGGTCTGCTCCTTGCCGATGGTGGCGCCGGCGGGCAGCTCGCGGGCCGAGCCCGGACCTTCCTTCAGCTCCAGGTACCGGTCACCGACCAGGTTCTCGTACTTGATCGCCAGGCGGGTGCTGGAGAGCACCGAGTACTTGGTGTCCACGTCGAACTCGACATGGGCGAGATCGTCGTCGCCGACCTTCACCGAGGTCACCGAGCCGACCGGCACACCCGCGATCCGCACCTTCGACCCCGGCAGCATGCCCGAGGAGTTGGTGAACACCGCCTTGTACCCGTTCTCGCTGGAGAACCGTGCCTGACTCAGCACGATCGCCAAGCCGGCGAACACCAGCGTCATCACCACGGTGAAGATCGCGAGCTTGACTGTCGTCGCCGTGTTTCTCACCGTGTCACTCCCGGCAGTCCTTCCAGCAAGAGCTGGAAAACCTTTGGTGCGCTGTCGTTCAACGCGAGCGGCGCGGTACTGGGTGTGTACACCGTGCCCTGACTGGTATCGGTCACCACATAGTTCGAGTGGCTGTCCGGTGCGCGGGTGACCACGCCCTCACAATGCGGTCCGCCGGTGGCGTTCACCTTGGGCAGGTCCTTGGGGTAGGTGTAGGGCTTGGAGCCGGGCATGAGCGAGGCGTTCATACCGACGCCGGGCAGCACGCCGCCGAATACCTCCTCGGCCAACGGCATCAGCGGACCGAGGCCGTTGATGATGCAGCTCAGCGCGGGCGCGTACTCGAACAGCAGGTTGGTCGTCGGCCGCAGCAGGTCGAGCGCGGTGACGAGGTCGGATTCGTTCTCCCGCAGCACCGAACCGGTGGTATCGGACAGCCCGATCACGTTCACCAGCACATTGTCGAGCTCGGCTTGCATCTCCGACAGCGTCTTCGCGGTGACCGTGGCGTTGTCCACGGTGCGCAGCAGCGCGCCGGAGGCATCGGCGTAGATATTGGTCACCTGGGCCGTCTTGTCCAGATCCTGTTGCAGCGTGGGCAGATAGGGGTTGATCTCGCGCAGGTAGCGATCCGAGCGGACGAGCAGGTCGCCGAACTTGTCGCCGCGGCCCTGCAGTGCGGTGCCGAGCGCGGTCAGCGTGGCGTTGAGTTTCTCCGGTTCCACCTGGGCGAGCACATCGGACAGGTGCTGGAACAGGGTGTTGAACTCCACCGTCACCGACGTCGCCGCGACCGTGCTGCCCGGCTTCAGCGGGCTGGACGACGGCTGTTCGGGGACAACGAAGTTCACGTACTTGGCGCCGAACACCGTGGTCGAGCGAATGTCGACGCCCGCGTTCGACGGCACCAGCTTCAGCTGTTCGGGGTCGACCTCGAGCATGATCTGCGCGCCGTCGTCGCGCAGGTTGATCTCGGCGACCCGGCCGATCTCGACGCCGCGCACCTTCACCTTGGCGTCGGGGTCGAGCACGAGGCCCGAGCGGGGAGCGTCGACCAGCACCTTGGCGGTGGTGGTGAACGCGCCTTGGAAGAGGGCGAACGCGAAGGCCGCGAGCCCGACGAGCAAGCCGACCATCGTGAGCGCGGCGAGCTTGCGCCCGAGCCCGCCCTGCAATGCGGCAACGATCCGTGAAGTGTCCATCACGCTATCCCGAGAGGTGGAAGTTGCCGGAGGTGCCGTAGATCGCCAGCGAGATCAGCAGCGTCACTGTGACGACAGCGATCAGCGACGACCGCACCGCGTTACCGACCGCGATGCCGACGCCGACCGGACCACCCGCGGCGTGGAAACCGTAGTAGGTGTGGATGAGCATCACGGCCAGTGCCATCACGATCGCCTGCGCGAACGACCACAGGATGTCGCTCGGGATGAGGAAGGTCGAGAAGTAGTGGTCGTAGACGCCTGCCGACTGCCCGTAGATCACGACGGTCGCGAACCGGCTGGCGATGAACGAGGCGATCACCGCGAGCGCGTACAGCGGCACGATCGCGATCATGCCCGCCAGCACCCTGGTGCCGACCAGGAACGGAATCGGCCGGATCGCCATGGATTCCAGCGCGTCGATCTCCTCGGCCACACGCATCGCGCCCAGCTGCGCTGTCGCGCCGGCGCCGATCGTGGCGGCCAGACCGATGCCGGAGATCACCGGTGCCGCGATGCGCACATTGATGAGGGCGGCGAAGAAGCCGGTCAGGGCCTCGACACCGATATTGCCGAGCGAGCTGTAGCCCTGCACCGCGATGGTGCCGCCTGCCATGAGGGTCAGGAAGCCGACGATCACCACGGTGCCGCCGATCACGGCCAAAGCGCCGCTGCCCATGCTGATCTCGGCGATGAGGCGGATGGTCTCGGTGCGGTAGTGCACCAGCGCGCGCGGCACCGAGCCGAGCGCCTTGATGTAGAAGATGGCCTGATCGCCCAGGGAATCCACCGATTTCGACATTCGGTCGAAACGGCGGACCGTGCGCGGGAACTTACTGCGAACTATGAATGCCATCGTGGTCACCGCACCGTGAATTTCAGGCCGATCGCGGTGACAACGACATTCACCACGAACAGCGCCATGAACGCGAATACCACTGTTTGGTTCACCGCGTCACCGACGCTCTTGGGTCCGCCTTTGACCTGGAGCCCGAGATAACAGGCGACCATTCCGGCGATCAAGCCGAACAGGCCCGCCTTGATTTCGGAGATGATCAGCTCGGACAGATTCGTCAGCAGCGGAATCCCGTTGACGAACGCGCCGGGGTTCACGCCCTGGAGGAAGACCGAGAACACGAAGCCGCCGGCGATGCCGATGGTGCACACCAGGCTGTTGAGCATCAGTGCCACGAACATCGAGGCGAACACGCGCGGCACGACCAGTCGGCTGACCGGGTCGATGCCGAGCACCTTCATCGCGTCGATCTCTTCGCGAATCGTGCGTGCGCCCAGGTCGGCGCAGATCGCGGTGGCGCCCGCGCCCGCCACGATCAGCACCGTGACGATCGGTCCCACCTGGGTGACGGCGCCGAACGCGGCGGCCGCGCCGCTGAGGTCGGCGGCGCCGATCTCGCGCAGCAGGATGTTGAGCGTGAAGACCACCAGCACCGTGAACGGGATGGCGACCAACAGCGTCGGCACGATCGAGACGCGAGCCACGAACCAGGCCTGGTCGATGAATTCGCGCCATTGAAATGGCTTACGGACGGTGGCGCGTGCCACTTCCGCGCCGAGTTCGAAGAATCCGCCGACCGCCCGCAACGGGACAGCAAGGAGGTTGTTCATACCGAATCCTCCTCTTTCGACGGGCGGACCGATGTGTCCGCGTACCCGTACTTCACCGCCACCCCGATCTGAAGACTGCCCAAAGACTAGAACATGTTCCTACTAATGTCTGCCATATTCGTAGACTCAGAGCAGGACTTTTTCTCGTAAAACGCTGTCAAAACTGAAACGGATACTTATTCAATTCGGCGACCTTCCTGTGAGGCGGCACACACCCCGACGGTCATGTCTACCAATACCTGGACTGGTGATCAACACGACAGGCGAGACAAATCCGGCGGGGTATGCGGTCAGCCAACATCAGGCAAACCGTGGACTGGACTGCTCAGCCCAGATCGCGGAGGTCGCGCGCCGAAAAGGTGTGATCCGCAGGGCGCTCTGCGAAGTAGCCACCGAGGGTGGCGGCCAGGTCGGCCTCGGACCATTCGGCACCCGCGGCATCGAATCGCCGCTCGACCGTCGGCGCCGCCATCAGCGCCACCATCGGTCCGTAGACGACGAAGACCTGACCGTTCACGGCATCGGCCGCGGGCGAGGCGAGGTAGGCCACGAGCTTGGCCACATGTTCGGGCGCCAGCGGGTCGACCGCGCCTTCGGGCGCGTCGGCGAAGACCGCCTCGGTCATCGCGGTCCTGGCCCGGGGGCAGATCGCGTTGGCGCGCACGCCGTACCTGGACAGCACGCGCGACGCGGTGAGCGTGAGGGCGGTGATGCCGGCCTTGGCCGCACCGTAGTTCGCCTGGCCTTCCGGTCCGAGCAGGCCCGCCTCCGAGGAGGTGTTGACCAGCCGGCCGTAGACCGGCTCGCCCGCCGCCTTGGATGCCGCGCGCCAGTAGGCGGCCGCGTTGCGGGTGAGCAGGAAGTGTCCGCGTAGATGCACCGCGATCACCGCGTCCCAGTCCTCGTCGGACATGTTGAACAGCATGCGGTCGCGGGTGATGCCCGCGTTGTTGACGACGATGTCGAGCCCGCCCAGCGATTCCTGCGCGGTCGAGACGAGCGCGTCGGCCGTCGAGCGCTCGGCGATGGAGCCGCCGACGAATTCCGCCTTGCCACCGAGCTCGCGGATGGCGGCGATGGTCTCGGCCGCCGCGTCCTCGGTCAGGTCATTGACGACCACCGCCGCACCGGCCGACGCCAGCGCGAGAGCTTCGGCCCTGCCGAGCCCGGCGCCCGCACCGGTCACGATGGCGACCCGGCCCTCCAATGAAATCTGCGTCACACTCATTCGGCCGACTCTAGAACGTGTTCCACCATCCGACAAGAGCGGATCACGCCAACCTCAGCGCGGCCTTGGGGCACTGCGCCACGGCCTCCTCCGCATCGGCGAGGCGATCGGGCGCGACATCGCCCTCGGCGACGGTCAACATGTCGTCGTCATCAAGTTCGAACATGTCAGGGGCGATTCCTACACAGACGCCGTTCGCTTCACATCGGTCGAAATCGACGATGATCTTCATGAGAACTTCCTTCCACACGGTCTTCGCGACACTAACCCAGACAGCCTGGTCCCCGAAGCGGAACAGGCACCGAATCACCATCAATACTGGAACATGTTCCAGTTCATATGCAATGATCGGTTTCGGCGGGGCTCACCCCCTGCGCCCCGCCACCCGCCCTTTCAGCTCGACACCGAGGTAGGAAGCATGCGCGTCGCGTATACGCCGCAGCAGGAAGAATTGCGCGCCGAGCTGCGCGAATATTTCGCGAAGCTGATGACACCGGAACGTCGCGCGGCGCTGAGCATGACGACCGGCGAATACGGCTCCGGCAACGTGTACCGCGAGGTCGTGCGCGACATGGGCCGCGACGGCTGGCTCACCCTGAGCTGGCCCAAGGAGTACGGCGGCCAGGACCGCACCACGATGGATCAGCTGATCTTCGTCGAGGAAGCGGCCATCGCGGGCGCGCCGGTTCCCTTCCTGACGCTCAATTCCGTGGCGCCGACGATCATGCAGTACGGCACCGAAGAGCAGAAGAAGTTCTTCCTGCCCAAGATCGCCTCCGGTGAGCTGCACTTCGCCATCGGCTACTCCGAGCCGGGCGCCGGTACCGACCTGGCCTCGCTGCGGACCACCGCGGTGCGCGACGGCGACGACTTCGTCATCAACGGCCAGAAGATGTGGACCAGCCTCATCGCCTACGCCGACTACATCTGGCTGGCCGTGCGCACCGATCCGGCCGCCAAGAAGCACAAGGGCATCACGATGCTCATCGTGCCGACCGATGTCGACGGGTTCTCCTGGACGCCGGTGCACACGATGGCCGGGCCCGACACCAGCGCCACCTACTACCAGGACGTGCGGGTGCCCGCCTCGTCGGTGGTCGGTCCCGAGAACGGCGGCTGGTCGCTCATCACCAATCAGCTCAATCACGAGCGAGTCGCCCTCACCTCGGCGGGTCCGCTGAGCCTCGCGGTCGCCCAGACCGTGGAGTGGGCACGGGAAACCACCCTGCCCAACGGCAAACGCGTGATCGACCAGGAATGGGCCCGGCTCAACCTGGCTCGGGTGCACGCCAAGGTCGAATACCTCAAGCTGCTGAACTGGGAGATCGCCAGCCGCGCCGATCAGGGCGGCGAGGCCGCGCCGAAGCCGTGGGACGCCTCCGCCTGCAAGGTCTACGGCACCGAACTCTCCACCGAGGCCTATCGCCTGCTGATGGAGGTCGTCGGCCCCCACGCGTACCTGCGCCAGGACTCCCCCGGCGCCGCACTGCTCGGCCGGCTCGAGCGGATGCACCGCGCCGCACTGATTCTCACCTTCGGCGGCGGCACCAACGAGGTCCAGCGCGACATCATCGCCATGACCGCCCTGCGCCAGCCCGCGTCCGCCCGCTGATTCCGAAAGCCGGTATCTCCCCATGGATTTCACTCCCACCGAAGCCCAGACCGATCTCGCCCGGCTGACCGGCGAGATCTGCGCCAAGCTGGTCACCGCCGATCGGCTGCGCGAACTCGACACCGCCGCCCGCTTCGACGAGCAGCTCTGGAAGTCGCTCGCCGAGACCGGCGTGCTGGCCGCCGCGCTGCCGGAAGCCCTGGGCGGCAGCGATTTCGGCATGCTCGAGCAGACCGCGATCCTGCGTGAACTCGGCCGCGTCGTCGCCGCGGTGCCCTACCTGTGGTCGATCGTCCTCGGCGCGGGCGCGCTGGCGAAGTTCGGCAATGCCGACCAGCAGCAGCTGGCCGCGCGCGCGGGCGCGGGCGAGATCGTGCTCACCGCCGCGCTGGCCGAGGAACTGCGCGCCACCACCGACGCACCCGGGATCGTCGCCCAGGCCGCCGGCGCCGGATGGACGCTCACCGGTACCGCGACCACGGTCGCCGTCGCCGATCGTGCCGAACGAATCCTGGTGCCCGCCATCACCTCTACCGGTGTCGGCGTGTTCGTGGTCGATCCGGAGCACGCTTCGGTCACCCGCACCGCCCAGCAGGTCGTCGACCTGAGCCCCGAGTTCGCCGTCGACCTCGCCGCCACCCCCGCCGAACTGCTCGGCAGCATCGAGGCGGGCGCCGACATCCTCACCTGGCTGCGCGAACACGCCTGGCTCGGCCTGTCGGCCCTGCAACTCGGCACGCTGGAGCGCGCACTCGAGCTGACCGCCGAGCACACCCGTACCCGCGAGCAGTTCGGCAAGCCGATCGGCTCGTTCCAGTCGGTCGCCCAGCGCCTGTCCGACGCCTACATCGACATCGGCGGCCTTCGCCTCACCGTCACCCAGGGCGCCTGGCGCCTGTCGGAGGACCTGCCCGCCGCCGAGGCCATCCACATCGCCAAGTTCTGGGCGGCCGAGGCCGGACACAAGGTCGCCCACACCGTGGTCCACGTCCACGGCGGCCTCGGCATCGACCGCGACCACATCACCCACAACTACTTCACCGCCGCCAAGCACCACGAATTCGCCCTCGGCGGCGCAACTCCCCACCTCCTCGCCCTCGGCGCGGAACTGGCGAACTAACTCTTGGCCGACAGTTCGTACGAACTGTCGGCCAAGATGTACAATTCAAAGCATGACTGCAGCCCCCTCGCCCGAGAACTGGGAACTCCCGGTAAGTGAAGCCAGGGAGCGCCTCGCCGAGGTGATTGCGGCCGCCGAGAGCGGCACCGTCGTGCACTTGACCCGTCATGGCCGCCGCGTAGCGGCCGTGGTGCCGGATTCGATGGCCGAGACCGCAAACAGCCAAGTCCGCGCACTATCGCGACAATTCGCCGAGCGTCACAGGAGCCTGCTCGACAGGCTCGCCGAGTGAGCGAAGCGGAGATCTACTACCTCACGGTCGCCGACCTGCGAGCAATCGCCGAGGATGTGGCAGGGCCGTACGTCGTACGCGACGCGGGACTGCTCGCCTCGGCGGCCGCGCGCCCGGCAACCACCGTGTTCGGGACCGACGCCTACCCAGGCATCTGGGAGAAGTCCGCAGCGCTCCTGCATTCGATCGCAGCCAACCACCCACTCGTCGACGACAACAAGCGTCTTGCCATCGCTGGCGCGATCGTCTTCCTGGCCTACAACGGCATCGACACGAGCTCTCTCGACGAAGACCTCACGTACAACCTCATGATCGACGTCGCCAGTGGCGCAGTGATCGATGTTCCCGAGATCGCATCCCGTCTCGCTACCGCTTTGAAGCACTGACCACCGACTCTTGACGCCGTAGGCCGGCCGCGCCTCAAATGGCGTCGCAAGGCACCGATGCACTCCTGCTTACCGATGGAGATCCAACCCCGAAGTCAGGTAGCGCTGCAGGGTGGGGGCGAGGTCGGTGACGATCTGCTGTGGCGTAAGCGCGACTACCGGCGGCAGCCGCAGGACGTACCGACACAGGGCCAGGCCCAGGAGTTGAGTGACGATAAGCGCGGCACGACGCGGGGCGTCTGCGGGGGTGCCGAAGCGGAGGACGGCGGGCAGGACCTGGTCGGCGAAGATCTCACGGAAGCGGGCCGCGACCGCCTCGTCGGTGATCGAAGAGCGGAGCAGGATCAGCAGAACGGTGTTGTCGTTGCCCTCCCAGATCTCGAGGAAGCGGCGGATCATCAACTCGCCCATGGCGTTCGGGTCGGCGGCACTCAGGTCGGGGAGGTCCAGGTCGATCTGAGCGGCGGCGGCGAAGAGGCCGTCCTTGCTGCCGAAATAGCGCATCACCATCGAGGGATCGATCTCGGCGTCGGCGGCGATCGCGCGGATCGTGGCCTTGGCGTAGCCGTCGGCGGCGAAGCGGGCGCGAGCGGCCTCGAGAATGGCGGCCTTCGTCGCGTCGGAACGACGGGTGGGAATCTCCTGGTCAGGCATGTCAACAATTGTAGGCCAACAACTGTTGACTTTCATCCGTGAGCGGGTTTACCGTTATGCCTACAAGCGTTGGCAAACAAGCGTTGACCAGGAGTCGAAATGCCCGCCACCTCACTTCCCGAAGCCACCTCCGTCGTCATCGTCGGCGCGGGTCCCGCCGGGCTCACCGCCGCGATCGTGCTCGCCGAAGCCGGCGTCGACCATGTGCTCATCGATCGACTCGGCGAGGGCGCCAACACTTCTCGGGCCGCGGTGGTGCACGCCAGGACACTCGAGGTGCTCGACGGGCTCGGCATCACGAGCAAGCTCGTCGAACTCGGAATCCAGGTGCCCACCTTCAAGCTCCACGACGGCGCGAAGACGTTGGCCACCATCGAGTTCGGCGATCTCCCCACCGCCTTCCCGTACACGCTGATGGTGCCGCAGGACGTCACCGAGCAGGTGCTCCTGGACCGGCTGCACGAGCTGGGCGGCACGGTACACCGGCCGCTCACCGTCACCCGGGTCAGCGACGAGAACGACAGCGTCACTGTCGAATACGTCGACGAGAACGACCAGGGCGGCGAGATCGAGGCCGACTATGTCATCGGCGCCGACGGCATGCACAGCGTCGTGCGCGAGCAAGTGGGCATCGGCTTCACGGGCGATACCTACCCCGCCTCCTTCGTCCTCGCCGACGTCCGCATGAGCTGGCCTACCCCGCGTTCGGAAGTGTCGCTGCACCTCTCCCCCGAAGGCGTCACCGTGGTCGCGCCCCTTCCCGACGACGCGCACAACCGCTACCGCGTCGTCGCCACCGTCGACGACGCCCCGGAACACCCCACCCGCACCGATATCCAGACCCTGCTGAACACCCGCGGCCCAGCGGGCGAGATCCACGTGGACGAGGTGCTGTGGAGCTCCCGATTCCGGGTCCACCACCGCGTAGCCGACCAGTACCGCGCAGGCCGCGTCCTCCTCGCGGGCGACGCCGCCCACGTCCACAGCCCCGCAGGCGGCCAGGGCATGAACACCGGCATCCAGGACGCGGCACTCCTGGGCTCTCTGCTGGCGAAAGTCGACGCAGGCGAACCGGATTCGATTCTCGACACCTACGAAACCACCCGCAGGCCCATCGCACTCGACGTCGTCGCCTTCACCCACCGCATGACCTCGATGGCGACCCTCCAGTCCGCCCCGGCACGCACCGCCCGCAACACCGCCTTCCGCCTGCTCACCCGCATCCCCGCGGTCCGCGCCAAGCTGGCCTACCAACTCTCCGAACTCGGCAACCGCTGACCGGAACCCGTTTCCCCACCACCGATTCCGAACACGACGAAAGCCCGCCCGGCGACGCTGCCGGGCGGGCTTGTTCGTATCGTGCGGGTACTACGCCGAGCCCGCCTCCGCGTGCTCGTCCGCAGGCCGCTCATCGGTCTGCGACTTGGCCCATCGGTAGTCCGGCTTGCCCGCGGGCGAGCGCTTGATCTCGTCGACGAACCACAGGCTGCGTGGCTGCTTGTACGACGCGATCTCCTGGGCCAGTACCGGTTTCAGGTCGGCCAGGGTGGGGCGGTTCTCGCCACGACACTGGACGACGGCGACCACTCGCTGGCCCCAGCGGGCGTCCTCGACCCCGACCACCAGCGCGTCGAAGATCTCGGGGTGCGCCTTGAGAGCGCCCTCCACCTCTTCGGGGTAGATCTTCTCGCCACCGCTGTTGATGCTCACCGAACCACGGCCGAGCATGGTGACCGAGCCGTCCTCCTCGACGCGCGCGTAGTCGCCGGGGATCGCGAAGCGAACGCCGTTGAACTCCTTGAACGTCGCGGCCGACTTGACCTCGTCCTTGTAGTAACCGAGCGGGATGTGCCCGCTGCGCGCCAGCAGGCCGACGACGCCGGAACCCGGTTCGACCGGATTGCCTTCCTCGTCGAGCACCTGGGTGGCCGCGTCGATCTTCACCCGGGGACCACCGGTGTGGGTGGCGCCCTTGGCGACCAGGGAGAGTCCACCGAAACCGGTCTCCGAGGAACCGATGGAGTCGGAGATCATCCGGTTGGGCAGCACCTCGAGGAACTTGTCCTTGAGCGACGGCGAGAACAGCGCCGCACTGCTGGCCAGCACGTACAGGGTCGAAAGATCGTAGGGCTCACCGGTTTCCGGGTTGCCTTCGGCCAGCGCGTCGAGCATCGGGCGCGCCATCGCGTCGCCGGTGATGAAGATCAGGTTGATGCCGTGCTTGTCGACGGCCTGCCACACTCCGTGCCCGCTGAACTCGGGAATCATCACGGCCTTGCCACCGCCGAACAGGCTGTGGAAGGTGGCCCACTGCGAGCCGCCGTGGATCATCGGCGGAATCGGGAAGCGCACCATCTGCGGGTTGGCCGCGCCGACCTTGGCCAGCTCCCACTCGTCCTTGGTGTACTCGCCGGTGACGAAGTTGATGCCGGCGCCGAGCACCCGCCAGACATCCTCGTGCCGCCACATCACGCCCTTGGGCAGGCCGGTGGTGCCGCCGGTGTAGAGCATGTAGATGTCGTCGGGCGAGCGCTCCCCGAAGTCACGTTCACCCGACGAATCGGCCAAGGCCGCTTCGTACTCCACAGTGTCCGCGCCGGTGGGCCCATCGGTGCCGTCCTCGACGACGATCACCGTCTTCAGGGCGGGCACCTTCTCCCGAACCGCCGCCACCTTGTCGGTGTAGCGGCGCTCGTGGATCAGCGCGACCATGTCGGAGTTGTCGAAGATGTGCAGTAACTCGTTCTCGACGTAGCGGAAGTTGACGTTGATCATCACCGCCCGCGCCTTGAAGACGGCAACCATCGCCTCGACGGCCTCGACGGTGTTCCTGGAATAGATTCCGACTTTGTCGCCGGGACGCACACCCTGTTCCAGCAGGTAGTGGGCCAACTTGTTGGCCCGCTCCTCCAGTTCGGCGTAGGTCGACTCTCGATGTTCGCCGACCAGCACGATCCGGTCGGGCATCAAGTCGACGGCATGTTCGACGAGATCGGCTATGTTGTAGCTCACAAGGACAAAAATAGAACGTGTTACTGTTTCTGACAAGACTCAACTTGTCAGGAGTACGAAAATGGCCCACTGCCTGGTCGAGAAACGCGACCATGTCCTCATCGTCACCATGAACCGCCCCGAGGCGCGCAACGCCCTCTCCGGCGAGATGATGGCGATCATGCGCGACGCCTGGGACCAGGTGGACAGCGATCCCGACATCCGCGTCGCGATCCTCACCGGTGCGGGCGGGGCCTTCTGCGCGGGAATGGATCTGAAGGCGATGAGCTCGCAGCATCCCGGGGACACCGCCTCCTCCGGCAGTTGGGACCCCGCCTACCTCCCCGCGCTGCTGAAGGGACGGCGACTGGCCAAGCCGCTGATCGCGGCCGTCGAGGGCCCCGCTATCGCCGGTGGCACCGAGATCCTGCAGGGCACCGACCTGCGCGTGGCCGGGGAAAGCGCGAAGTTCGGCGTTTCCGAGGCCCGCTGGGGCCTGTTCCCGCTGGGTGGTTCCGCGGTGCGGCTGGCCCGGCAGATCCCGTACACGGTGGCCGCTGATCTGCTGCTGACCGGTCGGCACATCACCGCTGCCGAGGCCAAGGAGATCGGCCTGATCGGACACGTCGTCCCCGACGGAACCGCCCTCGACAAGGCCATGGCACTGGCAGGCCAGATCGCCGACAACGGCCCGCTCGCTGTCCAGGCGATGCTGCGCACCCTGCGTGAAACCGAGGCCATGCCGGAGAACGAGGCGTTTCCCATCGAGGCGAAGATCGGCATCGAGGTGTTCCGATCAGCCGACGCCAAGGAAGGGCCGCGAGCCTTCGCCGAGAAGCGCAAGCCGAACTTCACCGGCTCCTGACACGCCGCCGGGCGCCGGGCTCGGCGCCCGGCGGCCTGATGGCGGTGGGGCCTACGCGCCCGGGTAGTTCATGTAGAACGGCTCCCACTGGTGGCCGTCGGGGTCGAGGAAGGTGCGGCCGTGCATGCCGACCTGGGCCTCCTGGGCGCGCTTGTCCTCGTTGGTCTGCTCGGTGGCGCCCGCGGCGACTGCGGCGTCGGTCAGCGCGTCGACCTCCTCGGCGCTGGCCAGCGACAGCGCGTACCCGGCGGCGGCGGTGTTGATGGTGTCGGCGATCGGACGCGTGCTGAAGGTCGAGAAGAACGGCTTGGTCAGCAGCATCAGGCAGATGTTGTCGTCGATGACGATGCACGACGCGTTCTGATCGGTGAAATCCTCGTTGACCTTCCAGCCCAGCGCCTCGTAGAAGCTCTTCGAGCGGTCGAGGTCGGCGACGGGGAGGTTGATGAAGATCATCTTGTTGCTCATGGGATTCAGCCTTTCGGGGCGTCGTTGCGGTCTCGAACATGTAGACGTGGCGGTCGACGCGGATTCATCGCATCGGCGCGAAGTTCGCGAAATCGCGATAGTCCGTTTTCGCCTCTGTCGGCTGTCGGACCCCTGTGGCATCGTGAAACTATGAGCGACGCCACAACCGCCACCACCGGCCCCGATCCCGCTGTACTCGCCGAATTCGAGACGCATCGGCGCGAGTTGTGCGCGTATGCCTACCGGATGCTCGGGTCCTCCTTCGAGGCCGAAGACGCAGTGCAGGAAACCTTTACCCGCGCCTGGCGCTCCTACGATTCCTTCGAGGGCCGCGCGAGCCTGCGCTCGTGGCTCTACAAGATCGCCACCAATATCTGTCTGGACATGCTCGACCGTCCCCAGAGTCGTGCCAGACCGATGGATCTCAACGGGCCGGGCCGCCCGGATTCACCGCTGCCCATGCCCCAGCCCGACTACGTATGGATCGAGCCGATCCCGAACGCGCTGGCCTTCGGCGCAGACCCGGCCGACCACGCCTCCACCAGGGACACGCTGCGCCTGGCGTTCGTCGCGGCCTGCCAGCACCTGCCCGCCACTCAGCGCGCGATCCTGATCATGCGCGAGGTGCTGCGCTTCTCCGCGGGTGAGACCGCCGAGGCGCTGATGATGTCGCCGGCGTCGGTGAACAGCGCGCTGCAGCGGGCCAGGGCCACCATGTCAAAGGTGCAGCCGACCGTGTCCGACAGCTTCGACGAGACCGATCCGGATCAGCGCAAACTGATCGACGATTTCGTCAAGGCGTTCGAGGCCTACGACATGGACGCGCTCACCACCCTGCTCAAAGCCGATGTGGCGCTGTCGATGCCGCCGTTCGATCTCTGGATCTCGGGCCCGGAGAACGTGGCCGCGTTCATGCTCAGCACGGGCAGCGCGTGCCGCAATTCGCGGATGGTGCCGCTGGTCGGCGCCAACGGTTCGCCCGCCTTCGGCCACTACAAGCCGAGCGAGGAGCCCGGCGTCTGGGTGCCGTGGTCGATCACGGTGCTCGAACTCGAGGGCGACACTATCGCCGGCCTCAACTTCTTCCTCGACACCCAGCGCCTGTTCCCGCTCTTCGGGCTCGAGCCGGAGTGGCGCGAGCCCGTCTGAGCGGGAACGAAATTCAGAGCAGGCGGCGCTTGTACAGCTTCCCGTTGGGATCGCGGGGCAGCTCCGCACGGTATTCCACCGTGCGGGGCAGCTTGTACTTCGCGAGCTGGCTCGCGGCGAATTCGAGGATGTCGGTGGTGAGTTCGTCGCTGCCCTCGGTGCCGGGCACCGGTTGCACGAACGCCTTCACCTGCTGACCCCAATCCGGGTCGGGCACACCGAGAACCGCCACATCGGCGATCTTCGGGTGGCTCATCAGCACGCCCTCGATCTCGGCCGGGTAGATGTTCACCCCACCGGACAGGATCAGATCCGAACGCCGGTCGCAGAGGAACAGGTAACCGTCGGCGTCGAAGTAGCCGATGTCGCCGACGGTGAACATCTCACCGACGCGTGACTCCTCGGTCTTCTCCTTGGCCTTGTGGTACTCGAAGCTGGATGCGCCCATCTTCATGTAGATCAGGCCCTCTTTGCCCGCGGGCAGTTCGGTGCCGTCCTGCTCGTCGAGCACCTTCACCACCGACCACGGCCACGCCTTGCCCACCGAGCCCGGCTTTTCCAGCCACTCGGCGCCGGTGATCACCGTGCCGCCGCCTTCGGTCGCGGCGTAGTACTCGGTGACGACCGGTCCCCACCACTCGAGCATGCGTCGCTTGGTGTCCGGCGGGCACGGTGCCGCACCGTGGATCATGCTGCGCAGCGAGGACATGTCGTAGCGGGCCCGCACCTCGTCGGGCAGGGCCAGCAGCCGGTTGAACTGGGTGGGCACCATGTGACTGTGGGTGACCTTGTACTTCTCGATCAGCGCGAGCATGCCTTCGGCGTCCCAGCGATCCATCAGCACGAGCTTGTGCCCCATCTGGATCGAGATCGTCGAGTTGTTCAGCACGGCCGTGTGATAGAGCGGCGAACCGCAGATGTGCACGTGATCGTCGTAGGGACCGAGGCCGAACAGGCTGAAGTAGGCCTGGTTCGCCGCGGGAACGACATCGGGATCCGCGCCGGTCAGCGGGCGGCGAACGCCCTTGGGCCGACCGGTGGTGCCCGAGGTGTAGAGCATCGGCGCGCCGATGGACCGCTCGTCCGGACGACCGGTGTCGGCGGCGCCGAGCCAGGACACCGGCCGGAAGCCGGGGATGGTGCCCGCCGAGAAACGGGCGTCGGCGGACAGTTCCGCGAGGTCGGCGGCCTCGGCTGCGGTGTCGGCGAACCGCTCACTGGCCAGGAACGCCGACGCCTCGCTGTCGCCGAGGATGTAGGCGATCTCCGGCGCGGTGAGGTGCCAGTTCACCGCGACGATATAGAAACCGGCTTGGTAGGCGGCGAAGTACGCGGCGATGGCCTCGACCCCGTTGTGCAGCATGCTGACCACCACGTCGCCGGTGCGCAATCCGATGCCGCGTAGCCCGTTGGCGTACCGGTTGGCGAGGGTGGCCAATTCTCGATAGCTGATCTCTCTACCGTCCGGGTCGACGAGGGCGATCCGTTCGGGATCGGCCTCGGCGATATTCCACAGTCCGAGGACTTCCGTTGTCTGCTGGCTCACCCCTCGAATTTAGAACGTGTTCTACATGGTGACAAGGGGTTGGAGCCGACGCATTTGTTCGGCATCCGAGACCGAGATCAGCATCATCGTCACGCCCGCGTCCTCCCATTCCTTCAACCGGGAGCGGACATGGGCCTCGTCGCCGAAGATCGCGGTGTCGGTGATCAGCTCGTCGGGCACCGCCGCCGCGGCCTCGGCCTTGCGTCCCGCCTGGAACAGTGCGGAGATCTCGTCGACCTCGGCGGCGTAGCCCATCCGCTTGTACACCTGAGCGTGGAAGTTCAGCTCGGGCGCGCCCATGCCGCCGATGTAGAGCGCGCTCACCCAGCGCATCCGCTCGATCTCGCCGGCCGGATCGTCGGTGATCACCACCTGCGCACTCGCCGCGATCTCGAAGTCGTCGCGCGAACGGCGCGCGCCCGGCCGCGCGAAGCCCTCGTCGAGCCACTCGTTGTACATCCCGGCCAGTCGGGGTGCGTAGTAGATCGCGAGCCAGCCGTCGGCGATCTCAGCGGTCTGTGCGACGTTCTTCGGACCCTCCGCACCCAGCCAGATCGGCAGATCGGCGCGCAGCGGATGCACGATCGGCTTGAGCGGTTTGCCGAGCCCGGTCGCTGCGGGACCCGTGTAGGGCAGACCGTAGTGCTTGCCGTCCGAGGTCACCGGCGCCTCGCGGGCCAGCACCTTGCGCACGATGTCGACGTACTCGCGCGTGCGCCGCAGCGGCTGCGCGAAGGGCTGTCCGTACCAGCCCTCCACCACCTGCGGTCCGGAGACGCCGAGGCCGAGAACGGCCCGGCCGCCGCTGAGGTGATCCAGCGTGAGCGCGTGCATCGCGGCCGCCGCGGGAGTGCGGGCCGACATTTGCGCGACCGAGGTGCCCAGCCGCACGCGCTCGGTGGACGACCCCCACCAGGCCAGCGGGGTGAAGGCGTCCGAGCCCCACGACTCGGCCGCGAACACCGCGTCGAAGCCGGTTTCCTCGGCCGCGACCACCAGCTCGCCTGCGTTGGCGGGCGGCTGCGCGCCCCAGTATCCGAGTTGCAATCCGAATTTCATGATCGGCGCCCTTTCGGCGAATCCTTGCGAGCAGAATAAGAACCTGTTCTACTCGATATCGTGACCCAGGGGAATACCGCAGTGGAAGTATTGAGTGCACCCCTGAGGGTGCGATTCGACTACACCAGGTCCGTCGGACCCATCATCGGCGCATTTCTGACCGGACTGCGCGAACGCCGGATACTCGGCGCGCGCGGCAGCGACGGGCGAATACTCGTGCCACCGCCCGAATACGATCCACACACCAGCGCGGCGCTGGCCGAACTGGTCGAGGTCGCGGCGACCGGCACCGTCACGTCCTGGACGTGGGTGTCCGAGCCGTTGCCCGGCCAGCCGTTCGACCGACCGTTCGCATGGGCGCTGATCCAGCTCGACGGCGCCGACACGGCGTTGCTGCATGCCCTGGACGTGACCGACCCAGGACAACTCAGCACCGGAATGCGGGTCAGTGCCCGCTGGGCCGACGAGCGCACCGGCCGCATCCAGGACATCGCCTGCTTCGAACCCGGCGAGCGCACCAGCCCCGCCGACTACTCCGAACAAACACCGATCACCATCCTGACCACGCCCGTCGACCTCGACTACAAGCACACGGCCTCTCCGCAGGAGAGCGTCTATCTGCGCGGGCTGGCCGAAGGCAAGCTCATCGGCGGCCGCTCCGAAGCGGGCGGGCGGGTGTACTTCCCGCCGCGCGGCGCCAACCCGACCGACGGCAGACCCACCGACGATCTGGTCGAGCTGTCCGACAAGGGCACGGTGACCACCTTCTGCATCGTCAACGTGCCGTTCCTCGGCCAGCGGATCAAGCCGCCGTACGTGGCCGCCTATGTGCTCCTCGACGGCGCCGACATCCCGGTCCTGCACCTGATCCTCGGCTGCGAGGCCGACGAGGTGCGGATGGGCATGCAGGTCGAGGCGGTGTGGAAACCCCGCGAGGAGTGGGGCCACACGCTGGCCAATATCGACCACTTCCGGCCCACCGGGGAGCCCGACGCTCCCTACGAGTCCTACCAGCACCACCTCTAGAGAGGCGACGTTGACCACATCAGCATCCTCCGGCAGCGACGCGAGCCTGCCCGAGATCGCGGTGGTGGGCTTCGCCCACGCACCACACGTACCCGAAACCCACGGCACCACCAACGGCGTCGAGATGCTCGTGCCGTGCTTCCAGCAGCTCTACGCCGATCTCGGCATCACCAAGTCCGATATCGACTTCTGGTGCTCGGGGTCCTCCGACTTCCTCGCCGGACGCGCGTTCTCGTTCATCTCGGCGATCGACGCGATCGGCGCCGTCCCGCCGATCAACGAATCGCACGTGGAGATGGACGCCGCGTGGGCCCTCTACGAAGCGTGGGTGAAGCTGCGTTCCGGACAGGCGCAGACCGCACTCGTGTACGGCTTCGGCAAGTCGTCGGCAGGCACGCTGCGCCAGGTGCTGACCATGCAGCTCGACCCCTACCTGGTCGCACCGATGTGGCCCGACGCGGTCTCGATCGCGGGTCTGCAGGCACGTGCCGGCCTGGACTCCGGCCGGTGGACCGAGCAGGACATGGCGGCGGTCGCGGGCGGTGACCTCGGCGCACCCTATGTGGCCGACCCGCTGCGCGCCCACGACATCGCGCCGATCACCGACGGCGCGGCCGCGATCGTGCTCGCGGTCGGCGACCGTGCGCGCGAGCTCTGCGAGCGGCCCGCGTGGATCACCGGAATCGCGCACAACATCGACGCCCAGGCGCTCGGCGGTCGCGACCTGACCCGCTCCCCCTCCACCACCAAGGCGGCCGCGGTGGCGACCGGCGGCAACACCACCTTCGACGTCGCCGAGCTGCACGCGCCGTTCAGTCACCAGCAGTTGATCCTCGCGGAAGCGATCGGGCTGTCCGCGGACACCCGGATCAATCCCTCCGGTGGCGCCCTCGCCGCCAATCCGATGTTCGCCGCGGGTCTCGAACGAATCGGCAGCGCCGCCCAAGCCATCATGTCCGGCACCGCGAACCGGACCCTCGCTCATGCGACCAGCGGCCCTGCGCTGCAACAGAATCTGGTCGCCGTCATGGAGGTCAAGTGAGCTTCCCCGCAGCGGTGCTCGGCACCGGCCAAACCCATCACGTGACAAAACGTACGGACGTGTCCATGTCGGGCATGTGCCGTGAGGCCATCGATCGCGCACTCGATGACGCGGGTCTGACCATCGCCGACATCGACGCTGTCGTCGTCGGCAAGGCCCCCGACTTCTTCGAGGGCGTCATGATGCCCGAGCTGTACATGGCCGAGGCGCTCGGTGCGGCGGGCAAGCCGTTGATCCGCGTGCACACCGCGGGCTCGGTCGGCGGCTCGACCGGCGTCGTCGCCGCCAACCTGGTGCAGGGTGGGGTGCACAAGCGTGTCCTCGCCATCGCCTGGGAGAAGCAGTCGGAGTCGAATGCCATGTGGGCGTTGTCGATTCCGGTGCCGTTCACCATGCCGGTCGGCGCGGGCGCGGGCGGCTACTTCGCCCCCCACGTGCGCTCCTACATCCGTCGCTCGAACGCACCACTGCACATCGGCGCCATGGTGGCGGTGAAGGATCGACGCAACGGCGCGAAGAACCCGCTCGCACACCTGCATCAGCCCGACATCACCCTCGAGTCGGTGCTGGCCTCCCAAATGCTCTGGGATCCCATCCGTTTCGACGAGACCTGCCCGTCGTCGGACGGCGCGTGCGCCGTGGTGATCGGCGATGCCGAGGCCGCCGCGGTGGTCGAAGCCGAGGGCAAGAAGGTGGCCTGGGTCCACGGCACCGCGATGCGCACCGAGCCGACCACCTTCTCCGGTCGCGACCAGGTGAATCCGCAGGCGGGCCGGGACGCGGCCACAGCCCTGTGGAAATCGGCCGGGATCACCGATCCCCTGGAAGAGATCGACGTCGCCGAGATCTACGTGCCGTTCTCCTGGTTCGAGCCGATGTGGCTCGAGAATCTCGGCTTCGCGGCCGAGGGCGACGGCTGGAAGCTCACCGACAAGGGTGAGACGGAGATCGGCGGGCGCATTCCGGTGAACCCGTCGGGCGGCGTTCTCTCGTCCAACCCGATCGGCGCCTCCGGCCTGATCCGGTTCGCCGAAGCGGCCAAGCAGGTGATGGGCCGCGCGGGCGCGTACCAGGTGCCGAACGCGCGCAAGGCCCTCGGTCATGCGTACGGCGGTGGCTCCCAGTACTTTTCGATGTGGGTCGTGGGAAGCGAGCGTCCGGCATGAAATTCACCCTCGGCGTCGCACTGAGCCCCTTGGATCAGCTCACCGAGCTGGCCAAGACGGCCGAAGAATGCGGGTTCACCTCCATCGGCCTGCCCGATTCGCTGTTCTACATGAAGTCACAGGCCGCCGACTACCCGTACACCCCGGACGGCAGCCGCTTCTGGGGGCCGGAGACTCCGTGGGTGGATCCGCTGATCGCCGCCGCGTCCATGGCCGCGGTCACCACGACCCTGCGCTTCTACACCAATGTCCTCAAGCTCGGCTCGCGCAATCCGCTGCTGCTGGCCCGACAGGTCGGCTCGATCGCCAACCTGTCGGGCAACCGGTTCGGGTTCGGCATCGGGATCGGCTGGGCACCTGAGGAATTCGAATGGTGCGGTGTCCCGTACGCGCGTCGCGGCGCCAGAGTCGACGAGATGATCGAGGTCATCCGGCTCGTCCTCGACGGCGGCATGGTCGAATTCCACGGCGAGTTCTTCGATTTCGACCAGTTGCAGATGAGCCCGGCGCCGAGTGAGCGGGTGCCGTTCTACATCGGCGGGCACACCGGCCCGGCGCTGCGCCGGGCCGCCCGCATCGGTGACGGCTGGACCTCGGCGATGATGAAGTTCGACGACCTGGTCACCACCATCGGCACGCTGCGCGACCTGCGTGCCGAATACGGCCGGTCCGAGGAGCCCTTCGAGATCCAGTCCGTCTGTATCGACAAGTTCGGCCGCGACGGCTATCAGGACCTGGCCGACGCGGGCGTCACCGACAACATCGTGGTGCCGTGGCTGGCCGACGGCATCGGGTTCGACGGCGAGCTGGCGGCCAAGCAGGACTCGCTGCGCAAGTTCGCCGAGAAGTACATCGCCGACCCCATCATCGCGAAGGTGCAGCCATGACCACCATCGAACGCACCGCCCGCGCCGCGGGCCTGGCATCTCAGGCCGCGGTCAGGGCGAAGGACCGGGCGGCCTGGGTCGCCCTGTTCGCCGAGGACGGCATCGTCGAAGATCCCGTCGGTCCTTCGGGTTTCGATCCGGAGGGCGTCGGCCACCGCGGCCACGAGGCCATCGGCGCCTTCTGGGACAAGGCCATCGCCCTGACCGAATCCATCGAATTCCGCTTCGAGGACTCCTTCGCCTGCGGGAACGAAATCGCCTTCACCGGCCTGATCCGCACCACCATGGCCGGCCACGTCATCGACGCCGAGGGCGTGTTCACCTACAAGGTCGATGCCGACGGGAAGATCGCCGCTTTGCGCGCGTTCTGGGAAGTGGACCGCGCGGTCGCGACCACGCGTCCCGTCGTCTAGCAGTAAACGCGAGAACAGCCCGGGACCTTTCGGTCTCGGGCTGTTCTCGTTGTCAGCGACTCAGTGCGCGACGGGGCAGCCGGCGGGCTTGTAATCGACCGGCAGCTCCTTGATCCCATTGAGCCAACCCGAACGCAGCCGCTTCGGATCACCGATTTGCGTGATATCGGGCAGATGATCAGCAATCGCGTTGAAGATCAGATCGACCTCGAGCCGAGCCAGGTTCGCGCCGACGCAGAAGTGGGCGCCGGTGCCGCCGAAGGCCAGGTGCTGGTTGTCGGCGCGGGTGATGTCGAACGTCTCCGGGTTCTCGAACACGTCCTCGTCGAAGTTTGCCGAGCGGTACAGCATCACGAGCCGCTGGCCCTTCTTGATCTGCACGCCGCCGAGTTCGGTGTCCTCGAGCGCGGTGCGCTGGAAGGAGGTCACCGGGGTGGCCCAGCGGATGATCTCGTCCGCCGCGGTGGCGGGGCGCTCCTTCTTGAACAACTCCCACTGGTCGGGGTTCTCCATGAAGGCGATCATGCCGTGGGTGATGGCGTTGCGGGTCGTCTCGTTGCCGGCGACGGCCAGGACGATCACGAAGAAGCCGAATTCCTCCGGCGTGAGGTGCTCGCCGTCGACGTCGGCCTCGATCAGCGTGGTCACCAGATCGTCGGCCGGACAGGCCTTCCTGGCTTCGGCCATCTGGTAGGCGTAGCCGAGGATCTCCATCGACGCGGCGACCGGATCGGCCGTGCTGTCGGGATCGTCGTAGCTGGTCATGTCGTTGGACCAGTCGAAGACCTTCATCCGGTCCTCCTGCGGCACACCGATCAGTTCGGCGATCGCCTGCAGCGGCAGCTCACACGCCACCTGGGTGACGAAGTCACCGCTGCCGGACTCGAGGGCTCGCTTCACAATGCCTTCGGCACGGGCCGAGAGTTCGGCGCGCAGGCCGTTGATCGCGCGCGGGGTGAAGCCCTTGGCGATCAGCTTGCGCAGCTTGGTGTGCTCGGGGGCGTCCTTGTTCAACAGGACGAAGCGCTGCAGTTCGATCTGCTCGCGCTGGATGTCGTCGTTGAAGCGCGGGATCGCGGTGTTCTCGAAGGTGGAGAACACATCGCTGCGGCGCGACACCTCTTTGACGTCGGCGTGCTTACTCACCACCCAGAAGCCGTCGTCATGGAACCCGCCCACCTCGGGCGACTGCGGGTTCCACCAGATCGGGGCCGTACGACGCAGTTCGGCGAACTCCTCGGCCGGAATCCGCTCGGCGTAGATCGCCGGGTCGGTAACGTCGAACCCGTCCGGCAGGTTCGGCCGGGCACCCGTCACGGGGCCGGCGTGTGCGGTGCTCGGATCTACCACCAGATGTCTCCTTCGACAAACTGAAACACGTTCTATAATCATTCAAGCATAGCGGTCGCCGCGACGGAAGAACCTCGCGGTTTTACCCTGAGCTCAAGATCAGAACCTGTTGCAGTTATAAGGGAGAATCACATGGGCACACCCGTGATCGTCGAGGCCGTGCGGACCCCCATCGGCAAACGTCGAGGGCAACTTTCGGGACTGCACGCCGCCGAATTGCTCGGCCTGGCCCAGCGCGGACTACTCGACCGGGCGGGTCTCGACCCGGCCGAGGTCGAGCAGGTGATCGGCGGCTGCGTCACCCAGGCGGGCGAGCAATCCAACAACGTCACCCGCGTCGCCTGGCTGCACGCGGGCCTGCCGTGGCAGACCGGCGCGACCACGATCGACGCCCAGTGCGGCTCGGCCCAGCAGGCCAACCACCTCATCGCGGGCCTCATCGCCACCGGCGCGATCGACGTCGGCGTCGCGTGCGGCGTCGAGGCGATGAGCCGGGTGCCGCTCGGCGCCAATGTCGGCACCGAGGCGGGGCCGCGACGGCCCGCGTCGTGGTCGATCGATCTGCCCGACCAGTTCGGCGCCGCCGAGCGCATCGCCCGCAGGCGCGGGATCACCCGGTCCGATATCGACGAATTCGGTTTGCGCTCCCAGCAATTGGCGGCCAAGGCGTGGGCCGAGGGCCGCTACGACCGCGAGGTACTTCCGGTCTCGGCGCCGGTACTCGATGGCGAGGGCGTGGCCACCGGCGAAAAGGTTGAGGTCGCCCGCGATCAGGGCCTGCGGGCGACCACCCGCGAAGGGTTGGCGGCGCTGAAACCGGTCGTGGCCGACGGCATCCACACCGCGGGCACCTCGTCCCAGATCTCCGACGGCGCCGCCGCCGTGCTGCTGATGGACGAAACCGTCGCGCGCCGAAAGGGTTTGCGTCCGCGCGCCCGGATTCACACCCAGGTACTCGTCGGCGCCGAACCGGAGTTCCATCTGGACGGTCCGGTGCAGGCGTGCACCCGACTGCTCGAGCGCTCCGGAATGACGATTGGCGATATCGATCTATTCGAGATCAACGAAGCATTCGCGTCGGTCGCACTTTCGTGGGCTGCCGTACATCAACCTGACATGGAACGGGTAAATGTCAACGGCGGCGCGATCGCAATCGGGCATCCTGTGGGCTCTACCGGCTCCCGATTGATCACGACCGCGTTACACGAACTCGAACGCACAGGTCAGGGCACTGCCATGGTGCTGATGTGCGCCGGCGGCGCACTGGCGACGGGCACCATCATCGAGCGCCTGTAGACTGGCCCTTACCGAAACCGGGCGCCCAGGTTGAACATTCATCCCAGGGCGCCCGGAACGTGTCGTACGCCACAAAGTCACGGGGGGCAGGGGGATCATGAGATGTCAGCTATCTTTGGGCTATCATGGGGGCATGGTGGAAGAACCCCGCGACGGGCACGAACCCGGGCACCCCAGCGCTCCACAAGAGTCGTTGGCGCGACCCGCAAACGCGACCGCCGCCGCCCCTGCACGCAGGTGAGCGTCGGAAATCGTAGAGAAATCCCCAATCAGGCGTAGGTTTTCAGTTACTGAGCCGCTAATATCAATGATACGTATCCGAGATAACGACTGTTAGTACAGTGAAGGGAATTGGGCGGCTCACAATGGCTGATTTCGCGGCGCGGCTGAACAAGCTGTTCGAAACCGTGCATCCCCCGGGGCGCAAGCCGCACACCAACGCAGAGGTTGCGGCTGCGCTGACTGCCTCCGGGCATCCGATCTCGAAGCCGTATCTCTCGCAGTTGCGGTCGGGACAACGAACGAATCCGTCCGACGAGACGGTGGCCGCCCTGGCGAAGTTCTTCAAGGTCAAGCCTGACTACTTCTTCAACGATATCTACGCGGCCAAGATCGATCACGACCTGGAGCTGCTCGCGCAGCTGCAGGGTTATGGACTTCGTCGACTGTCGAGTAGGGCATTCGACCTGTCCGAAGAATCACAGAATCTGCTCACCTCGATGGCGGAGAAGCTACGGGCCAGCGAAGGCTTGCCCGAAATTCCTCCGGACGGAACAGAATAGGATCCACGCAGCGGCCGGCCTGACGCACCTGATGGTGTCCTGGGTACGGCCGTAAATAGGTCGGATACGCAGACAACGGGCCTGAGACGGTGTAAATCACCAGCTCAGGCCCGTTTTCTGCGTATGGACCTAGGTCGAGGAAGCGGCGTTCTGCGGTGCCGTCTTCGCGTCGGCCACCGCGTACTCGTACTGATTCGACAGCGCCAGCACCCAGCCGCGGGGGCTGATGCCGGGCGGCGGTGCGATCCACCGCGCGTCGACGAACAAGTCCCCCAACGGATTTCGCGCCCACTCGGCCACCACCGCGGCCCGCTGCGGCACCGAACTCGGCGGCTCACCGGCCGCCGGGATCACGATGCCGCTGCCGGAGAGCAGATACAGCGCGTCCATCACCTGTGCCATGTGATCGGAAGCCTTGAGCTGGGCCGAGGTGGCGTTCTGTTCGGGCGCGACCACCTCGGGGAACCGGCCGACCATCAACTGGTGCAGCGGACGGATCTTGCGCAGCAGGAGCTTGGCCCGCCACCACAGCTCGATCACGATCGACACGGCACCGAGCGCGATCAGCAGCGCCGCGATCTCCCACGCGGCCCAGCCCCACAGCGGTTCGTTGGGCGGCGTCGGCGCGGCATTCCGGAACGCGCGGCCCACATTGGCGACCGCGAGCACCGCGACCATCGCGGTGCCCGTGATGTAGATGGCGATGCCACGACCGAGGATCGTCCAGTCCAGGTTGCGCAGACCGGTGGTGACGATGAACACCGCGCCGAGCGCGACGGCGATCCAGCCGAAGGTGAACGACCACGCCAGGGTGATCGCGATCGCCACCGCGCCGATGCCGTACACGACCATCGCGACCTGGCGCAGGTTGCGCCGCGAGACCACCGGCCACGCGGCCGAGGCCACCACCGAGGTGGCCGTGGTGAACAGGATCCAGGCGGAGATCACGAGACCGGTGGACAGCCAGCCGCTGTGCACACCGCCCTTCATCAGGTTGTCGACGGCAACAGCCATCTCGGGTATGGCGACGGTGACCGCGAGTGCCACGGCGGCGACCGCGACGACGATGGCCACGCGGGCGGTCGTCGCGGGCTTCACCAGCACGCGACCCACTCGCGCACCCGCGGCAACCCAGACCAGCAGGGCTGTCAACCAGAGTGTCATCCGAGTGCCTCATCGAATCGAAGGACCGAGACGCCTGCGCCCCGGTTGCTGAATACGCGCAGGCGCGTCATGAGCATGGCCGCGAAGGTCTCGGCTTCCCATTCGGCGAGATCGTCGGCGCCGTCGTCGACGATCTGCGCGTGGGCGCGCTGGCTGAGCATGTAGGCGATCAGATCGTCGCTGACCTCGAGGGTCGTCTCCACCGCGGGCGCGCCCTCGTGGTCGAAGACGATGTGGCCGAGTTCGTGGGCGAGGGTGTGATCGCGACTCGGGAGAGCGTCGGCGAGCACGATGATGTCGCGTTCGGGGTAGAACCGGCGCTGACCGCACACGCCGGGGCCGAGGTTCGCGCTGGTGATCTCGATTTCGCGTTTGCGCTCCAGCGAGATGGCATGGACCACCTCGTCGAGGCTGGTGGCGTCGGAGTCGGCGGCCACCGCGCACACCGCGTCGACGGCGGCGGCGACGCGGCGATAGGACCGGGAGGTGCTCTGGGTCTTGCTCTTACTCATCGAAGATCCCCTCACGACCTCGGTCCGAAGAACTCGGCACGCGCCGCGTTCACCCGCGCTTGGGCTGCCGCGGCACCTTGGAAACTCACTGCGCCCGAACCGGTTCCGGCCAGTGTGAGCGCTATCAGGCCGCCGATCACCGACAGGAGTTCGGGTTCGGGCAGGCCGCTGTTGTCACTGGTCGGCTTGAACTCGTGGTTCGGCTTGGCCGCCGGTGCCGGTGCCGCCGCGGCGGGTGGTGCGGCGGGGGCCGGAGCCTCGGCCGCCGGTGGTGCGGCGGCTGGAATGGGTACTGCCACAGCGATATTCGGGACACCGGGGACCGCGGGAGTGAGTGGGATCGCGATCGACGGAAGCGCCGGAACGGCCGGGACCGAAGGGATCGGGATCAGCAACAACAGCAGGGGCGAGGCCGAGCCGACCGCCGCCGAACCGACAGCGGCGGAACCGACAGCGGCCGAGCCCGCACCCGCGGAACCGACAGCGGCGGAACCGGCGGCAGCGGAACCCACTGCGGCAGAACCTGTTCCGAGGACAGCCGAGCCCGCGCCGAGGGCGGCCGAGCCGGTACCCGCGGCGGCCGAGCCGACTGCGGCCGAGCCGGTACCGAGTACCGCCGCGGCACCGGCCGAACCCGTGCCGAGTACCGCCGCGGCACCGGCCGAACCCGTGCCGAGCACTGCGGCGGCGCCTGCCGAGCCGGTGCCGAGGACGGCGGCCACGCCAGCGGAACCGGTACCGAGGACCACCCCGAGACCTGCCGAACCGGTACCGAGCAGCACTCCGAGCCCCGCGGAACCGGTACCGAGGACCACGCCCGCGGCGGCCGAACCCGCGCCTGCCGCGGCCGAACCCGCGGCAGCCGAACCGGAGAGCGGGCCCGCGACTTCTTTCTTGGGAACGTCAGCGCTGGACTGGCCGGGGATGGTGAGCGGGGTCCATTCGCCTTCACCGGCGACCGGGGCGCCCGCCTGCGGAGCAACCGGGTCGGAACCGGGAGCCGGGTTGGTCGCCTGACCGTTGCCTTGGGTCTGCCCCTGACCGGGCAGGCTGAGCTCATCGGGCTTGGGAGTCGGAGTGCTCTGACCGCCGTTGCCACCGCTGCCGTTGCCCTGCCCCGAGCTTCCGCTGCCGGGGGCCTGCGCGGCAGGCGTCGGCGGCTTTTCCGGGGCGGCCATGGCGACCGCGGGCCCTAACAACGCACAGCCGGCCAGCACACTCGCAGCGGCAAACACGCGCAACATGCGACCAATGGCCATGCGCTAGATCATCCCCTTAGTTATTCAGCGCAGAATTACCCCCGGTCGCGACACATTCCGGGATCGACGAACAGTAGCCCATAGTAAACCCACGGTCCCGGGACCGCAGAAGAGAGCAAGAGTCGTCCAGCCCCCTGGACGTGTGTGACATGCCATAAGTGCAGGCCGGGGACATTTCCCCGGCCGCACGCCTCAAAGTTTGCTATGCGCCGTACACAGGCTCCGGCGGGGTGCTCTTCTCGATCAGTTCCTTGACGACCGGACCCAGTTCGGCGGGGTTCCAGCGAGCGCCGCGATCGACCGGGGTGCCGTGCATCCAGCCCTGCGCCAGCGCCACCTTTCCGCCTTCTACCTCGAACATCCGGCCGGTCACCCCGGCGGATTCGGTGCTGCCGAGCCACACCACCAGCGGTGAGACGTTCTCCGGAGCCATCGCGTCGAAGCCCGCGTCGGGGGCGGACATGGTGTCGGCGAAGACCGTCTCGGTCATCCGGGTGCGGGCGGCGGGAGCGATGGCGTTCACGGTCACGCCGTAGCGCCCGAACTCGGCCGACGCGGTCAGTGTGAGACCCGCGATACCCGCCTTGGCGGCGCCGTAGTTGCCCTGGCCGACGCTGCCCTGCAGACCGGCGCCGGAGCTGGTGTTGATCACGCGGGCGTCCACCGGGCGGCCCGCCTTCGACTCGCCCCGCCAGTACTCGGCCGCGTGCCGCATGGTGGCGAAGTGGCCCTTGAGGTGCACGCGTACGACAGCGTCCCACTCGTCCTCGCCGAGGTTCACCAGCATGCGGTCACGCACGAAGCCCGCGTTGTTGACCAGCACGTCGAGGCCGCCGAAGGTGTCGACGGCCTGACGGATCAGGCGGCGGGCGCCTTCCCAGTCGGCGACGTCGTCGTAGTTGGCGACGGCCTCGCCACCGGCCGCGACGATCTCGTCGACGACTTGCTGGGCGGGGGTTTCCGTGGTGGCTGCGCCGTCGAGGGCGGTGCCGACATCGTTGACCACCACGCGGGCGCCCGCTGCGGCGAAGGCCAGGGCGTGGGCGCGGCCGATTCCGCGGCCTGCGCCGGTGACGATTACGGTGCGGCCTGCGCAGATCACCTGGTCAGTCATGTGTAGCTCCTGTGTTTATTGGCGGCTGGCGCCGCGGGATTTTCGGCCCTGAGGGCCTCACATCCGAAGGGCGATACTGCGCCTTCGGCGTTCCGTCTCGCCCTTCGGATGCGAGGCGGCCGAAAATCGTGGTGGTTGGGTTGGGTGGGTGGCGTTGGTTGCGGCAGGTGGGGAATGTTCAGTCGCTGGACGGGATGACTACTGCGGGTTCGCATCGGCGGCTAGTTGTTCGTGTTGGCGGCGTCCAGGAAGGCGGGGCGTTCGCCGCCGCCGTGGACGAGCAGGGCGGCGCCGCTGATGTGGGCGGCCAGGGGGGAGGCCAGGAACAGCGCGGCGTTGCCGACGTCGGCGGGGTTGGCCAGGCGGCCGAGGGGGACGGTCTTCGCTACGGCGGCGACTCCGTCGGCGTCGCCGTAGTGCAGGTGGCTGAGTTCGGTTTCCACCGGGCCGACGACGACGGAGTTGAGCCGGACTTTCGGGGCCCATTCGACGGCCAGCGAGGAGACCAGGTTGTCCAGGCCCGCCTTGGCCGCGCCGTAGGCGGCGGTGCCGGGTGAGGGGCGGTGGCCGCTGACGCTGGTGATCATCACGATCGAGCCGCCCGCGTCCTGCTTCTGCATCAACGCGTTCGCCTGCTGCGAGATCAGCAGCGGCGCGAGGAGGTTCAGCTCCACGATCTTGGCGTGGAATTTGGGGCCCGCGGCGTCGGCCATCGCGAACGGCGCACCACCCGCGTTGTTCACCACATGGTCGATCCGGCCGTGCCTGGCAACGATCTCGGCGAACATCGCCGGCACCGCGTCGACATCGCGCACATCGCAGGTGAGGTGTTCGGTGCCGCGGTCCCCTACCGCGATCGGCTCGTCGGCCGGTCTGCGTGCGCAGGTCAGCACCGTCGCGCCCGCGGTGAGGAAGGCCCGGCTGATTCCGGCGCCGACACCTCGGACGCCACCCGTCACCAGAACGATCTGCTCGGAAAGGTCGATTTCTACAGCCACCGTGTTAACCTACCAAGCAATTGCTTGCTTTGTCTCGGGTTCGCCGGGGCGCGCACGAGGAGACATCGCGATGGGGATAAACCGTCACACCGAAGCCGACGGGGTAGAGGTCGTCACAGTCGACTACCCGCCGGTCAACGCCCTGCCCTCGGACGGCTGGTTCGCACTGGCCGACGCCGTCCGGGCAGCGGGCCGCAACCAGGAGACCCGGGTGGTCGTGCTGCGCGCGGAGGGCCGCGGGTTCAACGCGGGCGTCGACATCAAGGAGATGAACGCCGACGTCGGCCATACCGCGCTGATCCGCGCCAACCACGGCTGTTTCGACGCCTTCGCCGCGGTCTACGACTGCGAGGTGCCCGTGGTCACCGCAGTGAACGGCTTCTGCCTCGGCGGCGGCATCGGCCTGGTCGGCAACTCCGACGTCATCGTCGCCTCCGACGACGCCACCTTCGGCCTGCCCGAAGTGGACCGTGGCGCGCTCGGCGCCGCCACGCACCTGTCCCGGCTGGTCCCCCAGCACCTGATGCGCACCATGTTCTACACCGCGGGCAAGCTCACCGCCCAGCAGCTGCACCACTTCGGCTCGGTGTACAAGGTGGTGCCGCGCGCCGAACTCGACGCCGCCGCGATGGACGTGGCGAAGAACATCGCGAACAAGGACGGCCGCGTGATCCGCGCCGCCAAACGCGCGCTCAACGGCATCGACGTGCAGGACGTGCACCGTTCCTACCGCTACGAGCAGGGCTTCACGATGGAGCTCAACCTCGCCGGTGTCGCCGACGAGATCAGGGCGCGCTTCGACGACGATCTCGCCGCGCAGAAGAAGGAGAGCTGAAAGCCATGCGCGACAAGAGAATGACCCTCGACGAGGTGGTCGGTGAGCTGCGCAGCGGCATGACCATCGGCATCGGCGGCTGGGGTTCACGACGCAAGCCGATGGCGCTGGTGCGCGCCCTGCTGCGCTCCGACGTCACCGACCTGACCGTGGTCACCTACGGCGGCCCCGACCTGGGGCTGCTGTGTTCGGCGGGCAAGGTTCGCAAGGCGTACTACGGGTTCGTGTCGCTGGATTCGGCGCCGTTCTACGACCCGTGGTTCGCGAAGGCGCGCACCGAGGGCGCGATCACCGTGCGCGAGATGGACGAGGGAATGGTGAAGTGCGGGCTGCAAGCGGCCGCCGCGCGACTGCCCTTCCTGCCGATCCGGGCCGGGCTCGGATCGGCGGTGCTCGACTTCTGGGAGGGCGAGCTGAAGACCGTCGCGTCGCCGTATCCCGCCGCCGACGGTCGCGTCGAGACCCTGGTCGCGATGCCCGCGTTGAATCTCGACGCGTCGTTCGTGCACCTGGATCTGGCCGACAAGCACGGCAACGCCGCCTACACGGGCGTCGACCCGTACTTCGACGATCTGTACTGCCTGGCGGCGGAGCGTCGCTACGTCTCGGTGGATCGCATCGTCGAGACCGAGGAACTGGTGAAAGCCGTTCCACAGCAGGCAATCATCCTCAACCGCATGCTGGTCGACGGTGTGGTCGAGTCGCCCGGTGGCGCGCACTTCACCTTCTCCGGCAGCTACGGGCGCGACGAGAAGTTTCAGAAGCACTATGTGGCGGCCGCGAAGACGCCGGAGTCGTGGGCCGAGTTCAAGGCCCGCTACCTGGATGTCTCCGAAGAGGAATACCAGTCCGCGGTAGCCGCGTTCGCTGAGGAGCAGAAGCTATGACAATTACTCGTGCCGAGGTCTGCGTTGTCGCCGCCGCGGAGATCTTCCGCGGGGCCGGTGAGATCATGGCCAGCCCGATGTCGACGGTCACCACCATCGGCGCCCGGCTGGCCCGGCTCACCTTCGAACCCGACCTGCTGCTGTCCGACGGCGAGGCGCTGTTCTTCGCCGAGGTACCGGCGATCGGGGCCAAAGCCCCTGTCGAGGGCTGGATTCCGTTCTCCCGGGTGTTCGACGTTGTCGCCTCGGGCCGTCGCCATGTGGTGATGGGCGCCAACCAGATCGACCGGTTCGGCAATCAGAACCTGTCGGCCTTCGGTCCGCTCCAACAGCCGACCAGGCAGATGTTCGGTGTGCGTGGCGCGCCCGGCAACACCATCAACCACGCGACCAGCTACTTCGTGCCCCGCCACAACAACCGGGTGTTCGTCGAGAAGGTCGACATCATCTCCGGAATCGGTTACGACAGAATCGATCCCGAGAATCCCGCGTACCGCTTCCATCATCTGCACCGGGTGGTGACCAACCTGGGCGTGTTCGACTTCAACGGCCCCGACCACACCCTGCGCGCGCTGTCGCTGCACCCGGGCGTGAGCGCGGCCGAGGTCGCGGAGAACACCTCCTTCGAGATCGCCGAGCTGGGTTCGGCGGGCGAGACCAGGCTGCCGACCGAGGAAGAGCTGCGGATCATCCGAACCGTGCTCGATCCCAAGGGTTTCCGGGAGAAGGAAGTAGCGGCGTGAGCGGTCAGCGGCCGGAGGCGGCAGCGGAGCGTAACCACGCAGGCCGCCCGAGCACGCCGAGAGGAGACAGTATGAGCGCGCGCTTGCGGACTCCGCTGACCGAGCTGGTCGGCATCGAGCACCCGGTCGTACAGACCGGCATGGGTTGGGTCGCCGGCCCCCGACTGGTCGCGGCCACCGCCAACGCGGGCGGACTCGGCATTCTCGCCTCGGCGACGATGACGTTCGAGGAGCTCGAGGCGGCGGTCGCCAAGACCAAGTCGCTCACCGACAAACCCTTCGGCGTGAACATCCGCGCCGACGCCACCGACGCGGGCGAGCGCATCGAGCTGCTCATCCGCGAGCAGGTACGCGTCGCGTCCTTCGCGCTCGCGCCGAAGAAGGAACTCATCGCCCGGCTCAAAGACGCCGGTGTCGTGGTAGTTCCGTCGATCGGTGCCGCCAAGCACGCGGTGAAGGTGGCGTCCTGGGGCGCCGACGCGGTGATCGTGCAGGGCGGTGAGGGCGGTGGGCACACCGGCCCGGTCGCCACCACGCTGCTGCTGCCGTCGGTGCTCGACGCGGTCGATATCCCGGTGATCGCGGCGGGTGGCTTCTTCGACGGTCGCGGCCTGGCCGCCGCGCTGTCCTACGGCGCGGCCGGTGTCGCGATGGGCACCCGCTTCCTGCTCACCCAGGAGAGCACCGTTCCCGAGGCCGTGAAGCAGGAGTACCTGGCGCGCGGCCTCGGGGACACGGTGGTGTCGGTGAAGGTCGACGGCATGCCGCATCGGATGCTCAACACCGAACTGGTGACCAAGCTCGAGCACTCCGGCGGCTGGCGCGGCCTGTCGGCGGCGGTGTCGAACGCGGCCAAGTTCAAGAGCATGACCGGCATGAAATGGTCGACGCTGATGCGTGACGGTCTGGCCATGCGAAAGACCAAGGACCTCAGCTGGTCTCAGGTCGTGATGGCGGCGAACTCGGCGATGCTGACCAAGGCCGGTCTCGTCGAGGGCCGCACCGACGCGGGCGTGCTGCCCGCGGGCCAGGTCACCGGCATCATCGACAGCCTGCCGACGGTGGCGGAGCTGATCGACGGGATCGTCGCCGACGCCATCGTCCGGATCGAGGCGGTCTCGGCGCTCACCGTCGAGTCCGCCGCCGAAGCCCACTGACCCGGAGCCGCACCCGGCTCCCGCCACGAACTCGCCCCGATCGACGGCCCTGAGCCAACCGTCGGTCCCACGGGGGCGATCGAGCACCGGACCCGATGCCGCACTCACGAGGTGCGCATCGGGTCCGGTGCATTTTCGGTTCAGGGCGTCTCATAGTCGCGACACGCGCTCGAGCCCGCTCCCGACGGTGCCCGGTCGCCTAAAGTTTGCCGGACATCGACATTGCACCGGGAGGTCGCATGGACGCCGAGTTCTCACGGCAGGTCCACGACTCCACGGTGCCGGTATGCGCGATGATTGCCACCCTCCTCGCCGCGCCCCTCGGCCCGTGTCCGCCCCATCGCCACACCGACCCGCAGGAGTAGCGCGATGACAGCCTCGGAACAGACCGCGACCAAGAAGATGCCGCTGCTGACCTTGTCGGCGATGGTGGTCGGCTCCATGGTCGGTGCGGGCGTCTTCTCGCTGCCGCGCAACTTCGGCCAGGCCACCGGCGGATTCGGCGCGATCATCGCCTGGACGATCGCCGGCACCGGAATGCTGATGCTGGCGTTCGTCTTCCAGACGCTGGCCGTGCGCAAACCAGACCTCGACGCCGGTGTCTACGCCTACGCGAAGGCCGGCTTCGGTGAGTACCTCGGTTTCTTCTCCGCGTTCGGGTACTGGGCCAGCGCCTGTGTCGGCAATGTCAGCTACTGGGTGCTGATCAAGTCCACCCTCGGGCAGGTGCTGCCCATCTTCGGTGAGGGCAACACCGTTCCCGCGGTCCTGCTGTCGACGGTGTGCATCTGGGCGTTCCATTTCATGGTGCTGCGCGGGATCCAGGAAGCCGCCACCATCAACCAGATCGTCACCGTGGCCAAGCTGGTGCCGATCCTGGTGTTCATCGTGGTGCTGCTGTTCTACTTCGACCCCGGTGTCTTCGCGGACAACTTCTGGGGCGGCGACGCGTATTCCGAATCGCTGGTCGAACAGGTGCGTTCGACCATGTTGGTGACAGTGTTCGTGTTCCTCGGCATCGAGGGTGCGAGCGTGTACTCCAGGTACGCGCGCAAGCGCGAGGACATCGGTCGCGCCACCGTGCTCGGCTTCCTCAGCGTGCTGGCTATTTTCGCGTCGGTGACCATGGTGTCGTTCGGCATCATGCCGCGTGACGAACTCGCCGTGGCGCAGCAGCCGTCGATGTCGCCGGTCTTCGAATCCGCTGTCGGTACCTGGGGTGCCTGGTTCATCAGTATCGGACTGATCATCTCGGTCCTCGGCGCCTACCTGGCCTGGACGCTGATGGCCGCGGAGGTGCTGTTCGTGGCGGCGAAGGACCGGGACATGCCGTCGTTCCTGGCTCGGGTCAACGCCGCGAATGTGCCGGTGGTCGCGCTGATCTTCACCACCGTGCTGATCCAGATCGTGCTGGTCACCACGCTGTTCTCCGACGACGCGTTCACCTTCACCCTCAAACTGTGCAGTTCGCTGTCGCTGGTGCCGTACCTGCTGGCCGCGGCCTACGCGCTCAAGCTCGCCTACACCAGGGAGACCTACGAGCGGATCCAGCCGGGCGACCGCACCAAAGAGCTCGTCATCGCGTTCGTCGCCACCTTCTACACCGCGTTCATGCTCGTCGCGGCCGGCCTCGAATTCCTGCTGCTGTCGTGCATCATCTACGCGCCCGGCACCATCCTGTTCGCCCTGACCCGTCGCGAGGCGGGCAAGCGGATCTTCTCGCTCTGGGAGGCGGTCCTGTTCGGCGCCGTCGCCCTCGGCGCCGTTGTCGGCATCGTCAGCCTGGCGACCGGCGCCATCTCGATCTGAGTCCGCCCGATCTTTCGAGGAGCAGAAATGACCGGAACCCCCGCCACCGCGTTCGGCGTCCATTCCGAAGTCGGCACGCTGCGCAAGGTGCTGGTCTGCGCGCCCGGCCTGGCGCACGAACGGCTCACCCCGACCAACTGCGACGACCTGCTCTTCGACGACGTGCTGTGGGTGCAGAACGCCAAGCGCGACCACTTCGATTTCATGACGAAGATGCGCGACCGTGGCGTCGAGGTGGTCGAGCTGCACAATCTGCTCGCCGAGACCCTCGCCGTGCCCGGCGCGAAGGACTGGATTCTCGACCGCAAGATCGTGGCCAACGAAGTCGGGCTCGGGCTGATCGACGACACCAGGGCCTACCTGGACTCGGTGGACGACCGGACCCTGGCGACCTACCTCATCGGCGGACTCGCGACCGCGGACCTGCCCGCCGAATTCCGTTCCGGTTACCTGGCGCTGGCGCGCGAGCAGGCCGGGGTCCGTGAGTATCTGATGCCGCCGCTGCCGAACACGCTCTACACCCGCGACACCACCTGCTGGCTCTACGGCGGCGTCACCCTCAATCCGCTGTACTGGCCCGCCCGGCACGACGAGACGCTGCTGATGGCGGCGATCTACGCGTTCCATCCCGACTTCACCGGCGCGAAGGTCTGGTGGGGAGATCCCGAACAGGATTGGGGGCTGGCCACTTTCGAGGGCGGCGATGTGATGCCGGTCGGCAACGGGGTGGTGCTGGTCGGGATGAGCGAACGGACGTCCCGGCAGGCGATCACCCAGGTCGCCGCGTCGCTGTTCGCCGCAGGCGCCGCCGAGCGCGTGATCGTGGCGGGGATGCCGAAGCTGCGCTCGGCCATGCACCTCGACACCGTGTTCACCTTCGCCGACCGCGACCTGGTGACGGTGTATCCCGACATCGTCTACAACATCCACCCGTTCTCCCTGCGGCCCAGCGACCGCGCACCCGGAGTCGAGGTGACCGAGGAGACCGCGCCGTTCCTCGACGTGGTGGCCGCATCGCTGAACCTGCCGAAGCTGCGGGTGGTCGAGACCGGCGGCGGCTACTACGCCAACGAACGCCAGCAGTGGGACAGCGGCAACAACCTGGTCGCGGTCGAACCCGGCGTCGTGTTCGCCTACGACCGCAACACCCACACCAACGCGGCCCTGCGCAAGGAAGGCGTCGAGGTGATCACCATCGTCGGCGCCGAACTCGGCCGCGGCCGCGGCGGCGGCCACTGCATGACCTGTCCGCTGATCCGCGACGCCGTCGAGTTCTGAACGCGGCGATCAGCGGGGGCGCACCTCGACGCGGTTGTCGTGGAACACCGCGCCACCGCCGTAGTCCGAATCTCGTTCGGCGATCGTGGCGTTCACGGTGGCACCGCCGGTGAACTTCGCCCAGCGGCCCTTGGTGGTGCCTGCGACTCCGGGCCGCACCCGGTCCGATACCTCGGCGACGGCCTCGAAGGAGCCGCGATCGTTGGAGACGACCACCGCGGCGCCGTCGGCGATGCCCCGCGCGGCGGCGTCGCCGGGGTGCAGGGTGATGCTGGATTCGCCTGCGCGACGCCGCAATTCCAGGTTGGAGCCGAAGGAACTGTTCAGGAAGTAGTGCGAGGCGGCGGAGATCAGCACCAGACCGTCGCCGGAATCAGCGGGGGGTGTGTAGTCCGGCAGCGGGTCGTGACCCGCCGATTCCGCTCTGGCGGAAACGAACTGGAGCTTGCCCGCGGGCACCGGACCGGCCTGCACCTTGAGGAACCCCTCGGCCCTGAGCCGGTCGAGGTCGTAGCCCTTCAGCAGCTGGCCGGCCAATTCTTCGTCGGAGTCGTACAGCGCCGGTTCGGTCAGACCCAGCCGATGCGAGAGTCTGCGGAAAGTCTCTGTCGTGGACAGGCATTCGCCCGGCGGCTCGACGGCGGGCTCGTTCCAGATCAGGTAGAGGTGGCCGTAGCCGGCGAGCACGTCGAGGTGCTCGGGTTGCATCGTGGCGGGGAGCACGATGTCGGCGTAGTCGACGGTGTCGGTGCCGAAGTGCTCGAGGACCACGGTGAACAGGTCCTCGCGTGACAGCCCCTCGATCACGCGACGCTGGTCGGGATTCGAGCCGACCGGATTGGCCCCGATCACGAACAGTGCCTTCACCGGCGGCTCATCGGTCTCGAGCAGGGCTTCGCCGAGTCTGGTCATCGAGAGTGTGCGGACCGGGTGCGGCAGCAGGTCGTCGCGGGTCAGCGCGGCTTCGTCGAGCCGGAAGTGCCCGCTGGTCGAATAGTGCAGTCCCCCACCGGGTATCGCCCAGTCGCCGGTGACGCCGGGCAGGCAGGCGAGCACGCGCAGGGCCATCCCGCCGCCGGCGTGGCGCTGCATGCCCTGGGAGGCGCGGATCGCGGTCGGCCTGGTGCGCGCGATCCGCGCACCGAGCGCGACGATCTGATCTTCGGGAACGCCCGTGATCGCCGCGGTGCGTTCCGGCGTGAATTCGGTGATGCGGTCCCGGAATTCGGGCCAGCCCTCGGTGTGTTCGGCGATGAACTCCTCGTCCTGCGCGCCGAGCGAGACGATCACGTGCAGCAGGCCGAGTGCCAGCGCCGCGTCGGTGCCGGGCAGCGGGGCGATGTGCTCGTCGCAGCGTTCGGAGGTCTTGGTGCGCACCGGGTCGATCGACACCAGGTACGCGCCGCTGTCCTGCACGAACTTCCACAGATGATGGCCGGAGGTGAGCGGGTTGGTGCCCCACAGCAGGATCAGTTTCGACTGCGCGAAGTCCTCGGGGTCCATGCCGCCGGAGGTGCCGAGGGTGTAGCGCAGGCCGGTGCCGCCCGCGACCGAGCAGATGGTCGGCGCGTGATGCGACGCCCCAAGCAGGTTGAACATCCTGCGCCCCGGAAAGCCTTCCAGCCCTTGGATATAGCCCAGGCTGCCGGTGCCGTGGAACGGCCAGACCGCCTCACCACCGAATTCGTCGATGATGCCGGTGAGGCGCGTGGCGATCTCGTCGAGCGCATCGTCCCAGCTGATCCGCTCGAACTGGCCCGACCCCTTCGGCCCCACCCGGCGCATCGGATACCGGAGTCTGCCCGGCGCACCGACCTGCTCGAGATACCGGTTCACCTTCACGCACAGCGCACCGCGCGTGACCGGATGGTCCTTGTTCCCGCGCAGCCCCGTGGCCACCCCGTCCTCGACGGTCACCACCCATGAGCACGCGTCGGGGCAGTCGAGCGGGCATGCACCGAGCACCTTCACCAGGCCATCATAGGTGGGATGAATCACCCACGCCGAGACCGGACGTGCCCGCCGTGCTGCGGCGCTGGGATGTGGCGACCCAGCGCTGAATGCGGCGACCCAGTGGTGGCGAACGAAGAGTGGTCCCCGGCGAAACCGCCGAGGACCACCACTTCTCGTACCGAAGTCCTACTTCTTGTCGGCGTCCAGACGCTCGATGATCGTCACGTTGGCCGTGCCGCCGCCCTCGCAGATGGTGAGCAGGCCGTAGCGGCCGTTCACCCGCTCGAGCTCGTTGAGCAGGGTGGCGAACAACTTGGCGCCGGTCGCGCCGAGCGGGTGGCCGAGCGCGATGGCCCCACCGTTGACGTTCACCTTCGCGGGATCGGCGCCGATCTCCTTGATCCAGGCCAGCACCACGGGGGCGAAGGCCTCGTTGATCTCGATGACGTCGATGTCGTCGATGGTGAGGCCGGTCTTCTCCAGCGCCCACTGGGTGGCCGGGATCGGCGCGCTGAGCATGAAGATCGGGTCGGCGCCGCGCGCGCTGACGTGATGGATGCGGGCGCGCGGGGTGAGGCCGTACTCCTTGACCGCCCATTCCGAGGCGAGCAGGGTGGCGCTGGCGCCGTCGGAGATCTGGCTGGCCACCGCCGCGGTGAGCGGGCTGCCCTCCGACAGCGGCTGCAGCGACGCCATCTTCTCCAGGCTGGTCTCGCGCGGACCCTGATCGACGGTGAAGTCGCCGACCGGCACGATCTCGTTGTCGAAGCGGCCCTCGGTGATGGCGGTCTTGGCGCGCTGATGACTCTGCAGCGCCCAGCGCTCCATGTCCTCGCGGCTGATGCCCCACTTCTCGGCGATCATCTCGGCGCCCTTGAACTGGGAGACCTCGCCGGTGCCGTAGCGCGAGTCCCAGCCCTTGGCGCCGATGAACGAGGACTCGAAGCCGTAGGGCTTGGCCGCGAGCATGGCGGCGCCGATCGGGATGGCGCTCATGTTCTGCACGCCGCCTGCCACGATGACCTCGGCGGTGCCGCTCATGATGGCCTGCGCGCCGAAGTTGATCGCCTGCTGGCTGGAACCGCACTGCCGGTCGACGGTGACGCCGGGGACCTCTTCGGGGTAGCCCGCGACCAGCCACATGGTGCGGCCGATATTGCCCGCCTGCGGACCGAGGTTGTCGACACAACCGACGATCACGTCGTCGACGACGGCCGGGTCGATGCCCGTGCGCTCGACGAGCCCACGCAGCGCGGCCGCGCCGAGATCGGCGGAATGCACCTCGGCCAGCGCGCCACCGCGCTTGCCGACCGCGGTACGCACCGCATCGATCACATAGGCCTCCCGCAACGGGGCATAGGGGCGGCGCTCGGCGGATGCGGTCATGATGGAACTCCTATTTCGCGGTGCTCCCGGGCAGGGTCAGCCCGTCGAGCACGATGGTGAGATATTGCTGGGCAAGGTTTTGCACGGTGATCGGGCCACCGGGGGTGTACCAGCGGACCGCGACCCACACGGTGTCGCGCAGGAAGCGGAAGGCCAGTTCCACGTCGAGTTCGGGCCGGAAGCTGCCGTCGGCCACGCCGGCGGCGAGCACGCGGTGCCATAGGTCGCGGAACTCGGTGTTGAAGTCGCGGATGTAGCCGAACCGCTCGGCGTCGCGCAGGTTCTTGGCCTCGGCCTGGTAGATCGCGACGGCGGCGTGATGGCGGTCGAACGACTCGTAGGACGCGATCACCAAGGACTCCAGGGTGTCTCGCGAGCTCATGCTCGCGCCCGCGATCTCGCGGTAGCGACCGAACAGGTCGTCGAGGAATCCGCGCAGGATCTCGTCGACCATCGATTCCTTGGAGTCGAAATGGTGATACAGACTGCCCGACAAGATGCCCGCCGAGTCGGCGATATCGCGCACCGTCGTGGCGCGCAGTCCACGTTCGGCGAACAGGTCGGCGGCGAGGTCGAGGAGTTCGGCGCGGCGGGTGCGTTTCACGGTGTCGGGTGCGGTCACACCCGTCATCGTACAACCAAGCACTTGCTTGGTTTCGGAGAACCCGCCACGGCGATCATGCGCGCTGGCTGCTCACCGAGACAACCTCGCCGGTCAGATATGAGGTGTAGTCACTGGCCAGCATGGCGATCGTCGCCGCTACTTCCCACGGTTCGGCGGCGCGACCGAAGGCCTCGCGCTCGCTGAGCGAGTCGAGCAGCTCGGTCGAGCTCACCTTGTCCAGGAACGGGTGGCGGGCGATGCTCGGCGCGACGGCGTTGATCCGCACCCCGAATTCGGCGGCTTCGACCGCGCTGCACCTGGTCAGCGCCATCACCCCCGCCTTGGCGGCGGCGTAGTGCGCCTGGCCGTGCTGGGCACGCCAGCCGAGGACGGAGGCGTTGTTCACGATCACGCCGCCGTGGCCCGCGCCGCGGAAGTACCCCAGCGCCGCACGGGTGCAGCGGAAGGTGCCGGTGAGGGTGATGTCGAGAACCTGGTCCCACTGCTCGTCGGTCATGTCGACCACCGGGGTCTCACCGCCGAGGCCCGCGTTGTTGACCATGATGTCGATCCGGCCGAGTTCGGCGGCCGCGTCGGCCAGCAGCTGATTCACCTGCGCGGTGTCGCGGACATCGCAGACCACGGCACCGACCCGGCGCTCGGGGAACTCCTTGGCCAGCAGTTCGGCGGTCTCGGTCAGGCGGCGCTCGTGCCAATCGGAGACGACCACGTCGGCGCCCTCTTCGAGGAGCCTGCGCGCGGTCGCCGAGCCGATGCCGGTGCCCGCGGCGGCGGTGATCACGGCCGTCCGGCCCGCGAGCAGGCCGTGTCCGGGGATCGAAGCCGGCGCGATCGACAGGGACTTGTTCGCGCCCGAATAGGTCTGCTCGGTCACGGGCGTGCCTCTCGCGGGAGACCGAGCACACGCTCGGCGATGATGTTGCGCTGCACTTCGTTCGAACCTCCATAGATCGTGTCGGCGCGGCTGAACAGGTACAGCCGCTGCCATGCGGTCATGTCGTCGGGGGCGGTGAGCAGGCCCGTCGCGCCTTGGACGGCCATCGCCAGTTCGCCGAGGTCGCGATGCCAGTTGGCCCACAGCAACTTCGACACCGAGGCGCCGCCCGCGTCGTCGTGGTCCTCGCTCATGGTGCGCAGCGCGTGCGCGCGCAGCACCCGCAGTCCCACCCAGGCGCGATCGAGGCGATCGGCGATCAGCGGGTCGTCGGCGGCGCCGGTGCGCCGGGCCAGGTCTTCGATGTCGGAGAGCTCGCGCGCGAAGCGGATCTGCTGGCCGAGGGTGGAGATGCCGCGCTCGAAGGTGAGCGTGCCCATCGCGATTCGCCAGCCGTCGCCCGGCGCGCCGACCACCAGGTCCGCGTCGGTGACGGCATCGTCGAAGAAGACCTCGTTGAACTCGGAGGTGCCGGTGAGCTGTTCGATCGGCCGCACTTCGATGCCCGGCTGGTTCATCGGGACCAGCAGATAGGACAGGCCCTTGTGACGGCTCGAGCCGCGCTCGGTGCGGGCGATGACGAAGCACCAGTCGGCGACGTGCGCGAGCGAGGTCCAGATCTTCTGGCCGTTGATCACCCACTTGTCGCCGTCCAGGCGCGCGGTGGTCGAGACGGCGGCCAGGTCGGAACCGGCGCCGGGCTCGGAATAGCCCTGGCACCAGAGTTCGCCGACCGAACGCACGCCCGGCAGGAAGCGCTTCTTCTGCTCCTCGGTACCGAAGGCCAGCACGGTGGGGCCGAGCAGTTCCTCGCCCACGTGCGAGACCCGCGCCGGCGCGTCGGCCTTGGCGTATTCCTCGTGGAAGATCACCTGCTGACGCACACTGGCGCCGCGACCGCCGTATTCGACCGGCCAGCCGAGGCAGGTCCAGCCCGCCGCGGCGAGGTGGCGGTCCCAGGCCAGCCGCTCGTCGAAGAATTCGTGTTCGCGGCCGGGTCCACCGGTGCCGCGCAGGTCAGCGAACTCGCCCGAAAGATTTTCGGCGAGCCAATCGCGTATTTCCGCGCGAAACTCCGCGTCGGAAGTCGCGGTATCGGAATCTGAGGTCTGGATCACGCCCACCTCGGTAGGATAACCTACCAAGCACTTGCTTTGTTAGCTGCTTCGGAAGAACAGCGAACCGCACAACGGTGAGGACCCCGTGACACCCCCTGCACAAACCACTCCGCAGGCGCTGCGCCACATCGCAGCGGCGCATCCGCACGAGCCTGCCCTGATCGACGGCGCGATCCGCCTGGACTGGACCGAGCTACTCGACCAGGTCCGGGTGGCCGCCCGCGCCCTGATCGCCCGTGGCATCTCCCCCGGCGACCGGGTCGCGATGTGGGCGCCGAACACCTATCACTGGGTGATCGCGGCCCTGGCCGCGCACTCCGCCGGGGCCGCGCTGGTGCCGCTGAACACCCGCTACGTGGCGGCCGAGGCCGTCGACGTGCTGGCCCGCGTCGACGCGAAGGCCTTGTTCGTCGCCGGTCCGTTCCTCGGTCGCGATCGGGCGGCGGAACTCGCGGCGGCGGCGCCGGAACTGGGTATCGGGACCGTCGTCGTCATTCCGATCGAGAGCGAGGCGGCTCCGGCCACGGCCGAGCCCGCACGCACGACGGTGACGTGGGACGAGTTGCTCGCACAGGCCGCGACGGTGTCCGAAGAAATCGGCGAGGAGCGGGCGGCCCAGGTCTCCCCCGACGACATCTCCGACATTCTCTTCACCTCCGGCACCACCGGCCGCAGCAAGGGCACTCTCGTCGCGCACCGGCAGGCGCTGGGGGTGGTGCGCGGCTGGGTCGAGTGCTCGACCCTGCGCGCGGGCGACCGCTACCTGGTGATCCCGCCGTTCTTCCACAACTTCGGTTACAAGGCGGGCATTCTCGCGTGCCTGGTCACCGGGGCCACGATCGTGCCGCAGGCCACCTTCGACGTGCCCGCCGCGCTGGCGCTCATCGAGTCCGCGCGGATCACCGTGCTCACCGGGCCACCGACGATCTACCAGACCATCCTCGAGCATCCCCAGCGCACCGAGCGTGACCTGAGCTCGCTGCGGGTGGCGGTGACCGGCGCGGCGACCGTGCCGGTGGTGCTGATCGAGCGAATGCGCGACGATCTCGCGTTCGAGGTGGTGATCACCGCCTACGGCTTGTCCGAGACGGCCGGTTTCGGCACCATGTGCCGTCCGTCCGACGACGCGGCCACCATCGCCAACACCTGCGGCGGGCCGATCGCCGACTTCGAACTGCGCCTGTCCGACGCCGGTGAGGTGCTGCTGCGCGGACCGAACGTGATGCTCGGCTACCTCGACGACCCCGAGGCCACCGCCGAGGCCATCGACGCCGACGGCTGGCTGCACACCGGCGACATCGGCATCGTCGACGAGCGCGGCTATCTGAAGATCACCGACCGGCTCAAGGACATGTACATCACCGGCGGGTTCAACGTGTACCCCGCCGAGATCGAACAGACCCTGGCCCGGCTCGACGGCGTCGCCGAGTCGGCGGTGATCGGCGTGCCCGACGAGCGGATGGGCGAGGTCGGCAAGGCCGTCGTCGTCCGCAAGGCCGGATCGACGCTGACCGCCGACGAGGTCATCGCCTTCGCCGCGGGCAAGTTGGCGAACTTCAAAGTGCCCAGGCTTGTCGAGTTCCGCGACCAGCTGCCCTACAGCGCCGCGGGCAAAGTGCTCAAGCGTGAGCTACGTGAGGAGAAGTCGTGAGTTCCGAAACCGAGACCGAGGTCGTCACCTACGCGGTGCGCGGATCGGTCGCCGTCGTCACCATGAACCGGCCCGATTTCCGCAATGCGCAGAACTCGAAGATGACCTATGCCCTCGATGCCGCCTTCGTGCGCGCGGTCGAGGATCCCGAGGTCAAGGTGATCGTGCTGGCGGGCAACGGAAAGCACTTCAGCGCAGGCCACGACATCGGTACCCCGGGCCGCGACCACGACGTGCACTACGAGAACAAGGCCGCGCTGTGGTGGGACCACCTCGATCGCCCCGGTGGTGACCAGCGCTTCGCGCGCGAGTCCGAGGTGTATCTCGGCATGTGCAGGCGCTGGCGGGAGATCCCCAAGCCGATGGTGGCGATGGTGCAGGGCGCGTGCATCGCGGGCGGGCTGATGCTGGCCTGGGTGTGCGACCTGATCGTCTGCTCCGATGACGCGTTCTTCTCCGATCCGGTGGTCCGGATGGGCATTCCGGGTGTGGAGTACTTCGCGCATCCGTGGGTGATGGGGCCGCGCGCGGCCAAGGAGTTCCTGTTCACCGGCGACCGGTTCGGGGCGGCCCAGGCCAAAGAGTGGGGCATGGTCAACCGGGTCGTGCCGCGCGAGCAGCTGGAGGCCGAGGTGATGGGGCTCGCGGAGAAGATCTCCGCCATGCCGCAATTCGGGCTCGCGCTCACCAAGAAGGCTGTCAACCAGGCCGAGGATCTGATGGGCATGCGCTCCGGCATGGACTCGGTCTTCGGGCTGCACCATTTCGCACACGCGCACAACGCCGAGGTCGGCGCCGATTCACTCGGCGGGATGAACGCCCGCTCGATGAAGGCCACCGCCACCTCTACCGAACAGAACGGGACGAAGTAAGTGGATCTCGAGATCGACCCGGCTGCCCGGGAATTCCAGCTGGAGGTGCGCGAGTTCCTCGCCGCCAACGTACCGGCGGAGCCGTTGCCGTCGATGGATACCGCGGAAGGCTTCGCCGCACATCGGGAATGGGAAGCGAAGCTGGCGCAGGCCCGGCTGTCCGCGGTCTCGTGGCCGCGCGAGTTCGGCGGGCGTGACGCGTCGATCCTCGAGTGGGTGCTGTTCGAGCAGGAGTATTACGCCGCGGGCGCACCGGGTCGGGTCGCGCAGAACGGCATCTTCCTGCTCGCGCCGACGCTGTTCGAGCACGGCACCCCCGAGCAGCTCGCGCGGATCCTGCCGCGCATGGCGCGCGGTGACGACATCTGGGCGCAGGCCTGGTCGGAACCCGAGTCGGGCAGCGACCTCGCGAGCCTGCGCTCCACCGCACGGCGCACCGAGGGCGGCTGGCTGCTCAACGGCCAGAAGACGTGGAGTTCGCGTGCGTCGTTCGCCGATTGGGCGTTCGGCCTGTTCCGCAGCGATCCCGAGGCACAGCGCCACCACGGACTCACCTACGTGATGTTCCCGCTCACCGCCGAGGGCGTGAGCGTGCGGCCGATCCCCCAGCTCGACGGCGAACCCGGCTTCGCCGAGATCTTCCTCGACGACGTCTTCGTGCCCGACCACGACGTGATCGGCGGCGTGAACGAGGGCTGGCGGGTCGCGATGGCGACCTCGTCGAACGAACGTGGCCTCTCGCTGCGCAGCCCCGGCCGGTTCAGCGCCACCGCGCAGCGCCTCATCGACCTGTGGCGCGAGACCGCCGACCCGAGCGACACCGCGGCCAGGAACTCGGTGGTCGACGCCTGGCTCGGCGCCGAGTCCTACCGCCTGCACACCTTCGGCACCGTCACCCGCCTCACCGACGGCGGCCAGCTCGGCGCGGAGTCGTCGATCACCAAGGTGTACTGGTCCGAGCTCGACATCTCGATGCACGAGACGGCGCTGGACCTGCTCGGCTCGGCCGCCGAGCAGCGCAGCACCTGGACCGACGGCTATCTGTTCTCGCTCTCGGGCCCGATCTACGCGGGCACCAACGAGATCCAGCGCAACATCATCGCCGAACGCATCCTCGGACTGCCCCGCGAGAGCAAGCGATGAACGTCAATTTCTCGGGCCGAATCGCCCTTGCGAACACAGGAGGTCTGCGATGAGATTCGCGCTCAGTACCGAACAGCTCGACTTCGCCGCCGAACTGCGCAAGATTCTCGATGCCGGACAGGTGCCCGCGGCGGTGCGTGCCTGGGCGGACGGTGACACCACCAAGGGGCGCGCCCTGCTGCGGCAGATCGCCGACATGGGCGTCTTCGGTCTGATCGTCGACGAGAAGTACGACGGGGCGGACGCCACCACCGTCGATCTCGTGGTCGCGCTGATCGAACTGGGCCGCGGCGCCGCGCCCGGGCCCGTGATCGAGTCCGCCGCCGTGATTCCCGCTCTGCTGCAACGTCTTCCGGACGACGCACCTGCCCAGCGATGGTTGCCCGCGCTCGCGAGCGGCGAGGCGCTCGGCACCATCACCTTCGAGGCGCAGCGCGGCATCGCCCTCGACGCCGACATCGCCGATCCGGTCCTCGTCGCCGCCGACGGCCGACTGACACTCGGCGTCGCGCCGACGGATTCGGTGACCTCGATCGACCCCGCCCGCAAGCTGTTTCGCGTGCGGGCCGAGGAAGTGACCGCCGAGGGCCCCGAGGCCGAAGCCGCCATCGACTACGCCTTCGACATCGGTGTTCTCGCCTGTGCCGCACAGCTCCTCGGTGCGGGCCGCTCGATTCTCGAGCAGACCACCTCTTACGCGAAGCAGCGCAAGCAGTTCGGTCGTGCGATCGGTGAATTCCAGGCGGTGAAACAGCAACTCGCCGACGTGCTGATCGCCTTGGATCTGGCCGAGCCGCTGGTGTACCGCGCGGCCCTCACACTGGATTCGGACGACCGCGCTCGCGATGTCTCGGCAGCCCTGGTGACCTGCGGCGACGCCGCCCATCGTGCCGCGCGTGCCGGGCTTCAGGTACACGGGGCCATCGGCTACACCGCGGAATTCGACCTGTCGCTGTGGCTGACCAAGGTCGCGGCCCTTCGAACTGCGTGGGGCACCGCCGACTTCCATCGCGGCAGAATCGCCGACGCGCTACGCGCCGCCGAACCTGCGGCCGCAACGAGCTGAGACCCGCGATGCCACCGACGACACCGGCCGAATGCCGCGCGGGTCTGTGTCGCGGTGGCAGCCGAGTCCCGCCGAACCGCAGCCGACGCTCTCCCACCGCCGCCGCCATCACCGAGCCTTACGAGGAACCCCATGTCATCGAATGAACTACTCGAATTCCGGACCTCCGTGCGGGCCCTGCTCGGCAAGCACGCCACGTCGGCCGCGCTGCGTACCGCGATGGACACCGACCTCGGGTACGACCCGAAGTTGTGGCGGATGCTGTGCGAGCAGGTCGGGGTCGCCGCGCTCGCGGTGCCGGAGGAGTGGGGTGGCGCGGGCGCCGGGCTCGTCGAATCGCTCATGGTCGTCGGCGAATTGGGGCGGACGCTGAGCGGTGTGCCGATGCTCGGGTCAGCGGTGCTCGGGGTGCAGGCGATTCTGCTGGCCGGTGACGAGCAGTCGTGCGCCCGGCTGTTGCCCGATCTGGCGGATGGGTCACGCACGGCGGCCCTGTGCTGGGCGGACGCCACCGGATGGGATGCGGCCGGGGTCAGCGCGACCGGCGGAAAGCTCAGTGGCGCGGCCCATTACGTGCTGCACGGAGCTCAGGCCGACCTGCTGTTGGTGCTGACCGATGACGGACTGTTCGAGACGACAGCGGACGCCCCCGGCGTGGCTGTCACCGCGACCCCCGCGCTCGATCCCACGCGCAAACTCGCCACCATCACCTTCACCGATGCCCCCGCCACCCGGATCGGCACCGGCGACCCCGCCGCGCTGCGCCGCCGGCTGCGCGAGATCGCCTGGGCGGCACTGGCCGCCGAGCAGGTCGGCGCGGCCAGGCGCTGCCTCGAGATGACGGTGGAGTACACGGCCTCGCGCGTGCAGTTCGGTCGTCCGATCGGCAGCTTCCAGGCGCTCAAGCACCGGATGGCCGATATGTACGTGCTGGTCGAGTCGGCCGAATCGGCGGCGCTGGCCGCCGCACTCGCGGTGGCCGAGGACAGTCCGTCGGCCGCGGAGGACGTGTGGGTCGCGCGCAAGCACTGCACCGAGACCTTCTCCACGGTGGCGGCCGAGACCATCCAGTTGCACGGCGGCATCGCCATCACCTGGGAACACGACGCCCACCTCTTTTTCAAGCGGGCGCACGCCACCGCCGAGCTGTTCGGCACCGGGCGTCGTCCGGTCGCGGCCTAGCCGTATTCACCGAAAGCCCTGGTCGCAGCTCCGCGACCAGGGCTTTCGGCATGCTGTGCGCCATTTCACCGGGCTTGGGCGCGGACCGGTCTGGATTTAGATAATTAGCTTATGTAATATTATCTCCTGTGAAGCAGACAGCGCAGCCATCGGCAGACGACATCGTGGTCGACCTGTTGGTCACCGCTGGTCGGCTCACCCGACTGGCCGGGGCGATCAGCAACGACGACCTGCCCCGCGCGGTCCTGCGGGCCCTTTCCGTGCTCGACGAGCACGGCGGGCTGCGGGTCAGCGATTTCGCCCGGATCGACAGATGTTCCCAACCGGCGGCAACGGCGCTGATCGGTCGACTCGTCACCGACGGCTTCGCATCCCGCACCAAAGACCCGCACGACTCCCGGGCAGTGCTCATCGAGCTCACCCCGGCCGGCCGGTCCCGCCTCACCGAGGCCAGACGCGCGTTCGCCGCCGCCATGGCACCCGGACTGGCCGATTTCGATCTCGATCGGCTGATCCGCCTCGATACCGACATGAACGACCTGCTGACAGCCCTTCGCTCGGTTGCCCGCGGTCATCAGTGATGCAACCAGGAGCGCCAGTGAGCACCCCCCAGCTGACTCGCGACGACAACGCCGCAACCACCAACTCCCAGCCCAAAGCCGTGTGGGCCGTCGCCTTCGCGAGCGTCATCGCGTTCATGGGCATCGGCCTGGTCGATCCCATTCTCAAGCCCATCGGCGAACAGCTGAACGCGACGCCGTCCCAGGTGTCGTTGCTGTTCACCAGCTACATGGCCGTCACCGGCGTCGCCATGCTGGTCACCGGCGTGATCTCGAGCCGCTTCGGCGCGAAGAAGACGCTGCTGTCCGGGCTGGCGATCATCATCGTGTTCGCCGCGCTGGCGGGCATGTCCGGCAGCATCGGCGAGATCATCGGCTTCCGCGCGGGCTGGGGTCTGGGCAACGCCCTGTTCATCGCGACGGCGCTGGCCACCATCGTCGGCGCGGCCACCGGCGGCGTCGCCAAGGCGATCATTCTCTACGAGGCCGCGCTCGGCATCGGCATCGCGACCGGCCCGCTGCTGGGCGGCGTGCTCGGTGGAATCAGCTGGCGCGGACCGTTCTTCGGAGTCTCGGTGCTGATGGCCGTCGCCTTCATCGCGATCGTCGTGCTGCTGCCCGAAACGCCGAAGGCCGCGCACCCCACCTCGATCACCGCGCCGTTCAAAGCCCTGCGGCACAGAGGATTGCTCACCGTGAGCATCACCGCGCTGCTCTACAACTTCGGCTTCTTCACCCTGCTCGCGTTCACCCCGTTCCCGCTGGACATGGGCACCTACGCGATCGGCTTCATCTTCTGCGGCTGGGGCATCCTGCTCGCCCTGTCCTCGGTGTTCCTCGCCCCGAAACTGCAGGCGCGCTTCGGTTCGCTGCCGATGATGGCCTTGTCGCTGGCCCTGTTCGCGATCGACCTGGCGGCGATGGGGATGTTCACCGAACACAAGGTCGTGCTGATCGTCGGTGTGGTGATCGCCGGTGCGTTCCTCGGCGTGAACAACACGCTGATCACCGAGGCCGTGATGATCTCGGCGCCGGTCGAGCGCTCGACCGCGTCGGCGGCGTACAGCTTCGTCCGATTCGGTGGCGGTGCGGCCGCTCCGTGGGTGGCGGGCAAACTCGGCGAGCACAACATGTCGCTGCCGTTCTGGCTCGGCGCGGTCTGCACGGCCGCCGCGGTCGCGGTCCTCTACATCGGCCGCGGCGCCCTGGCCCACATCGACGACCACGACCCGGCCCCCCACTCGATCGAGGAAGCACAGGCCATCACCGTCGGCGATTGACCCGTCCCCGTCGGTGTATCCGAATCGCCCCTGGTACCACGAGTGCCAGGGGCGATTCGCTGTCGCGGGCGTAGCGTCGAGGGCATGACCGAGGACCGACGCGGGCGCGTCAAGGTGGAAACGGGACAGAAGCGAGTACGGGCCTACTTGCGCGGGAAGCTGGTGGCCGACACGCTCCGGCCGTTGCTGGTCTGGGAGATCCCGTACTACCCGACCTACTACGTGCCGCTCACCGACGTGCGCGCCGACCTCGATCCGAACGGGGTCACCGAGCACTCCCCCAGCCGCGGCGACGCGACGGGTTACGACGTGACGGTCGAGGGTCTGCGCGCCGACGGTGCGGCGCTGCGCTATCTCGACTCACCGCTGTCGGAGCTGAAAGACGCTGTGCGGCTCGATATCGCCGCGTTCGACTGGTTCGAGGAAGACGAGCAGGTCTTCGTCCATCCGCGCGATCCGTATTCGCGCGTGGACATTCTCGGCAGTTCCCGGCACGTGCGGGTGGAGATCGACGGAGTGACCGTCGCGGACTCGCATTCGCCCCGAATCCTGTTCGAAACCGGTTTGCCCGCACGGTATTACCTGCCGCTGACCGATGTCCGGATGGATCTACTGACCGCGTCGGACACCCACACGAGCTGCCCGTACAAGGGCACCGCCGACTACTGGAACGTGCGCGTCGGCGACACCGAGCACGCCGACCTCGTCTGGATCTACCGCACGCCGCTGCCGGAGAGCCAGAAGGTGGCGGGGCTGGCGTGCTTCTACAACGAGAAGGTCGACATCTACCTCGACGGGGTGCGACAGGATCGCCCGCACACCCCGTTCGGCTGACTATTCGCCGACGTCGAGCACGCCTTCGTCGACCGCCCACTTGATCGACTTCTCCAGTGACGGACACGATTCCGGCCGACCCGGCCGCGCACCGTGCGCGGTCAGCTGCGCGAAGATCGGGCAGTGCGCGTCGGGTCGCTCGGTCCACTGCACCGAGGTCTGGTGCTGACTCGCCTTGCGCACCAGCACCTGTGCCGAGCACGCCTGGCACCGCAGTGGTGTGAGACCCGTGTCGAGGTAATGCTGTTTGTCGACCACAGTTTGCGCCCGCACCGCGGCTTGCCGCGCGGGTTGATCAGCGAAATCGGGCGCTTTGGCCCAGGTCGGGCGAGTCCCCGCACGCGGCGAGGAATCGCCCGACCCCGGCTCCGCCGAAGCGAGCTGCGACGGATCGCCGGACCTTTGCGGCTCGCTCTGGCTCATATCAGACGCCTGCTTCCTCGGATTCGGCCTTGCGGCGCAGGTTCTCCGCCACCTCGGCCTCCCACGCCTGATTCGCCTTGGTCGTATCGACCTCGAACTCGAAGCGCTGGGTCATCTTCTCGGTCACCTCGGCGACGTCGACGTAGAACTGCTCGTACCAGCGACGCAGCTGGTAGACCGGCCCGTCTTCCTCGCAGAGCAGCGGGTTCTCGACCTTGGACTTGTGCTTCCAGATCTCCACGTCCTGCAGGAAGCCGTCGCCGAAGAACTTGGCCATCGTGTCGGCCAGTTTCTTCGCGGCCTCGTCGGGCAGGCCCTTGGGCTTCTCGACCGACAGACCCCACTGCAGCACGAACGAATCCTGGTCGACCGGGTAGTGGCAGTTGATCAGCTGAACCTTGATCTCGTACCCGCTGTAGATGTTCACCAGCGGATTGATCATGTAGGACGGCCCGAAGTAGGACGCCTCCGACTTCAGCAGCGTGTCACCACCGTGCTTGGCGGCCATACCGACGTCGGGGCGGCCCTTGGTCTCCAAGAACTGCGTCGCCACATGCCCTTCGAAGACGTTCTTGAAGAACGTCGGGAAGGCGTAGTGGATGTAGAAGAAGTGCGCCATGTCCACGACGTTGTCGATGATCTCGCGGCAGTTGGCGCCCTGGATCAGCAACGAGTCCCAGGTCCAGTCGGTCCAGCCGCTGTTGTGGGCCTCGGTCGGATTGCCCTGTTCGTCGGTGTAGGGACCCTCGATGTACGGGATCGTGACCTCGGCGGGCGGTTCGTTGCCCTCGTGATCGTGCCAGACGTACAGCTGACCGTTGCGCTCGAGCGTGGTCCACTTCCGGGTGCGGGCCAGCGGCGGAACGCGGCGCGCGTACGGAATCGCGGTGCACTTTCCGCTGGCACCCCAGCGCCAGTCGTGGAACGGGCAGGCGATGTCGTCGCCCTTCACCGTTCCCATGCTCAGGTCGCCGCCCATATGCCTGCAGTAGGCGTCGAGCACGCGGATCTGGTCGTCGGTATCGGTCCACACGACGAGCTTGGTACCGAAGACCTCGACCGCGTGCGGTTTACCGTCGCGGAACGTCGACGCGAGGCCGACACAGTGCCAGCCACGCGCGAACCTCGTCGGCGGTGCACCGACATCGAGTTCCCTCACCTTGGGGTTGATCGCCATCCCGAACCCTCCTCGTTCACTAGAACACGTTACAAAACTGAGCCACTTCACGCCAGTTGTCCAGCGAACTTCCTTGTTGACTCCTGTTATATCCGAGGTAGGGCGATCTTCTCGACAGAAACGAGAACCTGTTCTAATCTCAGAGACGAAAAGAACCGGTTGTCGATCCGACAAGGGCAGGAGCGGGCTCCGAAATGACGCAAGAAGTGACCGAACGGGTCGAGGCACTGCTGCCGACGCTGCGTGAGCGTGCGCAGGAGGCCGAAGACCTGCGCCGCATTCCCGAAGAATCCATGAAGGCGCTGCAGGAGACCGGTTTCTTCCGGCTGCTCCAGCCCAAGCAGTGGGGCGGCCACGCGGCCGACCCGGTGGTCTTCTACGACACCGTGCGCAAGATCGCCAGCGCGTGTGGTTCCACCGGCTGGGTGTCGGGCATCATCGGGGTGCACAACTGGCACCTCGCGCTGTTCGATCAGCAGGCCCAGCAGGACGTGTGGGGCGAGGACACCGATGTGCGCATCTCGTCCTCGTACGCGCCGATGGGAGCGGGACAGGCCGTCGACGGTGGTTACATCGTGCGCGGCTCGTGGGCTTGGTCCTCGGGTTCCGATCACGCCACCTGGGCGGTGCTGGGCGGTCCGGTGATCAAGAACGGCAAGCCGGTCGACTTCGGCAGCTTCCTGATCCCGCGCTCGGACTACCGCATCGATGACGTCTGGAACGTCGTCGGTCTGCGCGGCACCGGCTCCAACACCGTCGTCGTCGAGGACATCTTCGTCCCGTCGCACCGGTTCCTGAGCTTCCGCGCGATGAGCGAGGGCCGCGCGCCCGGCCTCGAGCAGAACACCGACCCCGTCTACAAGATGCCGTGGGGCACCATCCACCCCACCACCATCTCCGCGCCGATCGTCGGCATGGGCTACGGCGCCTACGAGGCGCACGTCGAGCACCAGGGCAAGCGCGTGCGCGCCGCCTACGCCGGCGAGAACGCCAAGGACGATCCGTTCGCCAAGGTGCGCGTGGCCGAGGCGGCCAGCGATATCGACGCCGCGTGGCGTCAGCTCTCGGGCAATGTCGCCGAGGAGTACGCCCTGCTGCTGGCGGGCGAAGAGGTGCCGTTCGATCTGCGCGTGCGCGCCCGTCGCGACCAGGTGCGTTCGACCGGTCGCGTGATCGCCTCGATCGACAAGCTCTTCGAGTCCTCGGGCGCCACCGCCCTGGCCAACGGCACGCCACTGCAACGCTTCTGGCGTGACGCGCATGCCGGGCGGGTCCACGCGGCCAACGATCCCGAGCGCGCCTACGTGATGTACGGCACGCACGAGTTCGGCCTGCCCGTCACCGACGCCATGGTGTAGCCGATGACCCGAACCGCTGAACTGACCTACGCATCGACCTCACGCTTCGCGCAGGTCACCCCCGATCTGAAGCTGCACTACCACGAAGCCGGAGTGGGCAACGGGCCGACGATCGTGCTGCTGCACGGTGGTGGACCCGGTGCCTCGGCGTGGTCGAACTTCGCCCGCAACATCCCCGTGCTGGCCGAGCGCTATCACGTGATCGCGCCCGATCAGCCGGGTTACGGCAAGTCCGACAAGCCGATCGACCACCCGCAGTACTTCGTGCACAGCTCGAACGCACTGCTCGCGCTGCTCGATCACCTCGAGATCACCGACCGGGTGCACCTGCTCGGCAACTCTCTCGGCGGCGGCGCCTCGGTGCGGTTCGCACTCGACCACCCCACGCGCGCGGGCAAACTCGTGCTGATGGGTCCGGGCGGGCTGAGCACCAACCTGTTCGCGCCCGACCCCACCGAGGGCGTGAAGCTGCTCTCGAAGTTCACCTACGAACCGACCAGGGACAACCTGGAGAAGTTCCTGCGGATCATGGTCTTCGACCAGTCCCTGGTGACCGAGGAACTCATCGACGAGCGGTTCGCCTTCGCGAGTACGCCCGAGTCGCTGGCCGCGATGAAGGCGATGGGCAAGTCGTTCGCCGGCGCGGACTTCGAGAAGGGCATGCTGTGGCGTGACGCGTACAAGCTGCGTCAGCCGGTGCTGTTGATCTGGGGTCGCGAAGATCGGGTGAACCCCCTCGACGGCGCGCTCGTGGCCACCAAGGTGATCCCGCGCGTCCAGCTGCACGTGTTCGGTGGCTGCGGGCACTGGGCACAGCTGGAGAAGTTCGACGAGTTCAACCGGCTCACCGTCGATTTCCTCGGGGAGAAGTAATGAGCATTCGCGCCCTGGGCTACATGCGCATCGAGGCCACCGACATGGCGGCCTGGCGCGAGTACGGCCTCAAGGTTCTCGGCATGATGGAGGGCACCGGGCTGAACCCCGACGCGCTCTACCTGCGCATGGACGATTTCGCCGCCCGACTGGTGATCGTTCCCGGCGAGCAGGACCGGCTGCTGGTCTCGGGCTGGGAGGTCACCGACGGGCCCGGCCTGCAACAGCTGCGGGAAACCCTGAGCAAGGCTGGGGTCGCCTTCACCGAGGGCACCAAGGAAGAGCTGGGTGAGCGACGCGTCGAGGGCATGATCCGGTTCCAGGATCCGTCCGGGAACACCCTCGAGGCGTTCTACGGCGCGCAGTACCTGGGTCGCCGCTTCGTGAGCCCCTACGGCCACAAGTTCGTCACCGCCGAGCAGGGATTGGGCCACGTGGTTCTCACCTGCACCGACGATGCCGCGGCACAGGCGTTCTACCAGGACATCCTGGGCTTCCGGCTGCGCGACTCCATGCGGCTGCCGCCGCAGATGGTCGGCCGTCCCGCCGACGGCGACCCGGCCTGGCTGCGCTTCTACGGCTGCAACCCGCGCCACCACGCGCTGGCGTTCCTGCCGCTGCCGAACCCCACCGGCATCGTGCACCTGATGGTCGAGGTGGAGAACTCCGACGACGTCGGTCTCTGCCTGGACCGCGCCTATCGCAAGAAGGTGAAGATGTCGGCCACTCTCGGCCGCCACATCAACGACAAGATGCTGTCCTTCTACATGAAGACTCCCGGCGGATTCGACATCGAATTCGGCTGTGAAGGACTGGAAGTCGACGACCACGACTGGATCGCCCGCGAATCGACCGCGGTGAGCCTGTGGGGTCACGACTTCACTGTCGGATTCAAACAGCAATAGGAACGGGCGGCGAAGGACATGACTGAACAGATACCGGCGATCGACGGCCGGCAGTTCCGCACCGTGCTGGGGCAGTTCTGCACCGGCATCACCGTGATCACCGCGCTCGATCCGGACGGTGAGCCCATCGGGTTCGCCTGCCAGTCCTTCGCCGCGCTCTCCCTCGACCCGCCCCTCGTGCTGTTCTGCCCCACCAAGGGGTCGCGGTCGTGGGCGGCGATCGAGGCTGCGGGCAAGTTCTGCGTGAACGTGCTCTCCGAGGAACAGCAGCCGACGTGCGCGCGCTTCGGCTCACGCGAGACCGACAAGTTCGCCGGAGTCGGCTGGCGGACATCCGCATTGGGCGTCCCCGTGCTCGACGATTCCCTGGCCACCATCGAATGCACCGTCGACTCCGTCGTCGACGGCGGTGACCACTACATCGTCATCGGCCGGGTCCACGCGCTCGCGGAGTCGGCCACCACCGGTGGTCGTCCGCTGCTGTTCTACCGCGGCCAGTACACCGGCATCGAGCCGGACAAGACCACCCCCGCCCCCTGGCGCGCGGACCTGGACCACTTCCTCACCACCACCAGCCTCGACACCTGGCTGTGAATCGACCGGCCTGAGCAGGCGGTCACGGCCTCGGTCGGCAGCGTGGCGTGCACTGCTCATCTCGCGGTGAGCAGTGCGGTCAGCAGCGCGGACGACAGTGCCGCGGCGTTGTCCTCCTCGGTGTCCCAGCTGCGCGTGGTGACCGTCATCGCGGCCGGGTGTGGTGCGCCGAGACAGTGCGGGGCGAACGCGGTGAAGAATTCGCGCGGATCGAGCAGGGTCTCCGGCGTGTGGACGCCGGGGCTCTTCGCCCGCAGCAGTGCCGCGACCGCCAACGGCACGCCGGTGTTGTCGGCCATCGTGAGACCGGGGACCTGACACAGCGCCGTGGCGGCGGTCGCGGCGACTCCAGCCCGCAGGCCCGTCGCGACGGCGAACAGCGGTGGCAGGCCACCGGCAGTGATCAGTTTCGCCGGATCGGCGGGCAGGAGTCGTTCGACGCGGGCTGCCACCCCGGCCGCCTGATCCAGCGTCAACAGGCGAGCGCCCATTACCCAGCGCAGGGCCAGCAGCGCCGCCGAGGTCGAGCGGTCGCCGACGACCACGGTGGTCGCGTCGCGGAGTTCGGGGAAGGCTCGCGCCACGGTGATCGCCTCCGGGTGACCGAAGCTGCGGCCTTCGCCGGTGCGCAGGCCCGGGTAGTCGATGCGCATCCGTTCCAGGGCCGGGCGCTGGGCGCGCACGCCGTCGCGGATGACCGGAATGTCACCGGCGATCTGTCGCATGCCGTGCACCACGGCCGCGGTCGCCCCTGGACCGGCCGGTTCGGTGTGCGCGGAGTGAATGTTCCAGCCGGTGACCACGGAGTCGACCCGGTCTAGTTCCCGGCCCGCCAGCACGGCGAGCAGATTGGCGATACCGGGGCTGGCGCCCATGCCGACCAGCGCTGTCACCCCCGCCGCGCGCGCCGCCGCGTCCAGTTCCAGCATGTCGATGGTCGGCTGGGGATCGTCGCAGATGTCGATGTAGTCGCAGCGCGCGGCGATCGCCGCCGCCAGGATCGGTGGGCCGAAGCGGAAATATGGGCCGACGGTATTCACCACCAGGTCGAAATCCCGCATCGCCGAAGTCAGCGCCGAACCGTCGGTGGCGTCCAGTCGACAAGCGGTGGCGCCGAGTTCGGTGGCGAGCGCGCGCGCCGCGGCCTCGTCCCGGTCGGCGATCGTCAGTGCTGTCACCCTGTCGTCGCCGTGCATGATGCGGGCGGCGACCCTGCCCATCTCCCCTGCCCCACCCAGTGCCAGAACTCGCATGACTGCCTCCCCGTCGAATATATTGACTAACATGACAGTAAATAAAGTCGGGCGGCCGAGCAAGGCCAAGGAGCGGATCGGTCAGATCCTGCGGGCCGCTCATTCCGTCGTGGCGACCGACGGTTTCGCCGATACGACGCTGTCGCGAGTGGCCGCGGCGGCCGGAGTGCAGCGCACGCTGGTGCTGCACTATTTCGGCAGTAGAGACGGGCTGATGCGGGCCTTCGTCACCGAAGCCGTCGCCGCGTACGGTGACGCGCAACTGCGGCTGGGCGCCGAGGGGACGATCGAGGATCGAGTGGCACGGATGTTCACACCGGGCGCTTACGGAAACCGCGACGACCTGGTGGTGTGGAGCGAACTGGTGAATCTCGCGGCGCGCGATGAGGTGGTCCGGCACAGCCTGCGGGAGTTGTGGACCGAGCGGTGGCTACCCGAACTGGAGCGACAGCTCGCCGCCGCGTACCCGGCCGCCCCGGCGGATCGCGTCGCGACCAGCGCCTACGGGCTCGCGTGCCTGTTCGAGGCGCACTGGGCGTTTCACCTGCAAGGAGTCGTCGATTCCCGACGGACCGAACAGGCCACCCGAGCCGCCGGCGCCCTACTGGCGACACTCGAACCGGCGTGAATTCAAAGTGCTCATTCGGTGAGCACTTTGAATCGGAGGATAGGTGGCATGGACATCGAATTCATCACCTGCCCCGACGCCGAAGCCTGGGACACGTGGCTGGCGGCGAACCACGCCGACGCCCGCGAGGTGTGGGTGCTGATCGCAAAGAAGAAGGCCCCCGAGAGATCGGTGACGATCAGCGAAACCCTGGACGGCGCACTCTGCTACGGCTGGATCGACAGCCATCGCCGCGGCCTCGACGCCCACCACTACCTGCAGCGATACTCGCCGCGTCGAGCACGGAGCCCCTGGTCGCAGATCAACGTCGCCAAGGCCGAAGCCCTCATCGCCGCGGGGCGGATGCGCCCGGCCGGGTTCGCGGCCATCGAATCGGCGTGCGCGGACGGCCGCATCGCCCAAGCGATCACCGCGCTCGAAAAATGATCACCAGGCCACCGGCGTTCTCATGCTCCGGCGACCTGGTGATCAGTGGTTCGGATCAGGCGATACGCAGGGCGACATCGCTGAGGACGGGGGCATCGTCTCGTTCGACCACGGTGACGACCGCGATCAACTGGTCGCCCTCGCGCCACACCTTGGTGCGCAAGGTCTCGCCCGGGTAGAGCACGCCGGCGAACTTGGCCCGGAACCCGCCGACCCGGCCCGCGTCACTGTCGAGCAGAGCGTCGGTGATGGCCTTGCATACCGTGCCGTAGGTGCACAGCCCGTGCAGGATCGGGGCGGGAAAACCTGCGCCACGGGCGAATTCGGGGTCCGAGTGCAGCGGGTTGCGATCGCCGGAGAGGCGGTACAGCAGGGCCTGCTGTGGCAACGTGGGGGTGAGCAGCTCCGCGTCGGGGGCGCGATCGGGCAGTTCGACGCGGGCACTCGGACCACGCTCGCCGCCGAAACCACCTTCACCCCTGGCGAAAATGGAGGACCGCGCGGTCCACAGCGGTTCACCGTCGGATCCGGTGATGGTGTGCTCCTGCACGATCACCGCGTTGGCGCCTTTGTCCCAGATCTCGACGATCCGACCTGCCCAGAGCGCTTTACCCGCAGCCGGAATCGGCTTGTGCGCCACTACTTCCTGGTGCCCGTGCACCACCTTGGCCAGGTCGATCTCGATGCCGGGGAAGCTCACTCGCGGCGGCTCGGTTTCGCCGAGGGTCGGCGCCACCGTCGCGAACGTCGGCAGCACCTGGGGTGCGCGATCGTCGAGGTAGGCCAGCTCGGCCGGGTCGGTCGGGCGGGCGCCCGCGCCGAGGCCAAGGTGGTAGAGCTGCACGTCGGTGGGCGTCCAGCTGAACTCGCGCGAGGGCAGAGTCGCGCCGAGCGCGGTCGCCAGATCAATGGGCATGGGTTACTCCTGCATGTCTGCTGAACAGTACGAATGGCTCGTTCATCCGTCGACCTCGTCCGCCGACCCGGTCGTCGAGACGTCGATGACCGCCAGGTAGCCGATCGTGATCGTCGGGCTGACCCTCATGCTGTCGCCTTCGTCGAGTCGGTCGACTTCTTGGCGACGATGTCGAGGACCGCCAGGTAGGCGAAGGTGATCGCGGGGCCGATGGTGGCGCCGGGGCCCGCGTAGGTGTGGCCCATCACCGGCGAGCTGGTGTTGCCCGCGGCGTAGAGGCCGTCGATGACGGAATCGTCCTCGCGCAGCACACGTGCGGCCGTATCGGTGACGAGGCCGCCCTTGGTGCCGAGGTCGCCGGGCACCATCTTCGCCGCGTAGAACGGGCCCTGCGACAGTTCGGCCAGGCACGGATTCGGCTTCACGGTCGGGTCGCCGTAGTAGCGGTCGTAGTGGCTGTTGCCGCGGCCGAAGTCCTCGTCCTTGCCCGCGGCGGCGAAGCCGTTGAAACGCTCGATCGTCGAGGTCAGGTTGTCGACGGGCACGCCGATGCGCTCGGCGAGCTCCCCGATCGTGTCGGCCTTGACGATGTAGTCGTTCTCCATCCAGCGCGACGGAAAGCGCTGTCCCGGTTGCAGGCCCGCGAAGATGTAGCGGTTGCGGTAGCGCTGGTCGAACACCAGCCAGGACGGCACGTTCTCGCCGGGACCCGCACCCTGCCCGTACTCACCGCCGTACATGGTGTGCACCGCCTCGACGTAGGGGGCGGACTCGTTGCCGAACCGCTCGCCCCGGTCGTTGACCATGATGGTGCCGGGCAGGTTGCGCTCGGCCAGCGCGAACCAGGGCTTGCCGCCCTTGAAGATCGTCGGACCCCACCAGGCGTCCTCCATGAATCCGACCGTCGCACCCGCTGCCATACCCGCGACGATGCCATCGCCGGTGTTGGCCGCGGCACCGGTTGTCCACTCAGTGGTTATCGGCTGACGCTGGTACTTGGCCCGCATGTCGGCATTGTGCTCGAACCCGCCCGCGCCGAGGACCACGCCGTAGCGCGCGGTGAAGGTGACCGGTTCGCCATCGACGGTGGCCTTGACCCCGGTGACCTTGCCGTCGGTGACCACCAGGTCGGTGAGTGGGGTGTTGAGCAGCACCGGCACGCCCGCGTCGAGCAGGCCCTTGCGCATGGCGGCGATGATGGCCTGCCCCATGCCGAGCAGATGCTTGCCGGTCCACTTGGCCAGGTAGGTGCGCGCGCCGACGCGCAGCGCCCGCATCGCGCCCTTGGGATGACGGCGGATCAGGTTGAGCCGCACGAAGTCGGCCTGCATGACGACCACGTTCAGCGGCGCCTTGGCGTAGGGCGGTTCCAGATTGGCCAGTTCCGCGCCGAGCACCTTGCCGTTGAACGGCGTGGGCTCGCACGAACGTCCCTGGCCGAGCCCGCCCGGGGCCTCGGGGTAGTAGTCGGAGTAGCCGGGAACCCACTTCATCTTCAGCGGGGTGTGGTCGAGGACGAAGTCGAACGCCTCGGCGCCACGATCGAGGTAGGTGTCGATCTTCTCGGCGGGCACCACGTCGCCGATGATGCTGTGCAGGTAGGTGCGCGCGTCCTCGCGGTCGTCGGGGCGGCCCGCGGCGAGCAACGCCTTGTTGCCCGGAATCCAGACGCCACCGCCGGATCGGGCCGTCGACCCACCGTAGTGCGCGGCCTTCTCCAGCAGCACAACGCTCAGTCCCTTGTGCGCCGCCGCGAGGGCGGCGGTCATCCCGGCGGCGCCGCTACCGACGACCACGACATCGTATTCCCGATCACTCATGTAGAACACGTTATAGAAGGGTCCGGTCGTTGGACAGATAAAAGTAGAACTCAGTAGAACATGTTGCAGAAATCACCAGATGTAGCGTTGTATTGTCAGGTGAACGGCTGATGCTGAACTGGAAAACCGGTTACAGTTTTGGCATCTAGATCCTTCCGACCGTGCTGCCAAGGAGGTCCGCGTGCTGCCTGACGCGGTACGAACTCAACTCGCCGACGAACTCGCCCGCGCCGAAGACGACCGGGTCGCCGTGTCGCCGCTCGTCGACCGGTTCCCCGATATCGATGTGGTCGACGCCTACGAGATCCAGCTGCTCAACATCCAGCGCAGGCTCCGGTCCGGCGCGAAGGTCGTCGGGCACAAGGTGGGGCTGTCGTCGAAGGCGATGCAGGAGATGATGGGCGTCGACGAGCCCGACTACGGTCACCTGCTCGCCGACATGGAGGTCTACGAAGACGTCCCTGTCGACACCTCGAAGTTCCTGCTGCCGCGCGTGGAGGTCGAGGTCGGATTCGTGCTCGGCGCCGACCTGCCCGGCGAGGACTGCACCGAGGCCGACGTGCTGGCCGCGACTGTCGCGTACGCCCCCTCGATCGAACTCATCGACTCGCGCATCAACGACTGGAAGATCGGCCTGACCGACACCATCGCCGACAACGCCTCCTCGGCCGGGTGGGTGCTCGGCAAAGAACGCGTCGCACCCGGCGACATCGACATCAAGGCCATCGACGCCGTACTCACCCGCAACGGCGAGGTCATCGCCGAGGGCCGCAGCGACGCGGTGCTGGGCGATCCGGTGATCGCCGTCGCGTGGCTGGCGCGCAAGGTCGCGACCTTCGGGGTGCGGTTGAAGAAGGGCGACATCGTGCTCCCCGGTTCCTGCACCCGCGCCATCGACGCCCGCCCCGGTGACGACTTCCTCGCCGAGTTCACCGGACTCGGTTCCGTCCGTTTGCGTTTCCGCTGAACCAGACTTCCCAAGGAGTACACCGTGACCAGCAAAGTCACCGCCGCGATCGTGGGGTCCGGCAACATCAGCACCGATCTGCTCTACAAGCTGCTGCGCTCGGACAAGATCGAGCCGCGCTGGATGATCGGCATCGACCCGGATTCGGAGGGGCTGAAGCGGGCACGCGGGCTGGGTCTGGAAACCTCCGCCGAGGGCGCGGACTGGCTGCTCGCCCTCGACGAGAAGCCGGATCTGCTGTTCGAGGCCACCTCCGCCTACGTGCACCGTGCGTACGCGCCGAAATACGAGGCCGCGGGTATTCGTGCCGTCGACCTCACCCCGGCCGCCGTCGGCCCGGCCGTGATCCCCCCGGTGAACCTGGATTCGCTGCGGGACGCGGCGAACGTCAACATGATCACCTGCGGTGGCCAGGCCACGATTCCGATGGTCAACGCGGTCTCGCGGGTTGTCCCGGTGTCCTACGCCGAGATCGTGGCCTCGGTGTCCTCGGTGTCGGCCGGTCCGGGTACCCGCGCGAACATCGACGAGTTCACCAAGACCACCTCCAAGGGTGTGGAGACCATCGGTGGCGCCGAACGCGGTAAGGCCATCATCATCCTGAACCCGGCCGAGCCGCCGATGATCATGCGCGACACCATCTTCTGCGCCATCCCCGAGGATGCCGATCGCGACGCGATCTCCGAGTCGATCTTCCGGATGGAGAAGTCCATTCAGGAGTACGTGCCCGGCTACCGGCTGCTCAACGAACCCCAGTTCGACGACCCGTCGCTGGTATCCGGCGGCTTGGCGAAGGTGTCGATCTTCGTCGAGGTCGAGGGCGCGGGCGACTTCCTGCCGCCGTACGCGGGCAACCTCGACATCATGACGGCCGCGGCCACCAAGGTCGGCGATGTGCTGGCCGATCAAATCATCTCGGCTCGGGTGTAAGGGAGAACTCAATCATGAGCAATGTGCGCAAGCCCTACTCGGGCGAACTCGATGTGCGCGTTACCGATACCTCGCTGCGTGACGGCTCGCATCACAAGCGTCACCAGTTCACCGTGACCGAGGTTCGCGACATCGTCGGCGCGCTCGACGCGTCCGGTGTCCCGGTCATCGAGGTCACCCACGGTGACGGCCTGGCCGGGTCCTCGTTCAACTACGGGTTCTCCAAGACCCCGGAGCAGGAACTGATCAAGGCCGCCGCGGAGACCGCCAAGCAGGCCAAGATCGCCTTCCTGATGCTGCCCGGTGTGGGCATCAAGGAGGACATCAAGATCTCGCAGGACAACGGCGCGTCCATCTGCCGCATCGCCACCCACTGCACCGAAGCCGATGTGTCCATTCAGCACTTCGGCTACGCGCGGGATCTGGGCCTGGAGACCGTCGGCTTCCTGATGATGGCGCACAGCACCACCCCGGAGCTGCTGGCCGAGCAGGCCCGCATCATGGCCGACGCGGGCTGCCAGTGCGTGTACGTCGTCGACTCGGCGGGCGCGCTTGTGCTGGAACAGGTTTCGGACCGCGTCTCGGCGCTGGTGGCCGAACTCGGCGACGACGCCCAGGTCGGCTTCCACGGCCACGAGAACCTCGGCCTCGCCGTGGCGAACTCGGTCTACGCCGTGCGCGCGGGCGCCACCCAGATCGACGGCTCGGCCCGCCGCTTCGGCGCGGGCGCGGGCAACCTGCCGGTCGAAGCCTTCATCGGCGTCTGCGACAAGCTCGGCGTCAAGACCGGCGTGGACTTCTTCGCCGTCACCGATGCCGCCGAGGACGTGGTCCGCCCGGCCATGCCGTCGGAGTGCCTGCTCGACCGTCAGGCCCTGATGATGGGTTACGCGGGCGTCTACTCCAGCTTCCTGCGTCACGCCGAACGCCAGGCCGAACGCTACGGCGTCTCCGCCGCTGAAATGCTGGTCCGCGCGGGCAAGCGCAAGCTCGTCGGTGGCCAGGAGGACCAGCTCATCGATATCGCCCTGGAACTCCAGCGCGAAGCTTCGGTCACCGCCTGATAGTTCCCCACCCAGCACCGGGTCGGCAGATATCCTGCCGGCCCGGTGCTGTTTCTCTGGGCACAGCTTCTTTGTGCACAGCGATCCCAAGGACTTACTGCTGCGGGTTCGACTCGATCCAATTGGATCGAGTCCGTCACCGCCGCGATGCAGCCTGGTAGTCGTGACCGCCGACGTAGAACGTGTGGCCGTCCGCGACCGCGTCGGTGCCGGCCCGAACGATCACGCGCGCGAAGTCCTCGACCGTGGGCAACGGGCCTGCCGCGCGGCGGGATTCGACACTGCCCGGGTCGCGCCGTTCCAGCAGGCGGACGATGATCGTCCCGTCGATCATGTCGCCGGACACCACCGTGAAACCGACTCCGCGCTCACGGAATTCGGGGATCAGCGCTCGCAGCGCGTCCTCGCCGGCCCGCTTGCTCCGTGCGATCGGCGTGTAACCCTGTGGCACGTTGTCGTTTTCGTGGATGAAGTGCGCCTGATGGCTGGTGACGAACACTATCCGGCCGCCCTCGGGCATCAGCGGCAGCATCGCCGTCGCCAGGTTCACCTGCGCATCCCGGTTGAGTCGGAGCGCGTACCCGGCATCGGCGTCCCGCTCGAGTCCGCCGGACGCGTTGAGCACCAAGGTATCCAGCCGGCCGAACGTCCGGCCGACCTCCTCGACCATCGCCTCGACAGCCGCCGGATCGGAGACATCGGCGCCGAGCACCGAGGCGCTGCCGCCCGCCGTCACGATCCCGTCCACGACATCCTGGGCCCGCTTGCGCTTCTCCCGGAAGTTCACGACGACATGCGCTCCCGCCGCCCCGAACTGCGCGGCCGCCTCCGCCCCGATGCCCCGCGAGGCCCCGGTCACCAGCACGATTCGCTGAATTGTCGAATCCATCGTCGATCTCCTCGCCACATCCCCGACCGGTCATAACGCTTCTGATTCAGAAGCAACTATCGTGCTTCTGAATGAGAAGCGCAACCGGCGACGAACCCTCGCAAGCGATCCTGGCCGCGATCGACCTACTCGGCCAGCGCTGGATGCTGCGCGTGATCTGGGAACTCGAGCCAGGCCCCCTTGGCTTCCTCGACCTGCGCCGGCGCATGGGCAACTGCTCGTCGAGCATGCTCTCGGACCGCCTCCAGCAGCTCCAGTCCGCGGCGCTGATCCGCAAGAACGGCCAGCGCGGCGCCTACGAGCTCACCACCGAAGGCGCCCTCCTCGCCGAGTCTCTCCAGCCCCTGTGGGACTGGTCCGAGAACCGGACCCCCACCGGCGACGGGCGAATCCCCTGGCGGCCCGACCGCTAGTCCGCCGACCCTCGGAAACTCGCTGGACAGGGGCGATATAACTGGCTGATGAGCGAGGATGCGGCGGCGTTGTTCTGCGATACCGGCATGGCCGGTCGAATCGAGCGGATGGAGACCGAGGCCATTGCCGGTGGGGTGAACGCGGGACTCCGCAGGGCGACCACGACGACCGGCGGGTTCACACAGGAGATCGCCGGTGGCGCAGCGTGTTTCGCCGGCCCGAACTCGCCGTTGAACAAGGTGGTCGGCGTCGGCTTCGCCGGGGTGCCCTCGACGGCGCAATGGGTGGCGGTCGAACAGGCTTATGCCGAGGTGGGGGCGCCGGTCCAGGTCGAGCTGGCCCATCTCGCCGACCCGCGGATCGGCGCCGAACTGACCGCGCGCGGGTATCGGCTGACATCGTTCGAGAACGTGCTCGGCCTGCGCCTGCGCGGCCGTGCGTGGCAGGTTCCGCAGTCGGTCGAGGTGCGCCGCGATGACGACGACGACATGGACACCTGGCTCGATACCGTCGTCGACGGCTTCGCCCACCCCGACGACGACGGCCTACCCGCCACCGAGGACTTCCCTCGCGACATCCTCGCCTCCGCCGTCCGAGACCTGGCTGCCACCAACAACACCCATCGCTATGTGGCCTACCGCGCAGGCGAGCCCGCAGGCGGCGCGAGCCTTCGCCTGGCCGGCGGCATCGCCGCTCTCGCCGGGGCGGCGACGCTCCCCGAGCATCGTCGACAAGGCGTCCAGACAGCGCTGCTCTCCACCCGGCTCAACGCGGCGGCCGCGGCCGACTGCGACCTCGCGGTCATCACCACCCAGCCCGGATCGAAATCCCAGCAGAACTCCCAGTCCCAAGGCTTCGCCCTGCTCTACACCCGAGCGGTGCTGGTCAAAGACCCCGCCTGACCGCGACCTACTCGATGCGGATCTCTTCGACGGTGGGGCCCTTGGCCGAGAGGCCGCTCACCAGGAGTGCGTAGATCGCGACGATGAGGATGGGCGCGGCCAGAGGCGCCCAGATCAGCTGGACGGGGACCCAGGCCGCGGTGGCGGCGGCGATGGTGAACAGGACCGCGCCGCCCACCGAGGGGATGGTGGTGGGGACCACGCCCTCGGGGGCGTGCAGGACGGCCGCGTTGAGCAGGTAGGTGGTGGCAACCAAACCTGTTGCCGCTGCGGCTATTACGCCGACGTCGGCGAAAGCAAGAGCGGCGACGGTGATCAGCACCGCGCCGACCGAGGCCGGGCGCCACCACCAGCTCGCGATCACCAGCGCCAGCGCGGGCACCCCGGCGAGGGGATTGATCAGCGCCACCGCGGCGACCAGGAGCAGACCGGCCAGCAGAGCAAGGAATCTCGTCATCGGCGTACCCGTACCGCTCGGCGGTGTTCGGGGAGCAGGCGCATGGCCTGGTCCAGGCGGGTGTCTTCGGGCCAGGCGATGATGTCGACGCCGACGGTGCCCATGTCCCGATACATCGAGGCCCGTTCGAGCTGCCACATCTTGGCCATGGTCGGGTCGAGGCCGTCCTCGAAGGGTGTACCGCGCAGGACGTCGACCGCGACCACCACGTGGCCGCGTTTGCGCAGGTCGATCAGGGCCAGCGCGAACTGGGTGTCGAGCAGGGTGGAGAAGGCCACCACGATCGCGCCGATCGGCACGGCGGCGTGCGGCGCCAGGGTGCCGGTGGTCTCGACGTGTTCGTCGCCGACGCCCAGAACGGTGTCGACGATGCGGTAGAACTGTCTGCGGCCGATGTCGGGGCGCAGCCAGCGGGGCGATTCACCGAGGCAGACCACGGCGGTGCGGTCGCCGGATTGCAGGGTCGACTGCACCACCTGGGCGGCGCCGCGCACCGACAGTTCCAGCGAAGCGCTGGCGGGGCCGGGCGCCTGCAGAGATGTGTCGACCATGACAACCACGTCGGCGGAGCGGTTGGTGAACCGCTGGGTGACGTAGAGCCTGCCGCGCCGCGCGCTCACCGGCCAGTTGACGGCGCGCAATTGATCGCCCGGCGTGTAGGCGCGGATGTCGGCGTATTCGACACCGGGGCCGTGCCTGCGGGTCAGGTGGGTGCCGATGCGGTCGGGAAGTTCGGTGCGCGGCATGCGCATTCGCTGCGGATCGGCGATGGGATACACGTAGAGCTTGGCCGCGGGCAGCTCGGTGGTAGCGACCGCGAGACCGGCCGGGCTCAGCGCGGACACCTTCACCTGCACCGGATACCGGCCCCAGCGGGTGGCCGAGAGCCCGAGCCGCATGCCCGCGGGCGCACCACCGGAATCGTGGGCTTCCTCGACCTCGAGCTCCAGGCCGGGCATCGGCAGGGCGGTCATCCGCAGCAGCGCGTGCCCGCTCTCGACGAAAGCGACCGCGCTGCAACCGATCACCTCGTTCTCGAAACAGCGAACGGTGCCGCTGCCGTCGACCTGGACCCTGGTCGGCGCCTGCTGCCACGGCGCGGTGGCGAGCACACCGAGCATCGGCGCCGCGAAGACGACCAGCTGCCACTGCCCCAGCAGCACCGCGACGACCAGTGCCGCTGCCGCGCAACCGGCCAGGATGAACACCAGTGGCGCGGGCCGCCACCGGAGGTCGACCTCGACCGTTCTGGATTCGTCGCGATGCTTCATGTGCTCGTGGCGCGGGGCACCGGTAGCCGGCGGAGTAGTTCGGTGATGACGTCCTCGCCGCGGATACGACGCACCCACATTTCGGGGCGCAACGTGATGCGATGCGACATCGCCGCCACCGCGAGGGCTTTCACGTCTTCGGGAATCACATAGTCGCGCCCGAGGAGCAGCGCCCTCGCCCGCGACATCTGCACCAGATCGAGTTCGGCACGTGGGCTGGCGCCGACTTCCACCTGCGGATGACTGCGGGTGGCCGAGGCCAGCGCGACGACGTAGCTCACCACGTCGGGGTGCACCGTGACGAACTCGACCGACTGACGCATCTCCATCAGCCCCTGCGCGTCGACCACCTGGCCCACTTGCGGTGCGGTGGAACCACGTTCGAGCCTGCGCCGGATCATCTGCGTCTCGTCGGCCTCGGAGAGGTAACCGAGACGCAGCTGGATGGCGAAGCGGTCGAGCTGGGCCTCGGGCAGCGGGTAGGTGCCCTCGTACTCGATCGGGTTGTCGGTGGCCAGCACCACGAACGGCTGTGGGAGCAGGAAGGTTTCGCCGTCGATGCTCACCTGGCCCTCGGCCATCGCCTCCAGCAGCGCGGCCTGGGTCTTGGGCGGCGTGCGGTTGATCTCGTCGGCGAGCAGCACATTGGTGAACACCGGACCGCGACGGAAGTTGAACCGGCCCGACGCCATGTCATAGATCGTCGAACCCAGCAGGTCGGCGGGCAGTAGATCGGGCGTGAACTGCACGCGGGTGAAGTCCAGGCCGAGCGCGGCCGCGAAAGACCGCGCGATCAGGGTCTTTCCGAGGCCCGGCAGGTCCTCGATGAGTACGTGGCCTCCGGCCAGCACGGCAATCATGATGAGCTGCAACTCATCTCGCTTGCCGACCACGACACGGCCCAGCTCACGCAGTACGGCATCGGAGCGCTGGACGGTCACGTTCAACGGCATTGTCATCGGTGGCCTCTAACCCCTCACATCGTCTGCAAACGGCGCAGGATCTCATCCAGCGCCTCTCTACCCGGTGCGCGACCGGTGTGATCGCGCAGCGCGGAGTTCGCCGGATCCACCCAGCGCCACAGTTCAGGTCCGAACTGCAGCTGACCGGCGGCCTCGGTGGCCCGGCGATTCTTGGAAACCCTCAGCCCGGTGGACAGCTCGAATTCCTTGGCGAGCAGCGGCCGCAGGTGGCGGTCCCAGTCGGCGCGGGTGCCGTCGGCGCGGGCGGTGAGCATCTCGGCGCGCGCGTGCCAGCGACCGAGCATCTCCGCCGGACCGTTGTCGATGTACTCGGTGAGCGGTTCCTCGCGGATCACACGGTGCCGCAGCGACCAGACCAGCATCGCGAGCGCCGCGGCCACCGGCACGGCGACCGCGAGCAGCACCGAGTCACGATCAAGACGCACCAGCGTCACTTCGATCACCGCGACCGCGAGCACGGCCGTCACAATCACCGAAGTCCGGTTCACGCTGAGCCCTCCTGGCATGCTCCGGTGACCTGCGCGGTGACGCGAGCTACCGCCTCCGGTCCGCTCATGCCGTCACCAGCCTGCGCTGCAGGTCTGTGAGGACGATGCGCAGCAGTTGTTCGGCGCGCATGCGCTGCCATTCGAGCATCGAGTGCGGGCTGAACCGCGCCTCCTCGAACAGCGCGACCAGCTCGCGGGCCGAAGCATCGTGCAGCACACCGCTTTCGAAGGCCCTGGCCAGCACCTCCATCGGGGTGTCCGAGGCCAGCGGGCGGGCGGCGCGGTCGCTGGACAGACCGCGCTCCATCGCCACATAGCAGGCGATGATGGCGGTGCGCGGGTCCTGACCCGGGGCGTTCATCGCAGCGAGGCCCATTTCGGCGGCGCGCGTGAGGGAGTCGACTTCGCTCGAGGTCGGTTCGTCCTCGACGGGCGCGACGGGGGCCGGTTCACGACGCGCGGCGACAGCCACGACGACCAGGCCGACCAGCGCGACCACGATCAGCACAATGGCCAGGATCGCCGCGATCACCAGGGCGGTGCCGGTGAGTTCGGTGGGTCCGGTGGTGGGATCCGCGGCATGGGTGTCGGTCGTGGGGACGGGGCCGGAGCCCTCGGTCAGCGTTTCGGAGGCCGGGCGCATCGGGCGGGCGCCGGGCAGCAGGAACAGTGCGGTGACCCCGCCTGCGAAGATCAGCGCCACCGCGGCGACGGCGACCGGGACCAGCAGCGCCATCCTGCGCCACTGGATGCGCGGCATGGCGTCGCGTTCGGCTTCCGGCATCGCCAGCGGCAGGCGGTGCTGACTGGCGATCACGCCCGCGACCAGGATGACGATCGAGACCAGCAGCAGTACCGGCATCACGGCGACGAGCAGCGCGGAAGGGGCTCCGGTCGAGGTCGCGCCGGAGCCGGGCAGCGTGCCCTGCAACGCGATCGTCGAAGCGACGACCAGTGCGATCACGACGATCGCCCGCGTAATGGGCTGATTCACCCCGATCACAGCTGTACCACCAAACCCCAGAGACTGCACAAAACAGCCACATAGTTACATGCCGAGTGGTCCGCTCGAGAGGAAATCGATGCTTTTGGACCCCTCCCCTCTTATTGTCCCCCCGCGATCAAGGGCTTGCTAAGCAGTGCGAACGTCCGACACGCCAGTTAATGGCAACTCACCGAGGCGGCTGGCGGTGCGAGCCAGATCGGGGATCGCCGGGACGCCCGCTGTCAGGTCGTGCGCGGGCTCCGGAGCGTGGATCGTGAACGGGAGATCGGCGTCGTAGAGGACATCGACGAGATTCACCAGGCGCATCGACCAGGCCGGCGGGACCTCGCGCAGCGGCGGGACCTCGCGCAGGGTCCAGTGGCGGTAGCGCTCGGTGAGGCGGAGGTAGTCGGCGGCACTGGTGGGGGCGGCGCAGATGTCGTGGAAATCGAGGGTGATGGCATCGGTGGCGGCGTGGGCGCGGATGGTCCGGCCGTTGCCGAGGGACACCTCGACGGGGCCGGCACCCGTCAGGGGTCCGGCACCCACTGTGAGCACGTAGCGACCCGCGAGGAAGCCGGTGTCGCGGTGTGACGTGCGGGTGCGGTAGTCGAGTGGTCCATCGAGGGCGACCGGGCGGAGGTGGGCGAGGATCAACTCGATGGTGGGCAGGAACGCGTCGTGGAACAGCGGGTTGGGCAGGAGCTCCTGGGGCCGGTAGTTCGAGGTGACCACGAGGGTGCGGTGGTCGGCGAAGAGGGCTTCGAGCATGCGGGCGACGAGCATGGCATCGCCGATATCGGTGACGTGGAATTCGTCGAAGCAGACCAGGTCGGCGTCGCCGAGGAGTTCGTCGATGGCCCGTTCGATCGAACCCAGCGTGTGCGTGGCGGTATGGAGGGCGGCGAAGAAACTGTGGAAGTGGAAGCGGCGCTTGCGCCGTGTCTCGACCGCGCCGAAGAACCGGTCCATCACCATGGTCTTGCCGCGGCCCGGTCGGCCGTGCAGGTAGATGCCGCCGCGATCGGCCCTCGGATCGCCGGAGCCCCCGGGGCGATCTGCCTGCTGGTTGCCGAGTGCGGCCGGGCGCCCGCGCAGGGCGGCGAAAGCGCCCGATCGCCGACCGCCGCTTTCAGCGAGGCGCGGGCGGCCGAACCGGCCAGTGCGTCGAGCAAGGTGCCCACCGTGTGCGAGGTGCCCGTCGACCGGATCGAGCAGTGATTCGAGCGCGTGTAGGGCCGCTTGCTGTGCGGGGTCGAGCACCACGGTGTCGGGTTTCATGCGAACCTCCTCGTTCCTCTACAGTTGTAGAGGACGGGCGTCGCTGACGGCCAGGAGAGGTGACGATGTCCACAGACCGGCGGGCACAGATCGTGACGGGCGCCATCGAACTCATCGCGACCCGGGGCATCCGCGCGCTCACCCACCGCGCGCTGGACACCCAGCTGGCCCTGCCCGCGGGTTCGACTTCGTACTACTTCCGCACGCGACGAGCCCTGATCGAGGCGGTGGCCGACGGGATCACCACCCGCTCACGCGCGGATTTCGTGGCCGCGCAGGACGAATCATCGGCCGACCCGGAAGACCTGACGCGGGTCGCGCGCGCGGAATCAGCAAGTCGGCCGATGGATCCCGTGCAGGTCGCGCACGACATCGCGACCTGGCTCGATCAGCTACTCGTCCATCGCCGTAACGAGCTGATCGCGCGGCACGCCCTGATCATCGAGGTCCTGTCCGACCCAGAACTGCACGGCCGCCTGGCAGGCAGCCTGTTCTCCCTGGACCGCGCGACAGACCTGTTCAGCGCCCTCGGCGCCGCCGAACCACGCGAGTGGGCGCACGACTTCCTGGCACTGCTGGAAGGACTCGTCTTCGATCGGTTCGCGGGACTGCGCGCGGGAACAGCGGGCACCGTCGACCAGCTCGCCCGACCGCTGACCGATTTCCTGACGAGCGGTCAGTCCCGCCAGCCGAATTCGGAATAGGTGGCGGTCGAATTCAGCGCGGCCAATCCGAGCGCGGAATACTCGATCAGGTCGGCGGGCAACTCGGTCAGCGGAAACCATTGCAATGCATAGCATTTATCGGGTTCCCGATTGAAAGGCTCACCGCGCCACGACTCGACGCGGAAGAACAGGCCGAGCCGGGCGTCGCGACCGGGGGCGGTGACGTGGGCGACGTGGAACAACCGCAGGGCGGTGGGATCGATGTCGACCCCGACCTCCTCCGCGGCCTCACGGACCGCGGCCGCCGCCACCGATTCGCCGGCTTCGACCTTTCCCGACGGCAGGTGCCAGCGGTGATCGAACTCGTCGCCGCTGCGGCGCAGGCTCAGCAGAACCTCGTCACCGCGGATCAGCAGGACGTGCGCGTCGACCAGGTGGCGGGGAGTCACCCGGTCGAGCGTACGAGAGCCGAGGCTACGACGTCAGGACGAGTCCGGAGGTGGGGACGCCGGTACCCGCGGTGACCAGGATGCGTTCCAGGGCGTCGACCTGGTTGACCGAGGTGCCGCGGATCTGGCGAACCGCTTCGGCGATGCCGTTCATGCCGTGGATATAGGCCTCGCCGAGCTGGCCGCCGTGGGTGTTGAGCGGAAGGCGTCCGCCGAGCTCGATGGCGCCGTCGGCGATGAAGTTCTTGGCTTCGCCACGGGGGCAGAAGCCGAGCTCCTCGAGCTGCATGAGGACGAACGGGGTGAAGTGGTCGTAGAGGATCGCGGCCTGCATGTCGGCGGCGGTCAGGCCGCTCTGCGCCCACAGCTGGTCGCCGACGAGACCCATTTCCGGCAGCCCGGTCATGGCGTCGCGGTAGTAGCTGGTCATTACGTACTGGTCCGCGCCGCTGCCCTGCGCGGCGGCCGCGATGATCGCCGGACGCTGCGGGAGGTCGCGGGCGCGTTCGGCGCTCGTGACCACGATGGCGACGCCACCGTCGGATTCCTGGCAGCAGTCGAGCAGGTGCAGCGGTTCGGCGATCCAGCGCGAATCCTGGTGCTGTTCCAGGGTGATCGGCTTGCCGTAGAAGAAAGCGTTGGGATTCACCGCGGCGTGCTTGCGGTCGGCCACCGCCACCGCGCCGAAATCGGCACTGGTCGCGCCGGTGACGTGCATGTACCGGCGGGCGACCATCGCGACCTGCGCGGCGGGCGTGCCGAGCCCCTGCGGGTAGGCCCAGCCCGCGTCGATCCCCGACGACGTGGGCGCGGCGGCCAGCGCGGGCGAGAACTGACCGAATCGGGCGCCGGATCGTTCGTTGAACGCGCGATAGGCCACCACGACATCGGCCACCCCGGTGGCCACGGCCATCGCGGCCTGCTGCACGGTCGCGCAGGCCGCGCCGCCGCCGTATCCGATGTGGCTGAAGAACTTCAGACTCGGAATGCCGACCGCCCTGGCCACCGCGGCCTGGGTGTTGGTGTCCATGGTGAAGGTGGTGAGGCCGTCGACGTCGGCGGGCGTGAGACCCGCGTCGGCCAGTGCCGCGCCGACCGCCTCCGCGGCCAACCGCAATTCACTGCGTCCGGAGTCCTTGGAGAAGTCGGTGGCACCGATGCCGACGATGGCGGCGCGACCGGAAAGGCCGGCGGATTCGGCGGAGGTGGTGCTCATTTCGGCTCCAGATCGGGAAGGGCGATGACGGCCGTGGCGGTGATGTGCTCGCCGAGGCTGTCTGTGCCGTGCACGTCGATGGTGACCTGGGTGCCGTCGATCTCGGTGACCGTGCCGGAAAGGGTCAGGGTGTCACCGGAGTACAGCGGCACGCCGAGACGAAGAGCGATGCGCTTGACCAGCGCACGCGGACCGGCCCAGTCGGTGACGAAGCGCTGCACCAGACCGGTGTCGGTGAGGATGTTGACGAAGATGTCGCTCGACCCGCGCTCGACCGCCTTGTCGCGGTCGTGGTGCACATCCTGGAAGTCCCTGGTGGCCAGGGCGGTGCTGATCACGAACGTGGGGTCGGCGTGGATCACCAACTGCGGCAGGGTGGTTCCCACCGCGAGGGTGGCGAGTTCGACGGTGGGAGTCATCGGGGCGTCCTTTGTGGTCATCACACGGCCTGCCAGTACGGCAGCACGGTGCCGTCGGGGAGCTTTTCGAACGCGACGCGGACAGGCTGGTCGATGGCGACATCGGCGGGGTCGATGCCACGCAGTTCACCGAGCATGCGCACACCCTCGTCGAGTTCGACCAGGGCGACCACGAAGGGCAGATCGCGACCAGGCACCTTGGGCGCGTGGTGCACGACGAAGCTGAACACCGTGCCGGTGCCCGCGGCGACCACGTAGTCGGTGGTCTCCGCCTTGTCCTGCCACAGCGCGGGAACGGGTGGGTGGCGCAGCGTGCCGTCGGGCAGACGCTGAAGGCGCAGCTCACCGATTTCGGTTCCCGCCCAGAAGAACTCGGTATCGCGCGAGATGACCGGGCTGACGCGACCAGCGGGCGCGCTGCTGGGCGATGCCGACGTCTGCTCCGCTGCCGCAGCGGCGGTAGCCGGCGCGAATTTCAGGATGCGGAACAGCATTTCGGTGACGACCTCGTCGCCCACCGACCAGGTGGTGGTGAAGGTCAGGAACCAGCCGTCGCCGAGCCCGGTTCGCTTGGGGCCCTTGAACTCCGAGAGCCTGCTGCTGACCGTCACCTCCTCCCCCGGCGTCAGGTAGCGGTGGTAGGTCTGCTCGCAGTTGGTGCCGACAACGGAGGTGTAACCCGCGTCGTCGAGCAGCTGTGTCGCCAGGCCGAGTGGGTCGTCGGCGGTGCGCACCCCGCGCAGGCCGTTCATCGTCCACACCTGCGCCATGGCGGGCGGGGCGACGATGCCGGGATGACCTGCCGCCCTCGCTGCCTCGGCGTCGACGTAGATCGGGTTGGTGTCCCCCAGCGCCTCGACCCAGTTGTGGATCATCGGCTGGTTCACCGGGTCACGACCGGCACGCGGCGCGGACTCACCCGCCGCCGACAATTTCGCCAGTGCTTCGGGAATGTCCTCGGGGGTGATGCTGTCCGGCACGCGCCGCTCCTTGTTCATCGGGGGACGCGCGGCAGATCGAGGCCCGCGGTGGCGACCAGTTCGCGCATGATCTCGTTGACGCCGCCACCGAAGGTGACGACGAGGTTCTGCTTGGTACGCCGGTCCAGCCAGCCGAGCAGTTCGGCGGTGCCGGGCTCGGCGGGGTCGCCGTAGCGGCCGATGATCTCCTCGACCACGCGACCCGCCTCCTGCAGCGATTCGGTGGAGAAGATCTTGGTCGCCGAGGCGTCGGCGATCACCGCGTTCTGTGCGGCGGAGGTGTCGGCGGCGGCGACCTGCCAGTTCAGCAACTCGTTGAGCCGCACCATGGTGCGCACCCGGCCGAGTGCGCGACGCACTTCGGGCTCGCCGAGCAGACCGTGCTCCGCCGACCAGTCGTGCAGGCGGTCGTAGAGCTGTTCGATCTTGCCGGACGGGCCGAGGCTGACGCGCTCGTGGTTGAGCTGGGTGGTGATCAGCCGCCAGCCGCGGTTCTCCTCGCCGACCAGCATTTCCGCGGGTACCCGCACGTCGTCGAAGTACGTGGCGTTGGTGTGGTGGGCGCCGTCGCAGGTGATGATCGGAGTCCAGGAGTAGCCGGGGTCCTTGGTATCGACGATGAGGATCGTGATGCCGCGGTGGCGGGACTCGACCGTGCCGGTGCGGCACGCCGTCCAGACGTAGTCGGCCTCGTGGGCGCCGGTGGTGAAGATCTTCTGCCCGTTGACGATCCAGTCACCGTCGCTGTCGCGGACCGCGGTGGTGCGCAGCGCGGCGAGGTCGGTGCCCGCCGACGGCTCGGAGTAACCGATGGCGAAATGGATGTCGCCGGACAGGATTCCGGGCAGGAACTTCTTCTTCTGCGCGTCGGTGCCGTACTTCTGCAAGGTCGGCCCCACGGTCAGCAGGGTGACCAGTGGCAGCGGGACATCCGCGCGGACAGCCTCGTTGAAGAAGATCTGCTGTTCCATCGGGCCGAAACCCTGGCCGCCGAACTCCTTGGGCCAGCCGACTCCGAGCCAGCCGTCGCGGCCCATCCGGCGCACCACCTCGCGGTAGGTGTCGCCGTGCCGGTCCACCGCCATCGCCGCGGCCTCGGCCGGGCTGATGAGATCGGCGAAATAGGAACGCAATTCTTCGCGCAACCGCCGCTGTTCGGCGGTCAGATCGATGAACATCTTGCTCCCAGAAGGTCGAGCCGCAGACCCGCACCGCCGAGGAGCCGGGCGAGGTCTTTGGCCTGCGAGTAGTAGCGGTGCATCGGGTGGGTGATATCCACACCCAGTCCACCGTGCAGGTGGTGACATTTCTGCATGGCGCGCGGAACTTCGGCCGCGGCCCAGTAGGCGAGCACGTCGAGGTCCTCGTCGATGCGGTACTGGTGCTGGGGCGAGAGGTCCGGCTGCGCCAGTGCCCAGCACGCCGACTCCGCGGCCACGTGCAGCGTGCGCGAGACCACGTACAGGTCCGCGATCTGCTGCGCCACGGCCTGGAACTCGGCCAGCGGCCTGCCGAACTGCTCCCTGGTGCGCACGTGCTCGGCGGTGAGCGTGATCGCGCCCTTCAGCAGGCCGTCGGCGACCGCGCCGATACAGGCCAGTGCGTGGCGGTGCAGGACGGGCAGCGCGTCATCGGCCAGCAGTTGGTCGGCCGGGATCTCGACGTCGTCGAGGACCAGCGTCGCCTCCGGGATACCCGCCGACCCCGCCACCGGGATGATCTCGAGCCCCGGCGCGACCGAATCGACCAGTGCCACCCCGGCATCGGTGGGCACCAGAATCCACCGCGCCTGCTCGGCGTAGATCACGCCGGACTTGCGCCCGGTGATCCGCACCGTGTCGCCCGCGCGCACGGCCCTGGTGGTGGGCGCGGTGGTGAACGGTGCGCCCGGTTCGTTGAGCGCGGCGGTGAGCACGGTGCCCTTGCCGACCTCGGCGAGCACCCGTTCGGCCAGTTCGTCCGACAGCACACCGAGCAGCGGCAGCACACCGAACCCGAAGGTCGGCAGCGCCGGGACCGCCGCGGCGTCGGTGGCCAGCTCCATGAGCAGGGCCGATACCTCGAGCAGTCCCATACCGTCGCCGCCGAACCGTTCCGGCACCGGCACGGCCAGCAGACCGGAGTCGACCAGGCTCGGCCACAGGGCCATATCCCTGGCCGGCTCACGTTCGAGCAGGCTTACCACTACCTCGGCTACGGCGTCGGCGCTTTCGTCGCGGGTGAAATCCACGGCGTCCTCCCTCATCGAGCTAACTGTCCGCATCGCGCGGCAGGCCGAGAATCCGTTCGGCGGCCACGGTCAACAGGATCTGCTCGGTACCGCCCGCAATCGAGAGACACCGCGTAAGCAGGAATTCTTTCAGAGCATCACTGTCCAGGGAACCTTCTTGGCCGACAAGTTCCAGCGCGTATTCCGCCAGCTCCTGCCGATGCCGGACACCGACCAGTTTGCGAACACCGGCTTGCGCGCCCGCGTCGACGCCCGCCATTGTCGCTACCGCGATCCGCTGTTCCAGCAATGATCCAGCAACCGAAGACGTGATCAGCGCGCCGAAGCGGTCCTCACGCAGTTCCGTTCCCCATCCACCGACCGGGAAACGGTCGAGCAGGGCTTCGAGCGCGCCACCGATACCGCCGCCGCCCATGGCGACCCGTTCGGCCGACAGCGTGGTGCGCGCGATCTTCCAGCCGTTGTTCAGCGCGCCGACCAGGCAGTCGTCGGGCACGAACACGTCGTCGAGGAAGACCTCGCTGAACTTCTCCTCGCCGGTGATCTGCACCAGCGGCCGCACCTGCACGCCCGCGGCGCGCATATCGACGAGGAAGTAGCTGATGCCGCGATGCTTGGCCGCGGCCGGATCGGTGCGGGCCAGGCAGATGCCCCAGTTCGCGGTGGAGCCGAGCGAGGTCCACACCTTCTGGCCGCGCAGCACCCAGCCGCCATCAACCTTCTCGGCGGTGGTGCGCAGGGCGGCCAGATCGGAACCCGCGCCCGGCTCGCTGAACAGCTGGCACCAGATGACCTCGCCGTGCAGGGTCGGCCAGACGTAGCGTTCGATCTGCTCCTCGGTGCCGAAGCGCAACAGCGTCGGCACGGCCCAACCCGCGACGGCGAGGTCGGGGGTCGTCAGCTCGGCGCGACGGAGCTGTTCGGCGATCTGCAGGCAGGTCATCGGGTCGGCGGCACGGCCGTAGGGCCGCGGCCAATGCGGCATCACCATGCCCGCTTCCACCAGCGCGCGCGTCTGGTCGGCGGGCTCGAGCGCGGCGATCGCGGCGACCTCGTCCGCCAGCGCGGTGTCGACGGCCGCGTCACCGAGCACCCGTTCGGCGCCGGTGGTGCGGCGCCGACCGGCCCTGGTGAGCTCGGCGACCCGGGCGCGCCAGCGCGCCGAACCACCGAGGAGCTGGCGCAGCGAGCTCGCCCGGCGCAGGTAGAAGTGCGCGTCGTGTTCCCAGGTGAAGCCGATACCGCCGAGCACCTGGATGGCGTCCTTGGCGTTGTCGACGGCGGCATCGAGGGCCACCGAGGCGGCCACGGCCGCGGCGATCGGAAGCTCGTCGCCGCCCTCGTCGATCGCGGCGGCGGCGTCGGCGGCGACCGCGCGGATCAGCTCGGTGCGGCACAGCATCCAGGCGCACAGGTGCTTGATCGCCTGGAAGCTGCCGATCGGCTTGCCGAATTGTTCACGCACACGGGCGTATTCGACCGCGGTACGCAGGGTCCAACCGGCGATGCCCGCCAGTTCCGCTACCGCGAGCGCTACGAAGAGATCGGTGACATCGGCCGTCGGCGCGAAGCCGTGATCGGCCGGTACGGCCACCTCGGCGGCGCTGACCCGCGCCAGCGGCACGGTGTGGTCGCCGTGCGCCAGCGACGTCACCGTCACCGCTTCAGCGGGCAGCAGCAGCCATCGGGTGCCGTCGATGGTGTTGGCGGGCACGAGAACTCGGGTCCGCTCATCGGCGCCGTAGACGAAATCCCAAGTGCCGGAGACACTCCAGCCGGTATCGGTGGCGACCGCCTTCGCGGACTGCTCGTCGCCGGGCACCGCGACCGCGCACGGTGTGCCGTCGGCGAACGCTCCCTCGGTGATCAGCCCGGCCAGCGCGGTGGCCAGCACCGGACCGCCGACCAGGTCGTCGCCGGTCTGCTCGAGCATGACCGCCAGGTCGGCGACCGTGCCGCCGAGACCGCCATTGTCCTCGGGCAGCGCGACCTCGAACAGCCCGAACTCGCTCAGCCCGGTCCAGTACCCGCGCCAGGCGGCCGAGCCGCCGGTCCGCATTGTTTCAATCGGCGCGACCGTGCTCGCCCAGCCCCGCAGCGACGCCGCGACGGCTTTGTGCTCGTCAGTGGTGGCGATGGTCACAAGAAGATCCGCCCTTCCGGCGTGGTTCACACTTCTAGAACATGTTCTAATATCTAAGCCGGGTATAAGTCAAGAGACCTACACTCGCACTAAGCTCCGGGCACGGCTCGGCCGATGAATTGCCACTGAAGCGAAAGGGTTTCCACGATGGACAGTCCCGCACCAACGCCCACCGTGACGACGCTGTCCGAGGACGAGCTCAGCTCCAGCGCACAGCGCGACCGGCGCAAGCGCATCCTCGACGCGACCCTCGCGCTCGCCTCCAAGGGCGGCTACGACGCCGTGCAGATGCGCGCGGTCGCCGAGCGCGCCGACGTGGCCGTCGGCACGCTGTACCGCTACTTCCCGTCCAAGGTTCACCTGCTCGTTTCGGCGCTGGCCAGGGAATTCGAGATGTTCGAAGGCAAGCGCAAACCACTACCCGACGGCGACGGCCCGTCCGAGCGCATGCACACCCTGCTCACCCAGATCACCCGGATGATGCAGCGCGACCCCTTGCTCACCGAGGCGATGACGCGCGCGTTCATGTTCGCCGACGCCTCGGCCGCCGCGGAAGTGGATCGGGTGGGCAAGGTGATGGACCGGGTCTTCGCCCGCGCGATGAGCGACGGCGAACCCGACGACCGTCAGCTCGCCATCGCCCGCGTCATCTCCGATGTGTGGCTGTCGAACCTGGTGGCCTGGCTCACCCGGCGCGCGTCCGCGACCGATGTCACGGAACGGCTCGAGCTCACGGTCGACCTGTTGCTGGGCGATCGCGGATAACCCAGCAACCCGGCAAAGCTCACTACCGCAACATCACAAATCGCCCATCGCTGTTGACACCCGTCGGCTGTGCGCCTTCCAGTAGGAAGATGCATAGCCGACGCCGCATATGCGAAACAGCGCATCTACCGGGAGCGCGTGCCTCGCCGCGCCCTCATGTGCCCGGTGAGCTCGACGAATCCGGCAGACGGTGGTGGGCCGCCGGTACGAAATTTGCCGTAAGGTCGCGAGCAAACGACCGGGGGTCGTGCGCACAACCCGCCGCGCCGCTCGCGCGGCAAAATTGACGCAGTATTGTTTTTCGCGCCCCCTGATCAACTCCTCCCATCACTAGGTTGGATGCGTGAGCGCACAGGAACTGCCCTTGGATGTCCGCCGTGCACTGGCGTCGGTTGCGCGCGTGCCACGGCTCTTGGTTGCCTCGGACTACGACGGGACCATCGCCCCGATCGTGTCCGACCCGTCGAAAGCGTTTCCCCAGCGGGAATCGGTGAGCGCGCTACGCGCGCTGGCGGGGTTGTCGAACACTACTGCGGCAGTGATTTCCGGTAGAGCGCTCCGAGACCTGGCGGCGCTGTCGCGCCTGCCGGTCGAGGTGCAGCTGATCGGTAGTCACGGCTCGGAGTTCGACGTCGGCTTCGTGCACGCGATCGACAACGACGCCAAACAGCTACTGACAGAGATCAATTCCGCGTTCTCGAAGATCTCCGCCGAGAACCCGGGTGTGACCGTCGAGATGAAGCCGGCCAGCGCCGCGCTGCACGTGCGCAACGCCAGCCCCGAAATCGGCAGGCGCGCACTGACTTCCGTTCGCCAAGGCCCGGCCTGCTGGGTGGGCGTGCAGGTGACCGAAGGCAAGGCGGTGATCGAGCTCGCGGTGATCCCCACCGACAAGGGCACCGCGCTCGACACCATCCGCCATCAGGAAAGCGCTTCCGCCGCAGTGTTCTTCGGCGACGACGTGACCGACGAGAAGGCGTTCCGGGTGCTCTCTGGACCGGATGTCGGCATCAAGGTCGGCGAGGGCGAGAGCATCGCCAAGCTGCATGTGAACTCCACCGAGGAGGTGGCGCGCGCGCTGGCGTTCCTCGTCGAGGAGCGGCGGACCTGGCTGGCCGGGGCGAGCGCCCCCCGGATCGAGCGGCTGAGCATGCTGGCCAGCCCGCGCTCGGTCGCGCTGCTCACCCCCGACGCGACGGTCACCTGGCTCTGCCACCCCGAACCGGATTCGGCGGCGGTGTTCGCGCATCTGCTCGGCGGCGCGGCGGCCGGGCACTTCACGGTGGCGCCGGAGCGGCCGAGCCTGCCACTGTCGCAGCGGTATGTGGACGGCACGATGACGGTCGAAACACGGTGGGCCAGTTTGCAAGTGGCCGACTACCTGCCGCACGACGTGGCTCCCGATCGCACCGATCTGACCAGGGTGATCACCGGCGCCGCGAAGGCCGTGGTCACCTTCGCGCCACAACCGGAGTTCGGCCAGGTGCCGGTGCGAATGCAGGTCGTACGCAGCGGGATTCAGGTCAGCGGCACCAATGATCCGATGGTGCTTCGCTCCCCCGGTGTGGAGTGGGAAATCCTGTCCGACGGCACCAACGAGCAGGCGCGCGCGGTGGTCGACCCGTCGCTCGGGCCGGTCGTGCTCGAATTGCGGTGCGGAACCGCGGATCTCGCGCCCTCGATGACGCCCGAGCCACAGCGCCGCCAGCTCGCCGAGCAGTACTGGTCGCAGTGGGCCTCGGAATTGCTGCTGCCGCCGCTCAAGCCGGATCTGATGAAGCGTTCGGCGCTCACCCTGCGCGGGCTGGTCCATCGCCCGTCGGGCTCGATCCTGGCCGCGGCCACCACCTCGCTGCCCGAGGACATCGGCGGCGTGCGCAATTGGGACTACCGCTACTGCTGGCTGCGTGACGCGTCGCTGACCGCGCAGGCACTGGTGACCCTGGGCTCGCTGACCGAGGCCGAGGAGTTCCTCGGCTGGGTACACAAGGTGCTCGACACCCTGCCGGGACCGGAGCGCCTGCACCCGCTGTACACGATCTACGGCGAGACCCTGCCGCCCGAGGCCGTGATCGACGCGCTGCCCGGTTATGCCGGATCGCGGCCGGTGCGGGTGGGCAACGCGGCCAACATGCAGGTGCAGCTCGACGTGTTCGGGCCGATCGTCGACCTGATCACCTCGATGTCACACGAACGCGAGCGCCAGGGCATCACCGCACCGGCCAAGGCCCTGCCGGATGCCGACTGGGAACTGGTGCACGCGATGGTGTCGGCGGTGCAGCGCCGCTGGACCGAACCCGACCACGGCATCTGGGAGATCCGCGGCAACCCGCGCCACCACGTGTACTCGAAGGTGATGGGCTGGCTCACCATCGACCGCGCCCTGACCCTGGCGGATCGCTTCGACCGCCCCGCCGATCCCGACTGGGTGAGCTTGCGCGACACGATCGCCGACGAGGTGAAGGCGAAGGGCTGGAACGACGAGGTCCAGTCCTACACCGCCGCCTACGACGGCACCGACCTGGACGCGGCCACCCTGCACATCGGCCTGAGCGGCCTGATCGATCCCGCCGACCCACGCTTCGCCGCGACGGTGGTGGCCACCGAGGCCGAACTGCGCAGCGGCGCCACGGTGTACCGGTACCACCACGACGACGGGCTGCCCGGCGGCGAAGGTGGCTTCCACCTGTGTGCCGCCTGGCTGGTGGAGGCGTACCTGCTGATCGGCAGGCGCTCCGACGCCGAGGCGCTGTTCGCCCAGCTGGTCGCCGCCGCGGGACCCACCGGCCTGCTCAGCGAGGAATACGACCCGGTCGCCGAGCGTTCCCTCGGTAACCACCCCCAGGCGTACAGCCACCTGGGCCTGCTCCGGTGCGCCCAGTTGCTCAGCCAGCCGGTCAACGCCCTGGTCTGACAACGCTCGACAAGCCGGGTTCGAATTTCGAGCCCGGCTTTTCGATGCGGTTCGTACTGGGTATTCGTAGCTGCTAATCTAAAACGGTAACGATTTCCATTACGATCTAGAGCTTGCTCGCCAGGAGTGCCGCGTGAACCCTCGATTCGCCCGCTTGTTCGCCGGTCTCACGGCGGGGGTGGCGGCCGTGGTCGTCCTCAGCGCCTGCGGTACCAGCTCCAGCGATTCCGATACCCCCCAGATCGTCGCCTCCACCAATGTGTGGGGTTCGGTGGCCTCTGCCGTTGCCGGGCCGGATGCCCAGGTGACCTCGATCATCAGCGACCCCGCCGCCGATCCGCATTCGTTCGAGACCTCGGCCACCGACACCGCCAAGATCAGTGACGCGGATCTCGTCGTGTTCAACGGTGGGCACTACGACGAGTTCATCGAGAAGGCCATCTCGGGCAAGGACAAGCGGACCGTCGAGGCGTTCGAGCAGCGCGCGGACAAGAACGACGACAACGAGCACGTCTGGTACGACGTGAGCACCGTCGCCGCCGTCGCCGATCGGATCGCGGCCCAGCTCGGCCAGGTCGACGCCGCGCACGCCGATGCCTACACCGAGCGCGCGGTCGCCTTCAAGAATCAGCTGATCGGCGTCAGCACCATCACCGGCACCATCGCCACCCAGACACCGAACGCGCCGGTCGCCCAGTCCGAGCCGCTCGCGCACTACCTGCTCACGGCCGCGACCGCGCAGGACAAGACCCCGCACGAGTTCCAGGAAGCGATCGAGCAGGAGACCGACCCGGCCCCGGCCGCCGTCGCCGCCACCCGCGACCTGATCACCGGCAAGCAGGTCAAGGCACTGATCTACAACACCCAGACCGAGGACAAGATCACCCAGGACCTGCGGGCCACCGCGCAGTCCGCGGGCATCGCCGTGGTCGAGGTCACCGAAACCCTGCCTGCCGGAATGGATTACATCCAGTGGCAGACCGCCAACGCCAAGGCGCTCGCCGCGGCCCTGCGCTGAGGACCCCCATGACCGAGGCAACCGCACTGTCGGACACCACCGCCGCACCGGACATCGAGACCGCCGACGCGGCGATCCGGCTGCGCGGGGCCACCATGGCCTTCGGCGACCGCACCCTCTGGCGCGACCTCGACCTCGACGTGCGGCCGGGTGAGTTCATCGCCGTCCTCGGACCCAACGGCTCGGGCAAGACCTCGCTGCTGCGCGCCCTGCTCGGCACCCTCGACCTGAGCTCGGGCAGCGCGGAGATCGCGGGCAGGCGAGCCGGGGTGGGCAATCCGGGCATCGGCTACATCCCGCAGCAGAAGACCATCGACGCGGGCGTGCAGCTACGCGGCGTCGACCTGGTCGGCCTCGGCGTGGACGGGCATCGGTGGGGGCTCGGATGGCGCGGGCGTCGCAGCCGGGCAGCGAAGGTCGAGCGGGCCATCGCCGCGGTGGGCGCCGGGTCGTTCGCGCACGCGTCGCTGGAGACGATGTCCGGTGGGGAGCAGCAGCGGTTGCGGGTCGCGCAGGCCCTGGTCGGCGACCCGTCGGTACTGCTGTGCGACGAACCGCTGCTGAGCCTGGATATGGCGAACCAGCGCCTGGTCGCCGAGCTGGTCGACCGGCGCCGCCGCGAACACGACACCGCGGTGCTGTTCGTGACCCACGAGATCAACCCGATCCTGCCGCTGGTGGACCGGGTGCTGTACCTGGTGGACGGTGGCTTCCGGATCGGTACGCCCGATGAGGTGATGACCTCGCAGACGCTGTCGGAGCTCTACCGCACCGAGGTCGAGGTGCTGCGGGTACGCGGCCGCCTGGTGGTCGTCGGAACCGGCGACGATATGGACGCCCTCGGCGGTACCGCCTGATGGAAAAGCTCACCAAGGTGTTCCAGCAGATGTTCGACTTCACCACCACCGCGAACCTGCTGGGTTACGACTTCGTGCAGCAGGCGCTGTTGGCGAGTGCCCTGCTCGGGTTGCTGGCCGGCTTGATCGGACCGCTGATCGTCGCCCGGCAGATGTCGTTCGCCGTGCACGGCACCAGCGAGCTCTCGCTCACCGGCGCGTCGGCGGCGCTGCTCGTCGGGGTCGGGGTCGGATTCGGGGCGATCGCCGGTTCGGTGGTCGCGGCCGTGCTGTTCGGGTGGCTGGGTTCTCGTGCGCGCGAACGTGATTCGGTGATCGCGGTGGTGCTGTCGTTCGGGCTCGGGTTGTCGGTGCTGTTCCTGTGGCTCGCGCCGGAGCGGGCCGGGTCGAAGTTCTCCCTGCTCACCGGGCAGGTCGCCGGGGTCGGCTACGACGGGCTCGCACTGCTGGTCACCTGCACCGCGGGCGTGCTCGCCGTGCTGGCCGTGGTGTATCGGCCGCTGTTGTTCGCCAGCTCCGATCCCGAGGTCGCGATCGCGCGCGGGGTGCCGGTGCGGGCACTGTCGGTGGTGTTCGCGGTACTGCTCGGCATCACCGCCGCGTTCGGCGTGCAGATCGTCGGCGCGCTGCTGGTGCTCGCCTTGCTGATCACCCCGGCCGCCGCGGCCGCGCAGGTGACCTCGAGCCCGATGCGGGCGACCGTACTGTCGGTGATCTTCGCCGAGGTCGCCGCGGTCGGCGGGCTGCTGCTGTCGCTCGCCCCCGGTGTTCCGGTGTCGACCTTCGTCACCGCGATCTCGTTCGGCATCTACCTGGTGTGCCGGGTCGTCGGACATCGCAATCGGCAACTCGCGCACGCGCGCTGAACCCGCGCCGGATCCCGCTCCGATGCCCGAACGGCCGCGAACCACGGAGGTCGGCGCGCAGAATGGCCAGCATGATCGACTTCACCGTTCCGGATGATCTGGCCGCACTGCGAGATCGGGTTCGCGCCTTCGTCGTCGAGCAGATCGTGCCGTTCGAGCGCGATCCCCGGCTCACCGCGCACGGCCCCAACGACGACCTGCGGGCCGAACTCGTCGAACTGGCCCGCGCCGAGAAGCTGCTGACCGTGCAGGCGCCGGTGGAATACGGCGGGCTCGGACTCAGCCACGTCGAGCAGGCGCTGGTGTACGAGGCGGCGGGGTGGTCCACGCTCGGACCGGTCGCCATGAACTGCGCCGCGCCCGACGAGGGGAACATGTTCCTGCTCGGCAAAGTCGCCGACCCGGAGCAGGTCAACCAGTATCTGATGCCGGTGATTCGCGGTGAACAGCGCTCGGTGTTCGCGATGACCGAGCCCGGCGGGGCCGGGTCGGACCCCGGGCAGCTCAGCACGGAGGCGGTGTTCGACGGCGAGAACTTCGTGATCAACGGCCTCAAGTGGCTGATCACCGGCGCCGACGGCGCCAAGACCTGGATCATCATGGCCCTGCTCGCCGAGAACCCCCACCTGCCCGCCGGGCCGACCCTGTTCCTCGCCGACGGTGACGCGCCGGGCATCGTGATCGAGCGGATCATGAACACGATGGACCGCAACTACGTCGGCGGGCACGCGGTCGTCCGGTTCGACAATCTCACGCTGCCGCCGACGGCCGTGCTCGGTCGCACCGGACAAGCCCTGCGGTACGCGCAATTACGGCTCGCCCCCGCTCGGCTCACACACTGCATGCGCTGGCTCGGCGCGGCGGCCCGCGCCCAGTCCATCGCGCTGGACTACGCGCGTACGCGCACCGCGTTCGGCAAGCCGATCGGTGAGCACGAGGGCGTGTCGTTCATGCTCGCCGACAACGAGGTGGCGCTGCACCAGTGCAGGCTGACGATCTGGCACGCCTGCTGGCTGATGGATCAGGGACAGCAGGCCAGACACGAATCGTCGATGGCCAAGTCGTATGTGTCCGAGGAGCTGTTCAAGGTCACCGATCGCTGTGTGCAGGTGCTCGGCGGGATCGGGATCAGCGACGAGACGGTGGTGGAGATGTTGTTCCGCGACATGCGCGCGTTCCGTCTTTACGATGGCCCGACGGAAGTGCACAAGTACGCGATCGGCAGACACTTGCTGGCCGGTCGCTAGTACGATTCCATCCCATGAGTTCGGAATTGCTCGTCGATGTCGAAGGCGGCGTCGCGCTACTGACGCTCAACCGGCCAGCCAAGCAGAACGCCGTCACCCCGACGATGGCGGCCGAGCTGAGCGCCGCCCTTCGCCGGTGCGATACCGAGGACGCGATCCGCGCCGTCGTGATCACCGGCACCCCGCCGGCGTTCTGCGCCGGCGCCGACCTGGCCGCGCGCGGTGGCGACGTGAGCGCCACGCTCGATCCGCCCCCCTGGCAGGTCCGTAAACCGGTGATCGCCGCGGTGAACGGGCATGCGGTCGGTATCGGGCTGGCGCTGGCGCTGCAGTGCGACCTGCGCTATTTCGCTCGCGACGCGGTGTACGGGCTGAACCAGGTGCGTCGCGGGGTGCTCGCCGACGGGTTCGCGCACTGGACGGTGCCGCGCCTGGCCGGCCTGGCCAACGCCGCCGACATCATGCTCACCGGGCGCACCTTCGACGGTGACGAAGCCAAGTCACTCGGACTGGCCAATGCCGCACTGCCCGCCGACGAGGTGCTGATGACCGCGATGGCGGTGGCCCACGATATCGCCACCGGGACCGCTCCCCTGCCGGTCGCGCTCACCAAGCGGCTCATCTGGGAGAGCCTCGGCATGACGCCCGCGGTGGTCGGGCAGCTCGAATCCGAGCTCAACGCGCAGGTTGCCAAGAGTGTCGACGGTGGCGAGGCGATGGTGGCGTTCAAGGAGCGCCGCCCGCCGAACTGGACCGGCAGCGTCAGCGGCGAATGGCCCGCCTGGGACGCGCCCGGCGTGCGCCCGAGCCTGGACTGAGCCTAGAAGTTCCCGTTGCAGGACCCGGCCAGGTACAGCATCGCGAACAGCAGCATGCAGATGGTGCCGAAGATGCCCGCGATATAGCCGATCAACACCTGAGACCGGCCGCTGAGCGCACCGTAGGACGCGTCGATGTCGTTGAGTGCCCGCTTGCCGAGCACCCACGCGATCGGCCCGAAGATCCCACAGCAGAACGGGCTGAGCAGCCCGAGCACAAGGATCAGGTTGGCCTGCGGGTGCTCGACCGTTTCGCCGATCGGCTGATTAGGGATCGCCACAGCACGAATTGTACGGTGACAGAGCAGTTTTGCCCGTCAACCGCGCGGACTCAGCCCAGACGGCGCTGCCTGGCGATGTCGGCGAGGACGACGCCCGCGGCAACCGAGGCGTTGAGCGACTCGACCGGGCCCGCCATCGGGATGCTCAGGATCGAGTCGCAGTTCTCGCGCACCAGACGCGACAGGCCCTTGCCCTCCGAACCCACGACCACGACCGTAGGGACACTGCCGTCGAAGTTGTCGAGGGTGGTGTCGCCGTCGGCGTCGAGGCCGATGACCTGAATGCCCTGCGAGGCCCAATCCTTCAGTGTGCGAGTCAGATTGGTGGCCCTGGCGACGGGAAGGCGGGCAGCCGCACCCGCACTGGTACGCCACGCCACGGCGGTGACGCTGGCACTGCGACGCTGCGGGATCACCACGCCCTGACCGCCGAACGCGGCCACCGAGCGAATGACGGCACCGAGGTTGCGCGGGTCGGTGATGTTGTCGAGCGCGACCAGCAGGGCGGGCTCGGCAGTGGACTTCACCCGGTCCATCAGATCGTCGGGATGGGCGTAGCGGTACGGCGGCACCTGCAGGGCCACGCCCTGGTGCATTCCGTTGGCGCTCAGCCGGTCCAGATCGGTGCGGGGCACCTCGAGAATGGAGATGCCCATGTCGGCGGCGCGCTGCACGCTCTCCGAGAGCCGGTCGTCGTTCTCGGTGCCGACCGCCACGTACAGGGCGGTCGCCGGCACGTCGGCGCGCAGACACTCGAGCACGGGGTTGCGGCCGAGCACCAACTCGGGACCCTCGTCGGACTTGCGTCCCGCGCGCGGGACGCCGGACTTTCCGGTCGGCCGACCCTGTGCCGCATTGGCTTTGGCCGCCGCTCTGGCCCGCTTGGCGGCGGGGTGCTTGGTGCGCTCGGACGCGGGCGGGGTCGCGCCCCTACCCTCGAGACCGCGGCGATGCTTCCCGCCGGAACCGGCGACGGCGCCCTTCTTGGTGCCGCTCTTCCTGACTGCTCCGCGTCGCTGTGAATTGCCTGCCATCAGTTCGCCTTTCCGCTCGATGCGCCCAGCGACCATTCCGGCCCCTGCGGGGTATCGGTTACCTCGATACCCGCGGCGATGAGCCGATCCCGTGCGGCATCGGCTTCTGCCCAGTTCTTGTCGGCCCGCGCGTTCGCGCGGCGATCCAGCTCCGTGCGGACGAGCACGTCGAGCGCGTCGATCGCCGCCGAATTGTCGGCGGGGGTGTACCACTGTTCGTCGAGCGGGTCGACGCCGAGAATTCCCAGCATCGCCCGCACCTGACCGGCCAGTTCGACCGCGGTCTCCACCGCACCCGCTTCCAGCGCGCGATTGCCTTCGTGCACCACGTGGTGAATTTCGGCCAGCGCCTTCGGGACTGCCAGATCGTCGTCGATCGCGGCGGCGAATCCGTCGGTCCATTTACCGACGGGCACTTCGCCCGCGCGGTCCAGCACTCGCTGCACGAAGGCTTCGATGCGCTGATAGGAGGCGACCGCGTCGTCGAGTGCCTTGTCGGAGTATTCGAGCATCGATCGGTAATGCGCGCTGCCCAAGTAGAAACGCAATTCTACCGGGCGCACCCGGGTGAGGACATTCGGCACCGAGAGCACGTTGCCGAGTGACTTCGACATTTTCTCCCCGCCCATCGTCACCCAGCCGTTGTGCAGCCAGTAACGCGCGAAACCATCACCCGCGGCTTTGGACTGGGCGATCTCGTTCTCGTGGTGCGGGAAAATCAAATCCATTCCACCGCAGTGGATATCGAATTCCGCGCCGAGATAGAACTCGGCCATCGCGGAGCATTCCAGGTGCCAGCCGGGGCGACCGGGGCCCCACGGCGACGGCCAGCTCGGCTCGCCGGGCTTGGCGGCCTTCCACAGCGTGAAGTCGCGGGGGTCGCGCTTGCCGCGGGTCGGGGTCTCGCCCTGGTGCACGTCGTCGAGTTTGTGGCCCGACAGCTCACCGTAATTCGGCCAACTCACCACATCGAAATAGACATCGCCGTCGGCGGCATAGGCGTGGCCGCGCTCGATCAGGCGCTGCATCAGATCGATCATCTGGGTGATGTGACCGGTGGCGCGCGGTTCGGCCGACGGCGGCAGCACGCCGAGGGTCTCGTAGGCCTTGTCGAACGCGCGCTCGTGGGTCGCGGCCCATTCCCACCACGGCCTGCCCGCTTCGGCGGCCTTGTTCAGGATCTTGTCGTCGATATCGGTGACATTGCGGATGAACTGCACGTCGTAGTCGTGCGCGAGCAACCAGCGGCGCAGCACGTCGAAGGCGACGCCACTGCGCACATGACCGATATGGGGTTGCCCCTGAACGGTGGCCCCACACAGATACACCGAGGCACGGCCGGGGACCAGCGGGGTGAATTCCCGCATGGTCCGCGTGTCGGTGTCAAAAAGGCGCAAGGTCACGGCATTCGATCCTAGTCGGTGGGATTGGGGTGGGGTTGACCGGCCGGTTCGTGGCGCCGTAGTGAACGGAACGGCTGATCGAATCGGCGAAAAGCAATGCGCGGAAAGAAAGGTTCAGTGGCCCGTAGGGGCTACGAACACGCCGCGATCAGACAGGTGGCGATAGCGGCGATACCCTCGCCGCGACCGGTCAGACCGAGACCGTCCGTCGTGGTGCCCGACACCGACACGGGGGCGTCGAGGAGTTCGCCGAGCACTTTTTGCGCTTCGGCGCGGCGGGGGCCGATCTTCGGGCGATTACCGATGACCTGCACAGCGGCGTTCACGATCTCGAAGCCTTCGTCGGCCAGCAGCCTGCGGACCTCGGTGAGCATGGCGGCCCCGGTGACACCGGCCCATTCGGGGCGGCCTACGCCGAAGACAGCGCCCACGTCGCCGAGGCCGGCGGCGGAGAGCAGGGCGTCGCAGAGCGCGTGGGCGGCGACGTCACCGTCGGAGTGGCCCGCGCAGCCGTCGGCATCCGGGAACAGCAGACCGGCCATCCAGCAGGGCCGTCCCGGCTCGATGGGGTGCACGTCGCTGCCGATACCGACTCTCATCGGGCAACCGCCTGCTCGACGCCGGGACGCCCGACGGCAGGCGAACGACCGCCGTCAGCCAGCAGCGCCTCGGCCAGGCGTAGGTCGAGAGGGGTGGTGATCTTGAATGCCAGTGGGTCACCGGGGACCGTGTGCACGGCGACACCGAGGCGTTCGACCAGGCCGGCGTCGTCGGTGGCGCCATCGTCGGTGGCGTAGGCGCGGCGGAGCAGGTCGGCGGCGAAGCCCTGGGGGGTTTGGATGGCGCGCAGGTGGGCGCGATCGGGGGTCCCGGTGACGATGCCCGCGTCGTCGACCGACTTCACGGTGTCCACGACGGGCAACGCGGGTACCACGGCCTGACTGCCTGCCTGGAGCTCGGCGGCCACCCGTGCGATCAGTTCCGGTGGGGTGAGCGCTCGTGCGGCATCGTGCACGAGATAGCACGCGGCGTCGGGCGCGGCGGCGATGCCCGCGCGCACCGAATCGGTGCGCTCGGCGCCGCCCACCACCACCTGCACCGGCACAGGGGGCATCGAACCGCCGGTCAGCGAACCGCCGGTCAGCGAGGTGGTGGTGGACAGCAGCGCGGATGCGGCCTCGACCAGTTCGGCGGGCACGACCACGACAACCCGGTGCACCGCACCGGACGCGATCAGACCGTCGACGGCCAACCGGACCATAGGTGTGCCGCCGACCGCGACGAACGCCTTCGGGGTGGGTTCACCCAGGCGCACGCCACGACCGGCGGCAGGGACCAGTGCTACGACAGGTCGCACTTGTTCGTTTGTTTCTAGGAAGCCGCGGCGAGAACCTCGTCGAGCAGCGATTCGGCCTTGCCGTCGTCGGTGCCCTCGGCGAGCGCGAGCTCACCGACGAGGATCTGACGGGCCTTGGCGAGCATCCGCTTCTCACCGGCGGACAGGCCGCGGTCCTGCTCACGACGCCACAGGTCACGCACCACTTCGGCCACCTTGTTCACATCGCCGGAGGCGAGTTTCTCGAGGTTGGCCTTGTAACGGCGGGACCAGTTGGTCGGCTCCTCCGTGTGTGGCGCGCGCAGCACCTGGAAGACGCGGTCGAGACCTTCTTGGCCGACGACGTCACGGACGCCGACGTATTCAGCGTTCTCTGCGGGAACCCGAACGGTCAGGTCGCCTTGCGCAACCTTCAGGACCAGATACTCTTTCTGCACACCCTTGATGGTGCGGGTCTCGATTGCTTCGATCAGCGCCGCTCCGTGGTGGGGGTAAACGACGGTGTCTCCGACCTTAAAAATCATGTGTCCCGTGCCCCTTTCGATGTTCACAGTTTAACATGCGACTCGATAACGGCGCGATCAACTGTGCAGGTCAGGGCCACAACGAGGCCATCGCAGGGGTTGACAATACAGAATTGTTGTGCATTGTGTTGTGGCAGAACGGGTTAACCACCAGCACAGCGACAGGTTATCGCACAGCGCGATCCCGGCATCGATCCGGCAAACCCCCTCGAGACACCGAACTGTTACTTCCGCACCCGCGCGTCGCGAGCCCGAACGTCACCCGCGCGAAGTGAACTACTACGCTGCCTAGTTACTACCCTCCGATCCCCGTGTGGACGGAGTGAGCCCGGTCGACATGGAGGACAAACCGTGACTGCCCTGAAAGCTGTGACCGCCCACTCGGCGCGACGTCGCATGGTGACGGTTGCCGCGCTCGCCGCTGCCGCGGGCATCGCCCTGACCGGCTGCAGTGCCGGCCAGCACACCCAGACCTCGACGCAGGCCGCCGCGATCAACGGCAACCACGCCAACGTCGGCGCCATCGCCCTGCGCAACGTGCACATCGTGTATCCGGAGGCCGCCGCCGAGCACGACAAGGGCGGCAAGGCGGTGATCGCGCTGTCGATCATCAACAACAGCGAGACCGTCACCGACGAGCTGACCAGCGTGAGCACCGACCTGGGCCAGGTCAAGATCACCGGAGCCGCGGGCGACCCCAAGTTCGTGCTGAAGCCGCAGCAGACCGTGGTCGTGGGACCGGGTGAGACCAAGCCCGCCGCGGCCGACGATCACCACGGCACCACCTCGGCGGCGCCGACCACCACCGGGGCCGCGCCGACCGGCGCGGCGGGTATCGACATCCCCTCGAACGACCCGGTGAAGACCCCGGCCACGATCGAGATCACGGGCCTGTCCAAGGACATCGTCCCCGGCCTGACCTACAACGTCACCTTCAACTTCAAGGACGCGGGCACCGTGCAGGTGTCGGTCCCGGTCGATGCCGCGGCCGTCCCGCGCATCGAGAACGAGAAGTCCGGCCCGGCGCCCGAGGGCGCGGGCGGTCACTGACACCAGCCGTGAGGAAGAGCCGTCGCGAACTTCGCGGCGGCTCTTCCTTTTTGTGTCGGTCCGGGTCCGTAGGGTGCGCGTGTGGCCAAGACCAAAGCAGTCTTCCGGTGCTCCGCGTGCACGCACGAGGTGTCCAAGTGGGTGGGTAAGTGCCCTGATTGCGGCGCCTGGGGAACGGTGAACGAGGTGGCCGTTTCGGCGTCCACCGCTGCTCCAGGGCGGCGAGCGATGCTGCCGAGTACCGCGGCGGCGCCGCTGTCGCAGATCGACGCCAAGGTCACGCAGGCGCGGTCGACGGGGGTGAGCGAGCTCGATCGGGTCCTCGGAGGCGGGGTGGTGCCGGGGTCGGTGGTGCTGCTGTCCGGCGAGCCGGGAGTCGGCAAGTCGACGCTGCTGCTCGAGGTCGCGTTCCGGTGGGCGGCGGCGCGCGAAGAGACCGCGCTGTACGTGACCGCCGAGGAGTCCGCCGGGCAGGTGCGGCTGCGGGCCGATCGCACGGGCGCGGTGCACGACCGGGTGTACCTGGCGGCCGAATCGGATCTGTCGATCGTGCTGGGGCATGTGGAGCAGGTGCGGCCGTCGCTGCTGGTCGTCGACTCCGTGCAGACCATGCTGGCACCGGAGGTGGACGGGGTGATCGGCGGTGTCACCCAGGTGCGCGCGGTCACCGCGGCGCTGACCTCGCTGGCCAAGGCGACCGGGATCGCGGTGCTGCTGGTCGGACACGTCACCAAGGACGGCAACGTGGCCGGCCCGCGCACGCTCGAACACCTGGTGGACGTGGTGCTGCAGTTCGAGGGCGACAAGAATTCGTCGCTGCGCATGGTTCGCGGCATCAAGAACCGGTTCGGCAGCGCCGACGAGGTGGGCTGCTTCGAACTGCACGACGACGGCATCGCCTGCGTCGACGATCCGTCCGGGTTGTTCCTGCACCATCGCACCGACACCGTCCCCGGTACGGCGGTGACCGTCGCGATGGACGGCAAACGGCCGCTGGTGGCCGAGGTGCAGGGGCTGACCGTCAAGACCGAGATCCCGCAGCCACGCCGGGCGGTGAGCGGGCTGGACTACAACCGCGTCGCCATGGTGCTGGCGGTGTTGCAGAGCCGCGGCCGGGTATTTCTCGGCAAGCACGATGTGTACGCGGCGACCGTCGGCGGGATGCGCCTGCTCGAGCCGACCGCCGACCTGGCCATCGCCTTGGCCATCGCCTCCGCCGAGGCCGACATCGCCCTGCCCGCGGGGTGGGTGATCCTCGGCGAGGTCGGGCTGGCGGGTGAGGTTCGCAAGGTCACCGGGCTCGGCAGACGCCTGGCCGAAGCCGAACGGCTGGGGTTCACCACCGCGCTCGTTCCGCCCGGTTCGGAGAAAACCAAGACCGGCACGATGCGTATCCACGAGGTCGGGGATCTCCGATCGGCACTGCGATTGGCCGAACTCCGCAAATCCCGCGCACCCCGCGAAGTGGTGGCCGTGGAATAACTGCGGCAATCGCCTGATTCAGCGCCGGTTCGCCAATGCCGCGCCAATGTCCATTGACGGCACCGCCGATCTTGCGAACGCTGCAAATCAACCCATCTTGAACATGTGACCTATGGCGCACCCGCACAATGCCCCCGGCATGCGGGAGCGCGGCGTCAAGAGGCGAGGTTGAACGGCTCCGCGGCGCTGCGAACGGCACCGAGCTGGGCTACGACCATGTACGCACCCGCGGGCACCTGGAGGCGGTCACCCGCGCACTGCGGCTGCGAGGTGGTGCCGAACCAGGTGCCTTTGTACGAGAGTTGTTCACCGGCCTTGAGCGTCTTCATCTCCGCCGGATCGTCCTGGTTGCAGTCGTTGCTCGCCCAGAGCCTGCGCTGGCCGTCGAGGGTGTAGACGAGGAACTGCGGGCCCGCGCCGAGGTCACGCGAGCAGGCCGCGGACGAGATGTTGGTGATCACTGTGCCGAACGCGGGCTGGTCGCCGACCCGATAGGTCGGCTGGCCGACCGTCACCTTCAGCGCCAGCGACTGATCCGGGCACGGCTGTGCCGCGGGCTGATCGACGGCGGTCGTCGTCGCGCTGGGCGTGACCGACCCACTGATGGGCGTGGCCGACGCACTACTCGACGACGCACTACTCGACGCCGAGCTCGTCTCGGACGCGCTCGACTCCGCCGACGTGGTCGTGCTCGCGGCCGCGTTGTCGGCGCCGGACGAGTCCCCACCGCGCGCGACCATGGTGACGAGCCAGATCACGATCGCGAGCGCGACGACGATGACGCCGATCGCGAGTGCACGGCGGCGCCAGTAGATCTCCGGTGACAGCGGTCCATTCGGTTCCAGCACGCCTCAACGGTAAGCGCAGCGCGCAGGGGCGCGCTCGATGACCTCGGCGTGTCGGGGGCCGAACCGGGGAGAAGCCGGCGGTTCAGACCACCTCGCCGATATTGCCGACAGTGCGCCGCAGGTGCACGCGACCGTCTTCGAGCTTGTAGGTGACGCTCGCGATAGCGCACTGACCAGTGGCAACACGCTGGGAAATGATCATCGAGCGCTGCATGAGCAGCTTGCTGGTCTCCACCACGTGACGCGCTTCGAGATCGTCGAGCGAGGTGAGCCCTTCGCGTCGCCCGACCAGGATCGACGGGGTCACCCGCTCGACCACGCTGCGAATGAACCCACCGGGCACCTCGCCGCCGTCGAGCGCGTCGATGGTGGCCTTCACGGCGCCGCAGCTGTCGTGCCCGAGGACGACGATCAGTGGCACGTTGAGCACCTCGACGCCGTATTCGATCGAGCCGAGCACCGAACTGTCCACGACGTGGCCCGCTGTGCGCACCACGAACATGTCGCCGAGCCCCTGGTCGAAGATCAGCTCGGCGGCGACGCGGGAATCACCGCAGCCGAACAGGATCGCGTGGGGGTTTTGGCCCTTGACGAGTTTGGCTCGGTCCGCGGCACCCTGGCTAGGATGCTGCAGGGTGTCGTTGACAAAGCGCTCATTGCCTTCGCGCAACGACTTCCAGGCGCTTATCGGATTGGAACCAGGCATACCGACCATTGTGCACAGACCCTTGGTTACCAGCGAGTCCGCCACGTTACGCGTCGGCAAAGAGAGACTGGCTCAGAGGAAACGGGAACAGTGAGCATCGACGCGCAGGCCCTGCTCGACTGGTTCGACGACACGGCGCGCCCGCTGCCGTGGCGCGAACCGGACGCGACCGCATGGCACATCCTGATGAGCGAGATCATGCTCCAGCAGACGCCGGTGGTGCGGGTGGAGCCGATCTGGCGCGAATGGGTGGCACGCTGGCCGGTGCCGTCGGCGATGGCGGCGTCCTCGCAAGCGGAGGTGCTGCGGGCGTGGGGCAAGTTGGGATATCCGCGGCGGGCGTTGCGGCTGCACGAGTGCGCGCGGGTGCTGGCGACCGAACACGGTGACGTGGTCCCCACCGACGTCGACGTGCTGCTGAGCCTGCCCGGCATCGGCGCGTACACCGCTCGCGCGGTGGCCTGTTTCGCCTACGGGCAGCGAGTTCCCGTGGTGGACACGAACGTTCGACGCGTGGTGGCTCGGGCGGTCCACGGCAGGGAGCCCGGCAACCCGTCCTCGCGCGATCTCGCCGAAACCGAGGCGCTGCTGCCTGTTCCGGTGCCGCGGGCCGCGAGGTTCTCGGCCGCCCTGATGGAACTGGGCGCGCTGGTGTGCACGGCCCGCAACCCGGACTGCGCCCGTTGCCCGCTGCCGAGCTGCGCCTGGGTCACGGCGGGCAAACCGGCCGCCGACGTGGTGCGGAAGGTGCAGAAGTACGAGGGCACCGACCGTCAGGCTCGTGGGCGGCTGCTCGATGTGCTGCGCGACGCGTCAGGTCCGGTCGAGCGGATTCGCCTCGACCTGGCATGGACCCGCGATCCGGGTCAGCGTGCGCGAGCGTTGGACTCGCTGCTGGTAGACGGGCTGATCGAGCAGACCGACGATGGGCTGTTCGCACTCGCGGGCGAAGGAAGCCCCACCGGGTGACGCCGGATCTCGGCACCTGCCGGGGGATCGGGACCACCACCTGCCGACTCACCTCGTGACGCGCTCCAGGAACCGGCCGACGTGTTCGCGGTATGCCTCGGGTTGTTCGTCGTGCACGAGGTGGCCCGCCTCGGCGATGCGCACATACTCCGCATCGGGATGCACCTGCGCCATCGTCCGCATCTGCCCCGGCGGGGTGATGGTGTGCTCACCTTCGATGAGCAGTGTGGGCACCCACAGCGACTTCCATTCGGTCCAGAAGTCGCGCGTGCCCCACTCCTCGGAGATCGCGCGGAAGGTGTCCACCTCGCCGTGTAGCCGGTAGCCGTCGGACGCGGCGGTGAACGCGCGCAGGAAATACGTGCCCGCGACCGGGCCGAAATAGTCGAGCACCGCCTGCTCGTCGGCGAACGGTTGCGGCCAGGAGTGGATCAGCTCGGCCCAGTGGGCGGCGGTGCGGCCGGTGAAATCGGGAGCGATGTCCTCGACGACGATCGCGCGCACCCGTTCGGGCCAGGTCGCCGCGAAGACCCACCCGTGGATCGCGCCCATCGAGTGCCCGACGATCACCATCGGCTCGGTGATCGCGGCGGTGCGCTCGGCCAGATCGGCCACGAACGCCTCCGTCGTGAGCTCGGCGGGCGTCGGCCGGCCGTGCCCGGCGGCGTCCACCGCGTAGACATGCCCGAACTCCCGCAACCACGGCACCTGATCGGCCCACGTCCGCGCGCTCCCCATCAACCCGTGCAACAGCAGAATCGGAACCCCGGACCCGCCTTCGTCGTACAACACACCGCCGATACTGCCCCAGCTCCGTCCTCGCGCCGAGGCGAGGCCCGCCAGGGCCGCGAACACCCGGCGCCGGTCGGCAGCGATACTGTCCGCATGGCTGTTGTGAAGATCAATGCGATCGAAGTTCCCGAGGGCGCGGGCCCCGAGCTGGAGAAGCGGTTCGCCGCGCGTGCGGGAGCGGTGGAGAACTCCCCCGGTTTCCTCGGGTTCCAGTTGCTGCGTCCCGTGGCCGGTGACAACCGGTATTTCGTAGTGACGCAATGGGATTCAGAGGATTCGTTCGCCGCGTGGCGTGACGGTCCGGCCCGTGCTGCGCACGCCGGAAACGGTGGCGACGGCGAGCGTCCCAAGCCGGTGTCGACGGGCGCCTCGCTGCTCGAGTTCGAGGTCGTCCTCGACGTGCCGGCGAAGGGCTGACAGCGGCGTTTCCGCTGGACATGCGGTTGCGTGTATTGACGTGGGTGGCTCGCGGCTGTCACAGTTCGAGGGAACATCCGCGAGGGTGCGCGGTAATTCCGGTGTGAATCCGGAGCGGTCGCGCCACTGTATCCAAGTACCGGGTCCCCGGTGCCGGAGAGCCAGACACCGGCACCTTCGCACCACACTTCAACCGTGGGACGCGTATCCCTAGAGGAGGACCCGAATGGCTATCGCGCATTCACCCAGCCGGTCTACCGGTCTCGACACCCTCGCAACCGTGCTCGTCACGGTCGGTGTCGTCCTGCTTGCACTGCTCGCCCTGTACCTGGTCGGTTTCGACCAGGGGGCCGTCTCGCGTAGCGGGATGTTCCTGCACGAGCTGATGCACGACGGACGTCACCTGCTGGGTGTTCCGTGCCACTGATCGGATCACTCAAGACCCTGCTGTTGCGTGGCCTGCTGGCCGGCTTGATCGCCGGCCTGCTGGCCGCGACAGTGGGCTACTTCGTCGGCGAGCCCCAGGTGGACGCCGCGATCGCTATCGAAGAGGCCGCGGCCGCTCCGGCCGAGCACGGCCACGAAGCCGCGGAGCCGCAGGGCCACTCCCACGGCGACGAGGAAGAACCGCTGGTCAGCCGGCCGGGTCAGAAGGCGGGACAGTTCCTCGCGCTGGGCTTGGCCGGCATGGCGTTCGGCGCGTTGTTCGCGTCGGCGGTGAACGTGGCTCGCCGGTTCACGAACCTGTCGGGGCCCCAATTGTCGCTGACCTCGGCGGTTCTCGCGTGGGCGGCGATCGTCGCGGTGCCGTTCTTCAAGTATCCGGCCAACCCGCCCGCGGTGGGCGATCCGGACACCATCAACGAGCGCACCTGGCTGTGGGTCGCGGCCGTCGTGCTCGGCCTGCTGGCCGTCGCGGCCGCTGTCGCGGCCTACCGTGCGCTCGCCGCGTCGGACACGCTGCGACTCATCGCCGGGGTGGGCGCGTTCGTCGTGGTCACCACGGTCGGTTACGTGCTGCTGCCCGGCGTGAACGAGGTGGCCGACGACTTCCCCGCCACCCTCCTGTGGAACTTCCGGGTGGCTTCGCTGGCCGAAACCACCACGCTGTGGGTGAGTTTGGGGCTGGCGTTCGCCGCACTCACGGAATTCGCCTCGCGGCGTAGCACTCCGGTAGTGGACAAGGTTCCTACCGCAGGGTGATCCTCGCGAGCAGCTGAGAACGGCAGTGTCGGTGTCATGACCGGCACTGCCTTTCTTGTTTCCAGCACTCGCCCCCGCGCCGTGAATGTCGCCTTCGGCGGGCTCGTCACCGCGCTCGCCGCCGGAGCCACCGAGGGCCTGTTGCGCGCCGTGCGTGGTGGCGATGAATTCGGCGCCACCGCAACGGGTCTGCTACCCCGGCTCGCCATCTACCTGGCCGTCGCCGGGGTGGCCCTGTACATGCTGAACGGCAGCCGGGTGGCCCGTGCGCTGCTGACCGTCGGCATCGGCGTAGTGGGCCTGGTCTCGCTGATCATCGAGCCGCTGGCCGTGGTGTTGTCGACCGACGACTACGCGACCCTGTTCGACGGCATGTCCCCCAGCTCGACCGTGCTGGCAGGCTGCCGGACCGTGCACATCCTGGCCGTCGTCATCGCGATCCCGGCCATGTACACCCCCGCCGCGCACCGCTGGTTCACCCAGCGGTGACGGCGAGCGCCGCTCAGGCCAGTGCCGCGTCCAGCTCGATCTCGGCCACCCCGGTGAGGGCCTTGCTGACCGGGCAACCGTTCTTGGCCGCGAGGGCAGCCGCGGCGAACCCGTCGGCATCCAGCCCCGAGGCACGACCGCGCACCGTGAGCTTGATCTTGCTGATCCGGAAGCCACCGGCCGGGTCGGGCGCGAGGGTGACATCGGCATCGACGTCGAGGCTTTCCGGCGTCCCGCCGGCATTGGCGATCTCCGCCGAGAGCGCCATCGAATAGCACGACGAATGCGCCGCCGCGATCAGCTCCTCCGGGCTGGTGCCCTCGGCCGTGTCGGCCGCCCGGCGGGGAAAGCTCACATCGAACTTGCCCACACCCGAGCTGGCCAGTTCGACCTGCCCGGACCCGTCCTGCAGTCCGCCTGACCAGAGTGTGCGTGCGCTGCGAGTCGGCATCGCAATCCTTTCGGTTCGAGTTGTGTTGCGTGGCGATGACGAACCTACTCGGGTACTCAGACGGTGGCGCTGGTGATTTCGTCGAGACGCTCGAGTTTGTCCGGCCAGACCTGCTGGTGTAGGTCCCGGATCGCCGCGGTGGGGAAACCGGAGTGGCGCAGACGCAGGCGGATACCGCGTGGTTGTTTGAGGAACTCGGCGGCGACCACCGTTTCCACGCCGTCGGTGGCGGCGGTGACCCAGGTGAATTCGATTCGCCGATTCGGCTCGAGCAGCAGAATGCGGCCGTAATGGGGGTTGCGCTTTTCAGGCGAGCCGGTGTCGAAGTAGAGGGGCTCGTTGACGGCGGGGCGCATCAGCACCGATCCGGGAACGGCCAGCCATAAATCCAAGCCTTGGGTCCAGGCCGCGTAGAGCAGGCTGGGCTGGGCTTTCATCACGCGCTCGACCGTGAGCTCATGTGGCCGCGTGGACAGGTCCGGGGGGCGAACTGGCTGGTCCATCAGCCGACCTTACCGGTCATGACCGGCCGATCCTCGCATCGGGTGTACGACAGAGTTACTCAGGATTCGTCACCCGCGCGAGCACGATGCCGCCGAGGATCAGCGACAGCGCCAGCACGCGGCCCGCGCTCAGCGGATCCTTGTGCACGAGCACACCGAGACCGATCGCGCCGAGTGCGCCGATTCCGGTGAAAACCGCGTAGGCGGTGCCCACCGGGAGGGTCTGCATGGCGCGCGAGAGCAGATAGACGGCGAGCGAGCCGAGCGCGACGCACAGCAGGGTCGGACCGAGTCTGGTGAAATTCTCGGTCGGTTTGATGGTCTGCGACCACACGATTTCGACGAGCCCGGCCAGGCCGAGCACTATCCAGCTCATCGCACGTAATCCTTTGCCAGCGAACGCACTTCGGCCTGCGCGGCGGCGAAGGAGGCTTCGTGCGTGTCGCGCAGATGGGCCAGGTTCGGATCCTGCACGGCATTGGCCAGTTCGGCGTTGACGAAAACCGTGTCGGTGACCGCGAAGTGACCGGCGAAGAAGTCGCGCAGAAAGCGCTCCTGGTAGTCGAACGCCGCTTTGGGCGCACCGGGCGAGTACGCACCGCCACGGGCGGTCACCACGACGAACCTGCGTTCCCCCAGCGACATTCGGGGAAAGGTGACCTGGTCGAGCCATGCCTTGAGAGCGGCGGGGACGGAGTAGTTGTACATCGGTGTGCCGATCAGGATCACGTCGGCGGCCAGCACCTGCGCCAGCAGCGGTTCGGCCACCCGCCATGCGGCCTTCGCCGCGGGAGTGACGGCGAGTTCCGGGAGCCGGTCGAGGTCGGTGACCCCGGCGGCGAGGACGGCGTCACACAGTTCGGTCCAGCCCTCGTCGATGAACGGCGTCGGCTCGGCGGCGAGGTCGCGGTAGGTGTAGGTGCCGCCGGGCTCGGCGTCGCGCCAGGCCCGGACGAATTCGGCGCCCAGCTTGCGGCTGAGGGAGTTCGTCCGGGCGCTGGCGTCGAGGTGCAGCAGGTGAGTCATGACATCTTCCTAACTGGACATGTTGTCCACTTGTCGATTTCTCGACGATAGAACACAAGTGGACATGTTGTCCAGATATTCGTTGCGGGGCTACAGTCGTACCCATGGAGCCACGATCCGACCTGATCACCGGCTTGGCGCTCGACGCGCAGCCACCCACCGAACGCACCGACGCGGCCCGCAATCGTGCGAAAGTCCTGGCGGCGGCGGCCGGCCTCTTCGCCACTCGCGACCCACGCACGATCACCATGGACGACATCGCCAAGGCCGCGGGCGTGGGCCGCGGCACCCTCTACCGCCGCTACCCCGACCGCAACGCGATCGCCGTCGCCCTCCTCGACGAGCACGAACGCGCCCTCCAGGAACAGCTCCTGCGCGGCGCACCCCCGCTCGGCCCCGGCGCGCCCCCGGCCGATCGCCTGGCCGCCTTCTACGCGGCGATGGTCGAATTGCTCGCCGCCCACGCCCATCTGGTGCTCGGCGCGGAGACCGGCGGCGCCCGCTTCGCCACCGGCGCCTACGGGTTCTGGTCGGCGCACGTACGGTCGCTGCTGGTCGAAGCCGCTGTGCCACAGCCGGATTCGCTGGTCGATACGGTCCTCGCGCCACTCGCCGCCGAGGTCTACCTCCAGCAACGCGAACGCGGCTTGTCGCCCGAGCAGATCACCGCAGGTCTGTCCGCCCTCGCCCAGCGTCTCCTGCGTGCCTGACCGATGACCTCGAACCCCGCTCCGTGTCGGACCCGAGCAGTACCGTCCGGCAGGTGACGAGCACCCCCGAAGACATCGCCCGATTCTGGAATCTGATCGCGTCGGCCTGGACGGCCACCGGTACCGATCCGTCCACGGCCCTGCGGACGGCAGCAGGCGACCTCGACAGCCGACTCGACGCCTTTCTCGCCCAGTTGAACACCCTGTCAACAGATTTCAGCAGCGCGGAACTGACCGCGCTCGACCGCGTCGCCGAACGCGCGCTCTACGACATCGACCGCGCCGACCTCCAGGCGATCACCGACGGCTCCGACGACGGCTTCCTCTATGCCCGCGGATTCATCGTGGCCATGGGCCGCGACTACTACGACGCCGTCAGCTCCGACCCCGAGGCCGCGACCACCGACGCCGAATGCGAGCAGATGTGCTATTTCTTCGCCCACCTGCACAACGAGCGCTTCGGCGCCTTCCCCGACACGGGCTCGGGCATCTCCCGCGAAACGGCGTCCAACCCGGCCGGCTGGTCCTGACCTGACGCGCAGGTAGCGGCCGTCCGTGTCGGACTGCCGCTACCTGGTGCCGGGTTCGATGATCGCAGCGCGTCAGGTGAGATCGCGGCGGGTCATCAACCAGATGGTGCCACCGGCGAAAACCATCACATACCCGGCCAGCAGAGCGAAAGATTCACCGCGGGTGAGGATGTCGAGAACGCCGGGGTTGGCCGGCCCCTCCACGGTGCGCATCGCCCCGGCCAGCGAGCCCGCGGCCGTACCGGGGAGCACGTTGGTGACGGCTTCGATCGGGCCGAAGATCCCCGCCACACCGCGAAGCAGGTTCTCCACCACCAGGACCCAGACCAGGCCGAGGCCGACTGCGAGGGCGGGACCACGAGCGATGGCGCCGATGAGCGCTCCCGCGAGCATCCACATGCCGAGAATCGTGGTACCGGTGACGATTCCGATCAGTGAGTCGTCGAGCGACGGCATCGTCACCGGCTGGGATTCGCCGACTGCGATCACGGAGGCGATGCCGACATCGACGGCGAAGGCCACCAGGACAAGCGCGAGGACCACTACCAGCAGCGTCGACAGCAGTCCCCCCACGGCCGCGGGTCGGCTCGGGCCCTGGGTGAACACGGTTTTCCACGTGCCCCAGCCATATCCGCTGCCCACCGCGAGAGCGCCGAGGATCAGCACCAACGCGCCGCCGAACATCGACATGCCCTGTGTGAACACCTCGGGCACAGCGGCGGGCATGAGTTGGCCGAGCAGGACATCGCGAGGCAGGCCGTCCGACATCGCACCGCTCTCGCCCGAGGTGTAGGCGAGGTAGTTGAAGAGGTAGGCGAAGGTCAGGTTGAGCAGGATCCAGGTACCGAGGACGATCCAGAAGGCGGGCCAGCGGCCCAGCCGTAGCGCCTCCGCACGGATACTCGCGGTGAGATCCCTTGTCATGGCGTTCATTTCGCTACCTCCACAGCCGTCATCTCGAAGAACACTTCTTCCAGCGATTTCTCGTCCACCCGCAGTTCGAGCAGGTCCGCGCCTGCTGTCACGACGGCTCGCGCCACCTCAGGGGCCAGCGCGGCGCTCGTGTCGACCCTGATGCCGTCCGCGCCCGCTCGAGCGGGGGCATCGGTGACGGCGCGGACGGCGTCCAGAGCCACGTCCACGGGCTCGGCACGCACCAGCAGTGTCGCGGTGCCGCGCAATTCGGCCACGGTAGATTCCGCCAGCAGGCGACCACCGGAGATCACCCCGACGCGGTGGCAGATCTCCTGCACCTCGGCGAGCTGGTGGCTCGACAGCAGCACAGTGTGTCCGTCGGCCGCGAGATCGGTGATGAGCGTGCGCATTTCGGCCAGGCCCGCCGGGTCGAGGCCGTTGGTGGGTTCATCGAGGATGAGCAGGTCCGGGTCGCCGAGCATGGCCGCGCCGACGCCGAGACGCTGTTTCATTCCGAGCGAATAGGTCCGGAAGCGGTCTCCTGCCCGATCGGCCAGGCCGACGCGTTCCAATGCCTTCTCGACCTCGGCATTGCCGTGGCCGCGATAGCGGGCCAATACTCGCAGGTTGTCGCGGCCGGAGAGGTACGGGTAGAAGCCGGGGCCCTCGATGAGGACGCCGATTCGGCGCAGCACCGCCGGATCGCCCGGCGACAGGCCCTGCACGGTCGCGGTGCCCGCGCTGGGCCGGATGAGACCGGCCAGCATGCGCAACGTGGTGGTTTTGCCCGCGCCGTTGGGCCCCAGGAATCCGTAGATCTCCCCGGCCGCGACCCGCATGCTCACCGCGTCCACCGCGAGGTGCTCGCCATAGCGTTTGGTCAACTCGGTGGTGACCACGATCGATTCGTTCATGGGAATCAGAATCCGCGCTCGAGGGGTGCCCCGACATCCGTCGCGCGGCGTGCACGGCGCTACGCCGCGCGGCCTACGCGGCTTCCCGCGGGAAATACGTGCGCAGGCCGACGCGGTGGGTGGGCGCACACAATAGGGTTGGGCACGTGGGAGCGTCTGCGAAGTGGGAGCGTGGCTCAGTCGTTCAGGACTGGGGCCTGGCAGTGGTGGTCGCGGTGATCCAGCTGGCCGGTAGTTCCGGTGCGAATTCGCATCAAACCGGGGTGCGGTCGCTGGACGCGTTCGCGTATCTGCTGCTGCTCGCCGGGCCGGTGGCGCTCGGTTTCCGGCGGGCAGTGCCCGAAGCGGTGCTGGCGGTGGCGCTGATCGCCACGGTGACCTATGTCCTGCGCGACTACGGGTACGGGCCGATCTTCCTGTCGCTGGTGATCGCCTTCCTCTCGGCCGCCGTCACCGGATCGCGATGGCGCACCTACCCGGTGGTCGCGATCGGGTATCTGACGATGGTGTGGCCGCTACCCGCCCTGCTCGGGCGGCACTCCGACGCGTGGCAGATATTCGGCCTGCTGGCCTGGATGGGCGTGCTGGTCGCGATCGCGGAGGGCGTGCGGCAGCGGCGCGCGGTGGTGCTGGCGCGCGAGCAGCGGGCCGAGGCGGCACAACGCGACGAGCAAGCGCAGCAGGCCAGGGCGGCCTCCGAGGAGCGATTGGCGATCGCGCGGGAACTGCACGATGTACTGGCACACAGTCTTTCGCTGATCAACGTGCAGTCGTCGGTGGCGCTGGAGTTGTTCGATCGCAAGCCGCAGCAGGCGGCCGCGGCGCTGGCGACCATCAAGACGACCTCGAAAGAGGCACTGACCGAGGTACACACGCTGCTGCACGCGATTCGCAGTGGCGCGGCGGTGGTGCCGGAGTACCCGGAACATGCTCCCGTCGTGGATGATTCACCCCCTCCGCCGCGTCCCGCGCCGCGTGCGCCCGCACCGACCCTCGACGACCTCGACACCCTGCTCGAGCGCACCCGCGCGACCGGGCTCGACGTCGATACCAAGATCATCGGTACGCCGAAGAAGCTGCCGAGCGTGATCGATGTGGCCGCGGCCAGAATCGTGCAGGAATCGCTGACCAACGTGGTGCGCCACGCGCCCGGCGCGACAGCTCTGATCACCCTGCGATACACCCCGGAATCGGTCGACATCACCGTCGACAACTCCCGGCCGACCGGAACCGCTGTCCGAACCGGCATCGGCGGCAACGGGATCATCGGGATGCGCGAGCGGGCGCACGCGCTCGGCGGGGCGCTCACCGCGGGGCCGCGACCGTCCGGCGGGTTCCGGGTGGCGGCCCGATTGCCCGCTCGACCAGCGACTTCGACCGCGTCCGCGCGATCGTCGGATTCACCGGGCAGGCAGGCGGGCGCATGACCGAACTGCCGCCGACCGGTGCGGGGCCCACCAAGATCCGGCTTCTCGTCGCCGACGATCAAGCGCTGGTGCGCGGCGGTTTCGTCGCGCTGCTGGACGCCCAGGACGACATCGAAGTCATCGGCGAGGCCGAAAACGGCGAGCAAGCCGTTCGGATGACCCGAGCCCTCGTCCCCGACGTGGTGCTGATGGACATCCGCATGCCGATCCTCGACGGCCTCGCCGCCACCCGCATGATCGCCGACGACCCCCAGCTCGCGGCGGTCCGCGTCGTCGTCCTCACTACCTTCGAACTCGACGAATACGTCTTCGAGGCGATCCGCGCGGGCGCCGCGGGCTTCCTGGTCAAACACACCGAGCCCGCCGACCTGCTCCGCGCTGTCCGCGTCGTCGCCGCGGGCGACGCGCTCCTGTCCCCCGGCGTCACCCGCCGCCTCCTCGCCGAATTCTCCACCCACGCCAAGCAACCACCCCCCGCCGCCTTCGCCGAACTCACCGACCGCGAACGCGAGGTGATGACCCTGGTGGCCGAAGGCCTCACCAACGCCGAAATCGGCGCCCGCCTCTACATGTCCCCCGCCACCGCCCGCACCCACGTCAGCCGAATCCTCACCAAACTAGCCGCCCGAGACCGCACCCAACTCGTAGTCCTCGCCTACGAATCAGGCCTGGTCCGCCCAGGCTGGCAATAGCGCCCGATGGCTGCGCTCACTGACTACACGCGAGTACGGCCAGGTAGACGTGTATGTGGGCATGCTTGCCGAGCGTGCGACCACCCTGACCGAACCGTGGTCGCGCAATCTTGGCGATGGGGTACGTGAACTCCGCTTTCACCTTCACCCGCGAGAAATGCGAATCACCTACTGGCTCGCTCCGGGGCGTCGCATCGTGCTGCTGACAGTTTTCCGCAAGACTCGCATGCGGGAGACCGACGAGGTGGCGCGAGCCAAGGCACTACGCAAGGTATGCGAATCGGAACATGGTTGTGCCCACACAGATTTCGACAGGAGGTAACCGATCATGACTGAGCACCCATCGATGGACGACCTGCGCCGTGAACGGATGAGCAGCCCCGGGTTCGACGCGGGCGAGTACGAGGCCGGGCGGGCCGAGGCGATTCTGGCGATCGAGCTGGCCGAAGCCATTCGCGAACGGCGGCTCGAACTCGGGCTGACACAGACACAGCTGGCCGAACGGGCCGGGCTGCGTCAGCCCGAGGTCTCACGGATCGAATCCGGGGGCGGGACACCGACAATCGGCATGCTCGAACGTTTGGCGTATGCGCTCGAGGTTCGGTTCGTCGCTCGGTTCGAGAAGGTCGACGCGGCGTAGGACTACTCGCCCTGGTCGGCTTGTCGGCGTTCGGAGTCGGAGAAGCGGGCGCGGCGGGCGGCGCCCGCGGGGGCGGCTTGGGCTCGGGCGGAGTAGGCGGAGAGGGCGTCGAAGGCGCCTCGGACGCCGCCGGCGACCGGGGCGTAGGTGATGGCCGAGCCGGGGTCGAAGCCGAGGTTGGAGCCTACTTCGACGGCGTCCATGTTGGCGCCGAGGAAGACGAAGGTCCAGTTGTACACGTCTTGCTGCTGGGTGATGAGGGACTTCACGGCGGCGTGGGTCCATTCGCGGCTGGAATTCTCGTGGCCGTCGGTGAGAACGACGACGATCACGGTACCGGGACGCTCGTGTTCGGGGCGCTCGGCCAGCTCACTGCCCACGCTGGTGACGAGCTTGCCGAGCGCGTCGTAGAGCGCGGTTCCGCCACGCGGCTGCAAGCTCGGCGCAGGCACCTGAGCCAGCGGCACATTCGCGTAGACCACGTCATAGGTGGTGTCGAACTGCGCGAGCGTGACCTCGATCGTCTTCGGCACACTGCGCTGCTGTTCGAAATAGGCGGCCAACCCACCTTCGGTATCGGCCTTGATCGTCTGCATCGACCCCGAACGGTCGAGCAGAACGGCGATCAGCGTGCGGTCGGAATCAGTCATGTGTGCGAACACCCCCGTGTCGGTCGGATAAGCAATTCCCACCGTACGCCGCGAAACAGGACCGTCTGACCGGCGAAAAGAAGACCCCAAGGTATCGCCAAGGCGCGATTCCTACCTTCACCACGGTCCGACTACTCCGCCTGAAAGGCGCCTCCTTTCCGTGAGCATCATTTTCGTCTTCACCCGTATCACTCCCTCCGATGCCATCCGGGTCACTGCCGAGCCGGACGCCGCGTGGGACCTCATCGAAACGCCTCGATCCGCGGACGAACCGTCCGGCGACCTCGACCAGGCCTGGGACGGCCTGCGCTGCCTGTTCTCCGCCGCAGCAGTCGATTTCGACCTACTCGGCGGCGATGAGCCGAGCACCCGCCAGGACTGCCTGCGTGTGTGGTCGGCAACCGAGGTGTCCGCGGCGGCACGGGTCCTCTCCGCCACTCCCTTCGACCGACTGGCCGAGCATTTCTCCCCGGAGTTGATGGACGAAGAGGGCGCGGGCCCGGACATCTGGGACGGCGACGAAGCACTCGACTACCTGCGCGAGGCCTACGAGGATCTCCAGGCGTTCTTCACGCACGCGGCCGCGACGAATTCCGCGGCGATGGGCCAATTCGCGTAGCCTGCCCGAGGTCATTGCCCAGATCCGCCGATCACGCGGCCGATCCGGTGGCGCAGCAGCAGCGCAACGTTGGCGTTCAGGTCGATCGCCGTGGCGTTTGGGTCGCGTGACGGGGATATTCCGGCTGTTGCATCAGGCATGATCAAGACATTGACGACGAGCCCTGCGGCATCGGAAGTTTCGCGCCGCGCCACGTGGCCCGCCCTGCTCACCATGTTCCTCGGCAGCTTCACGCTGGTGACCGCGGAGTTCCTGCCGCCGGGCGTGCTCACCGCACTCGCGAATGATCTCGGAGTGCCCGAAGGGGTTGTCGGACTGTCGGTGAGCGCGACGGCGCTGACCGCGCTGGTGGCCGCGCTCGGATCGGGCGCGCTGTTTCCCCGCCTGGATCGGCGCACCCTGCTGATCTGGCTGACCGTCGGCGCGGCGGTGTCGAACGTGGTGGTCGCCCTCGCGCCGAACATCGTGCTGTTGCTGATCGCGCGCCTGCTGCTCGGCCTGGCTGTCGGCGGCTACTGGTCGATGGCGCTGGTGATCGCCGCGAAGCTCGTCCCGGCCGAACGGCTCGGCAAGGCGATGATGATCGTGAACGCGGGAACCACGGTCGCGACGGTGGCCGGAGTGCCGCTCGGCGTGCTGCTGAGCACCTACGCCGGGTGGCGGACGACCTTCCTGATCGTGGCCGCGCTGACCGCCGCCACCGCCGTCGCGGTGCGGCTGATGCTGCCGCCGATCGCGCCGAGCACGGGCATCGGGTTCGCCGCACTCGGCAACGCCCTTCGGTCCCCGGGCGTGACGCTCGGGCTGGTCAGCATGGTCGCCGTCGTCGGCGGGCACTTCGCCGGATACACCTATATCCGCCCGGCCCTGGCCGAACTGCTCGGTGCGGGCCCGGCGGTGATCCCGGTGCTGCTCGCCCTGTTCGGCGTCGGTGGTCTGCTCGGCAACTTCGTCCTCGGCACACTCGCCGACCGCCACCTCGGCGCCCTGCTGGTGGCGGTGCCGGCAGCCGTCGGCCTGTCACTGCTCGCGATCATCGCCTCCGCGGCGTTCGCCCCACTCGCCTACCTGGCCGTGGTGGTGTGGGGCGCCGCGTTCGGCGGCATTCTCAATCTCGTGCAGGTGTGGGTATCGCGGGTGCTGCCCGATCGCATGGAAGCGGGCAGCGGACTGATCGTCGCCGGTTTCCAGCTGGCGATCATCCTCGGCTCGGCGATCGGCGGCCGCGGCGTGGACAGCATCGGCCTGGCCCCGACCTACGCGCTCGGTGCCGTCGCCGCGGTCCTCGGCGGGGTCCTGATCCGGCACTCACTCACCCGAGCGGCGCACTGACCTCAGTCGATGCCCGGGCCGCCCGCCGCCACTGCGACGGCGTGCGGCCCGTCTGCCGCCGGAACGCCCGCCCGAACGCCGTCTCCGAGCGATAGCCGAGCCTGCGGGCCACCGTGCCGACCGGCACAGCGTGGTCGACCAACAGCAGTTGCGCCCGCTCGATCCGCAGTTTCGTCAGGTACCGGCCCGGCGTGAGGCCGGTCGCCGCCTGAAACCGGGCGGCGAACCCGGACCGCGAGGCCAGCGCGATCTTTGCCAGCCCTTCAACTGTCCACTCCTGCCCCGGGTCGGCATGCATCGCGGCCACGGCCTGCGCCACCCCGGGCTCGTTCACCTTCAGCAGCCACCGTGGTGGCGCGCAACCACGGGCATGCCAGGACTCGATCGCCATCGAAGTGAGCAAGGTGGCCACCCGGTCGCCCTGGACGCCGAACGGGTCAGGGCACTGTTGGACCAGGTGGCGAAACATGGTCGCGGCCAAAGGCGTGTGGTCGACGAAACCGGTCAGCAGCAGCCGTTGTGGCAGCGCGGTCATGGCACTGCCGGTCCCGACGGGTTCCAGACGCACCCGGAGCACCCGGCCCTCCGACAGCGCGTTGATCGCGAATCGTTCGGTGCCGGGCACGAACAGAAAATCCCCGCTCGCCAGGTCTTCTGCCGTGCTGAGCCCTTCGACCCGGACCAGCCCGTCCAGCACCACCAGCGCGCTCGGCTCGGTCATGAACTCCCACTGGCCCGCCGTGAGTGCGAACTCGTCGCGCCCGGCGAAGCGCCACTGCACACCGGCCAGCACATCGTCGAGGCTGTGCGCACCATCGGTCTGCGTCACGTGCACCCCTCCTGATGTAACTCCGATGCACTGCACGGTACCGGTCGACGGGTTGTACGCGCGGTGACGTACGCCGGATCGGGTCTCGCGGCCGATGTCGTCGGTCGTTCGGGCGAGCAGGGTTGAGACATGAACATTGTCGACAGCGCGACGACGCTGACCCTGCTGGCCGACCACTACGACGGAGGGTGGCATCCATGGCCGTTCTTCTGGATTTTCCCGGTGATCTTCTGGATCACCGTGATCGCACTGGTGTTCTTCGCCCGCCGACGGTGCGCGGGACGCGGTGGCGCGGTGGGCGCGCTGCGCGAAGGTTTCGCTCGCGGCGAGATCACCGAGGCCGAATACCGCGGCAGGCTCGCGGTATTGAGCGAACCGCGCGGGAAGAAGTAGCGATGCGATTCGGAATCGTGCTCATGCCGCGGTCCGGGGCGGAGTGGACACAGGCGGTGACCGGGGCGCAGGCACAGGGGTACCGCACGCTGATGCTGCCGGACACGCTGTACACGCCGTCCCCGCTCATCGCCCTGGCAGCAGCCGCCGCCGTGACGGAGAACCTGCGATTGCGGCCCAATGTCCTGGCCGCGCCCTTCCGCTCCGCCGCTACGACTGTTCGGGAAACGGCGGCACTGCAACTGCTTTCGGACGGCCGATTCGAACTCGGGATCGGCACCGGCCGACCGGACGCGCGAACGGAGGCCGAAAGACTCGGCATGCCATGGGGTTCGGCGGGTGAACGACGAAACCAGCTGATCGACACCATCACCTCGGTGCGCGCCCAGGTGGACCCGTCACCACCGGTGGTCATCGCGGCGAGCGGGCCTCGAATGCTCACCACCGCGGCGCGATACGCCGACCGCATTCTGCTGGCGGCGGCACCGGACGCGACCGAAGACGACCTCGCCGAGATGGTCGGCGTCGTCACCGCCCACACCGACCGCGAGATCCGATTCACCCTCCAACTGGTCGGCATCGGCGACCGGCTCCCCAGCTGGCTGAGCACCCGTCTCGGCCACACCCCCGAAAAACTCCGCGCCGCGGGGGCCGCCGGACTTCTCCCCAGCGATCCACAGGCCGCGGTGAAAATCCTCGAGTCCCGCAGCGAGCGTTACGGAATCGACGAGCTGATCGTCCCGGGCGAGCTGGCCACCGCCTTCGCCCCGGTTCTCGAACGCGCACGTCAGTAGACGATGCGCTGCTGATCCGCGACGCGAAAAGCCCGCCCTCTGGATACAGAGGGCGGGCCTTCGGTTCAGCTGGTTACTACTCGCCGGAGGCGGCGGCCTCGGGCGCGGTGCCCTCGGCTGCGCCGGTGAGAACCACCTCGGGCTTGTCGTCGGTCGCGGAGCCCTTGGTCAGCTTCGTCTTGCCTTCGAAGGTGAACTTGGCGTCCTCGCCGAGACCCTCGCCGTTCCAGCCTTCGACGTCGACCAGAATGGTCTGGCCCGCGCCGATCTCGCCGAAGAGGATCTTCTCCGAGAGCTGGTCCTCGATCTCGCGCTGGATCGTGCGACGCAGCGGACGAGCGCCGAGGACCGGATCGAAGCCGCGCTTGGCGAGCAGGCTCTTGGCCTGTTCGGTCAGCTCCATCGCCATGTCCTTGTTCTTCAGCTGCACCGAGACGCGGGCGATCATCAGGTCCACCATCTGCACGATCTGTTCGCTCGTGAGCTGGTGGAAGACGATCACGTCGTCGATGCGGTTGAGGAACTCGGGGCGGAAGTGCTTCTTCAGCTCGTCGTTGACCTTGAGCTTCATCCGCTCGTAGTTCGAGCCCTCGGCGTTGGACTGGGTGAAGCCGAGGCCGACAGCCTTGGAGATGTCGGAGGTGCCCAGGTTCGAGGTGAAGATCAGCACGGTGTTCTTGAAGTCGACCGTACGACCCTGACCGTCGGTGAGACGGCCGTCCTCGAGCACCTGCAGGAGCGTGTTGTAGATCTCCTGGTGCGCCTTCTCGATCTCGTCGAACAGCACCACCGAGAACGGCTTGCGACGCACCTTCTCGGTGAGCTGGCCGCCCTCCTCGTAGCCCACGTACCCGGGAGGGGCACCGAACAGACGAGAAGCGGTGAAGCGGTCGTGGAACTCGCCCATGTCGATCTGGATGAGCGCGTCGTCGTCGCCGAACAGGAAGTTCGCCAGCGACTTGGCGAGCTCGGTCTTACCGACACCCGAGGGGCCGGCGAAGATGAACGAGCCCGACGGACGCTTGGGGTCCTTCAGACCGGCGCGAGTGCGGCGGATCGCCTTGGAGACGGCCTTGACGGCATCCTCCTGGCCGATGATCCGCTTGTGCAGCTCGTCTTCCATCCGGAGCAGACGGGTGGTCTCCTCCTCGGTGAGCTTGAAGACGGGGATGCCGGTCCAGTTGGCCAGCACCTCCGCGATCTGCTCGTCGTCGACCTCGGCCACGACGTCCAGATCACCGGAACGCCACTGCTTCTCGCGCTCGGCACGCTTGGCGACGAGCTGCTTCTCCTTGTCGCGCAGACGCGCGGCCTTCTCGAAGTCCTGCGCGTCGATAGCGCTTTCCTTCTCCCGGCGCGCATCGGCGATCTTGTCGTCGAAGTCGCGCAGGTCCGGCGGAGCGGTCATCCGGCGGATGCGCATGCGCGCGCCCGCTTCGTCGATCAGGTCGATCGCCTTGTCCGGCAGGAACCGGTCGTTGATGTAGCGGTCGGCCAGGGTGGCGGCGGCGACGAGCGCGCTGTCGGTGATGGAGACCCGGTGGTGCGCCTCGTAGCGGTCGCGCAGACCCTTGAGGATGTTGATGGTGTGCTCGACGGTCGGCTCGCCCACCTGCACCGGCTGGAAACGGCGTTCCAGCGCGGCGTCCTTCTCGATGTACTTGCGGTACTCGTCGAGGGTGGTGGCACCGATGGTCTGCAGCTCGCCACGGGCCAGCTTCGGCTTCAGGATCGAGGCCGCGTCGATGGCGCCTTCGGCAGCACCCGCGCCGACGAGCGTGTGCAGCTCGTCGATGAACAGGATGATGTCGCCGCGGGTGTTGATCTCCTTGAGCACCTTCTTGAGGCGCTCTTCGAAGTCACCGCGGTAGCGGCTGCCCGCGACCAGGGAGCCCAGGTCGAGGGTGTAGAGCTGCTTGTCCTTGAGGGTCTCGGGGACCTCGCCGTTGACGATGGCCTGTGCCAGGCCCTCGACGACCGCGGTCTTACCGACACCGGGCTCGCCGATCAGCACCGGGTTGTTCTTGGTGCGGCGCGAGAGCACCTGCATCACGCGCTCGATTTCCTTCGAGCGCCCGATGACGGGATCGAGCTTGCCTTCCAGGGCCGCCTGAGTGAGGTTGCGACCGAACTGGTCGAGCACCAGCGACGTGGACGGGGTGCCCGCCTCGCCGCGCGGACCGGCGCCCTCGACGGGCTCCTTGCCCTGGTACCCGGACAGCAGCTGGATGACCTGCTGACGGACACGGTTGAGGTCGGCGCCGAGCTTGACCAGCACCTGGGCCGCGACGCCCTCGCCCTCGCGGATGAGGCCGAGCAGGATGTGCTCGGTACCGATGTAGTTGTGGCCGAGCTGCAGCGCTTCGCGCAGGCTCAGCTCCAGCACCTTCTTGGCACGCGGGGTGAAGGGGATGTGACCGGACGGCGCCTGCTGGCCCTGCCCGATGATCTCCTCGACCTGGCTGCGCACACCCTCCAGCGAGATGCCAAGGGACTCCAGCGACTTCGCCGCCACGCCCTCGCCCTCGTGGATCAACCCAAGCAGGATGTGCTCGGTGCCGATGTAGTTGTGGTTGAGCATCCGGGCCTCTTCTTGGGCCAGGACAACGACACGCCTCGCGCGGTCGGTGAACCTCTCGAACATCGCTCCCTCACTCTCCTGCTCCGACATTCTGGCAACAGACGCCGCAGTATGCTCGATACAACCTAGGGCGTCGGACCGACAACTTTCGCCGTCAGCCTGCCATGAAGCCCGGGGGTTGCGGCCCCCGCCATCCACTCTAGTTGGCAGGGGATTCCGCCGCCGCCGGTCCACCCTAATGGGGACCGGCGACAACATGGTCACTCACTGACAACGCGCACGTCGCAGCATTCGTTTCCACCTCAGTTTTGCCTACAGCGAAATCGCGCCGCGCGGCTCAACCGGTGAAGGGTGGGACGAATTCGCACGCGACCGGGGCCTGCCGGGCGGGATCGAGGGCGTTGAGGACATGGCCTGCCGCGCGCGGGCTGCCCGCGATGGCCAGGTGTTCGGAGTAGTCCTGCGCGCACCCGTCCTGCACCACGATCGAGGTGGCGTTCGGGCCGGGGACCAGGCCCGATGTATGCGGAACGACCAGTTCGTCGAAGGCGGAGACGATATTGGTGTAGGTGACCCGTGCGTCGTACACACCGTCGGCGTTGAGCGCGGTCATGAAGGGCGAGCCGGTGAACATCTGCCCGCAGGCCTGGCACAGCGACGAGCTGACCGCGTCGAAGGCCGGACCAGCGCCGAGCGCCCGGCTGAAGCGGGCGATGTCGGCCGCGCCGAACGCATTGGTACCGAGCCACGGCGGCGCGATCCCGACCAGCTTGCCGACCTTGTCTGCGCCGCCCAACCGCTTGAGGTAGTAGTTGCCGACGATATTGCCCTGCGAATGGGCGATCAGGTCGACGCGCTCGGCGCCGGTGCGGGCCAGCACGCTGTCGACGAAGGCCGAGACCTCGGCGGCGCTCTGCTCGATCGGACGCATGCCGCCGATCGCCGAGACGGGCCAGGGAAGGGCGTAGGCGCCGTAGGTGAGGGAAAAGACGCAGTAGCCCTCGTTGGCCAGCAGGGGGGCATATACACCCCAGTTCGTCTGCCCTCCGCCGCCGGTGCCGTGCAGCAGGACCACCGGGTCGGGATGCTCGGGCGAGGGGACGCAGCCCGGATCGTTCGCGCCGGGTAGCGAGCCGCCCGGGTTGGTGAGCTCCGGCGCAATGCCCGCGAAGAAGTTGTAGTCGACCGGAAGGGGCTGGGCCGACGCGGTGGCGGGCAGGCAGGCGAACAGGGCCGCGGCCAGCACCAGAAGCGAACAACGTCGCATGAACGACTCCTCACTAGAACGTGTTCCACTCATCATGGAACACGTTCTAGTGATCGCGTGGCACTACCGGCCGTAAACCATCGGCACCGGTGCCGCGGCCACGTCGGTGGCCGAACTGGACTTACCCTGCTGCACGCCCGCGGCGAACAGCGCGCCGCACAGCACCAGGAACGCGGCACTGTGCAGCACCGCGCGGACGATATTCCAGCGAACCCAGGTCGCCTCGAAATCCGCACGGACGGCGGCGGTGTCGGCGATCGACGCCGGATCACCCGCCGCGGCGAGCGCGTCGTTGAGCGGCACGTTCAAGCCGGCGGTGACCGCGAACGCGATCACGTTGAGCGCCAACGCGATTCCGATCCAGATCAGTGTCGAACGCTGTTCCCTACCGAGGTGCAGCGCGGCCGCCAGCGCCGTGAAACCGACCGTGCCCATGAAGCCGAACATGAACCAGGGGTTGATGATCACGACGTTGATCTTCTGCATCACGTCGATCAGCGTGCGGTCATCGGTGCGGGCCAGCGCCGGCATCACCGAGATCGCGTAAGCGTAGAACACGCCGGCGATGAGTCCGGTACTGAGCAGGGCCAGCACCATGGTGGCCATCCGAACTGCGAACATGTGATGTCTCCTGACTCGTGGTCCGGAGCTTCGATCTCGCGCTCCGGTGATACGAGTAAGTCAACCGCCCAGACCGGATCCGCGACATAGTTCAGACGCTCACCGACCTACGCGACCGTCGCACTCACAGATCGTGGTCGGAGATCAGGCCGCTCTGCATCGCCAGCGCGGCCAATCGGGTGCGCTTCTGGTTCTGCGGCAGATTTTCCACCCCGAACTTCGCGAACAAGGCGCGCAGGTGGGTTTTGATGGCATCGATCGAGAGGAACAATTCCTCGGCGATCTGCTGGTTCGAGGCGGGCGTCGCGAATCCGGTGCCGTGTTTGTACGGACGGCACAGCGCGACCAGCACCGCGCGCTGGGTCTCGGTCAGTGAGCGCATCGTGGGGATGGACCCGGACGCGGTATGCGTCGCGTCATCCACCACACCGCCGAAATCGAAGAAATGCACGAGCGTGGTCCCGACCCGAATCCGGTCGCCGGGACTCAGCCGGCGCCGCCCGACCAGCCGCTCGCCATTGACGAAGGTGCCGTTGCGCGACAGACCGTCGTCGATGATGGTCCAGTGCGCACCGAGATGTTCGACCGCGGCGTGCAGCCGGGAAACCTCGGCGTCCCACGCGAGCACCAGGTCGGCCTGCACATTGCGCCCGATGGTGACACGCTGCTGCCCGGCCTCCAGCGCCAGTTCATGCTGCTTACCGGTGTCGTCGGTATACCGCAGGAAGGAACTCACTGCGCGACACCGCCGGATACTCGAAACACCTTGTGCACGGCCATCAGTCTACGTCCCGAGACCCCACACCCGGGACAACCCGGGCCCCTTGTTCCCCGCACCCGGCACAACCCGGGCCCTTCGTTCCCTCGTTTTCCCCGCCAACGCAACCCCGCACGCCCCGACCTCGAGGAGGGGCAGGCAGGCGCAGCCTGCCGTTCGCGGCCGTCCCGCTGTTGAGGTGCCGTTGCGTACGCGACGAAGGAGCAAGCAACGGTGCCTCAACAGCGGGACCGGCGGGGCCACGAACCACGCGGCACCCGCGCCGCCGATATCTCAGCTCTTGCCGACCTCTTTGTTGTATGCCTCGGTGATTTCCGCCGAGATACGACCGCGGGCGGAGACCTTGTGACCCTTACGGCGTGCCCATTCGCGAATTGCGGCGCTCTGTTCGCGGTCCATGGAAACACGGCTCTTGCCCTGCGGCGCGGGTGCACCGGCAGCCTTCACCCGACGACGGCCACTCACACGGCGGGCGTTGGCGACCCACTCGTCCAGGCCTTCGCGCAGGCGCGCCGCATTTGCGTCCGACAGATCGATCTCGTACGACACCCCATCGATAGCGAACTCGATGGTCTCGTCCGCGATGGACTCACCGTCGACATCGTCGATCAGGCTAACGGTGACCTTCTTTGCCATGAGATGAACGTCCTCTCGAAATCGTCAAGCCTGCCTCCAGGCCGAATACCCGAGGCAAGAATACCCCGAAATGCGAAATTTCCAACACGGGGTCTTCACCCCGTGAATTCACTGGTCAGCGACTAGTGGGTCGCACAATCGGGAACAGGATCGTTTCCCGGATTCCCGAACCCGTGAGTGCCATCAACAACCGGTCGATTCCCATACCGGTTCCGGTGGTCGGCGGCATACCGTGTTCCATCGCGGCGAGGAAGTCTTCATCGAGCACCATGGCCTCGTCATCGCCCGCCGCGGCCAACCTGGCCTGGTCGACGAAGCGTTCCCGCTGGATCACCGGGTCTACCAGTTCCGAATAGCCCGTTGCCAACTCGAAGCCGCGAACATAGAGGTCCCACTTCTCGGTGACGCCGGGCTTGCTGCGATGCTGACGGGTCAGCGGTGAAGTCTCGACCGGGAAGTCGCGAACGAAAGTCGGCGCGTAGAGCTTGTCGCCATACGCGTGTTCCCATAGTTCTTCGACCAGTTTCCCGTGACCGTAGCCCTTGTCCGAAGGAATTTCCAGACCTACCCGATCGGCGAGCGCGAGCAATTCCTCGACAGTGGTTTCCGGAGTGACCTCGACACCGATCGACTCAGACAGCGAGGGATACATCTCGACGGTGGTCCACTCGCCTCCGAGATCATATTCAGTGCCGTCGGCAAGCGTCACCAGAAGGGTGCCGAATGCCTCGCGCGCGACTTCCTGGATCAATTCCCGGGTCATCGTCGCCGAGTCGTCATAGGTGCCGTAGGCCTCGTAGGTTTCGAGCATCGCGAACTCGGGCGAATGGGTGGAGTCGGCGCCTTCGTTGCGGAAGTTCCGGTTGATCTCGAAGACCTTCTCCAGCCCGCCGACCACGCACCGCTTGAGGAACAGCTCCGGCGCGATGCGCAGGAAGAGATCCATGTCCAGCGCATTGGAATGGGTGACGAAGGGGCGCGCTGCGGCGCCACCGTGGATGGTCTGCAGCATCGGGGTCTCGACCTCGAGGAAGCCGCGGCGCTCGAGCGCGTTGCGCAGCGCACGGACCACGTTCACGCGGGTACGGGCCATTTCCCTGGCCTCCGGGCGCACGATCAGGTCGACATAGCGCTGACGGACGCGCGACTCCTCGTTCATCTCCTTGTGCGCCACCGGCAGCGGGCGCAGCGACTTGGCCGCCATCGACCAGGAATCGGCCATCACGCTCAATTCGCCGGTACGCGAGGAGATGACCTCGCCGTGCACGAACACGAAGTCACCGAGGTCGACATCGGCCTTCCACGCCGCCAGCGCGTCGGCGCCGACACCGTTGAGGCTGATCATCGCCTGCAGCTTGGTGCCGTCGCCTTCCTGCAGCGTGGCGAAGCACAGCTTGCCGGTATTACGAACGAAAATGACGCGACCCGCGATACCGGCCTGCAGACCGGTCTGAGTGTCGGCTTCCAGATCCGGGTAGGCGGCACGGATTTCGGCCAGGGTGTGGGTGCGTGGCACCACCACCGGATAGGCCTCACCACCCTCGGTGAGCAGCCGTTCGCGCTTGTCCCGGCGAATCCGCATCTGCTCGGGAACATCGATGTCCACAGCGGAAGTGGCGGCGCGGCCGGGTGCGGCGGGGTTAGGAGTGCTCACGTTCGACAACATTAGCGGCACCCCGAAATGGATTTACTCCCGCCCACAAAGAACGAGAGGCACACCCCGGCCCACACCGACCATTCCCCCGCGAGATGCAATCAACGTCACATAACTGAAACACACACCGCCCGTGACGACCTCTGATTCGCCTCGTGGACAACCGAACTCGCGGACGTCGACCCCCTACAGCGAAGCCAGCGCGTCGACCTCACGGGCGAAATGCGGGACGCCGACGCCCACGGTCAACAACCCCGCCGACTTCAACGCCTGGTATCCACCGATCACATCGGTGGCCCGGTGCAACCCCAGCTCCTGCAACGCGGCCGCCGCCAAACTCGACGTGTACCCCTCCGAGCAGAAGACGACCCATTCCACGTCGTGATCAACGGCGAGGGACAACCGAGCCGACGAGGTCGGATCCAACCGCCATTCCAGGACATTTCGCTCGATCACCAGCGCGCCGGGCAGCGAACCTTCGCGCACCCGCTGGGCGGCCGGCCGGATGTCGACCAGAATCGCGCCACGCTCGAGCGCGGCGGCCACGTCGTACACATACACCCGGTGCAATCGCGCGCGAGCGTTCTCGAGCATCTGATCAATCGTCAAACGGCTCATCACAGATCACCTTCGGGCTGGTCGGTGAGGACGGTTTTGGTTCGGCGCAACGTTCCGTGGCCGGTCACTTCGTAATACGACATCGCCGACAGCGGCGGGGAATAGGCATGCACGCTCAAGGTGGGATCGAGCGGACCGACGGATTCGGCGGCGGCGGGCGCGCGCACCACGTCGTGCACCCAGCCGATCGGGAACGACGCCTGATCACCCGCGGCGAGCGTGCGCCTGCGTAACTCCGTGCCATTCCAGCGGTATTCCGAAAGGGCGCCACTCAGCACGGTCAGGGCGCCGAGCGAACCAGCGTGATCGTGCAAATCGGTGAATTTGCCCGGCGTCCAGCTGATCAGCCAGACATCGACCTCGTCGTCGTGCGAGAGGCGGGTCGCCCAGCGCTCGTCGGCCGGCCAGATACCGTCGGCGGGCAGGAGGTGGTCGTAGCGACCGGAGAGGACGTCTTCGGCGCCTTCGTCGGTGAGTCGCAGCAGGTCAGCGGGCCGCAACCGGGTCGGCAACGCCGAGGCGATCGCCCGGTCGAGCGGGGGCGTCGCGGAGTACTCGTCGCGTGCGGACGGAAGGGAAAGGACAGAAGAACGCATGAGCGCATCTCCAGGAGGTGAGAAAACGGTCGAGGGAAAACGTCAGCCTCGAACGGTCGAGGCAGATTAGCCTCGACAACACTCCTGGGTGCTCACACGGAAGATCACGAGCGCTAGTTTAGCAGACACTACTTTTTGTTGCGCTCGTAGACATGGCGCAGGCCGGTGAGCGTGAGATGCGGGACGTGCTGGTCGATGGTTTCCGACTCCGGCACGATCAGCGGTGCGCCCGCCCCCGTCGCGACGACGGTGACATCGGTGCCCGCGAACGCGTCGAATTCGTCGCGGATGCGGTCGACCAGCCCGTCGACCAGCCCGGCGAACCCGAAGATCGCGCCGGACTGAATGCATTCCATGCTGTTCTTGCCCACCACCGAACGCGGCCGTGCCAGCTCGACGCGCCGCATCGCACTGCGTTCCACCAGCGCCTCGGCCGAGATCTCCACCCCGGGCGCGATCACGCCGCCGAGGAATTCCCCCTTGGCCGAGACCAGGTCGACGCAGATCGCAGTGCCGAAATCGACGACGATCGCGGGCCCGCCGAAACTACGGAACGCGGCAAGGCAGTTGACGATGCGGTCGGCGCCGACTTCCTTCGGATTGTCGACCAGCAACGGAATGCCTGTTCGCACACCGGGTTCCACCAGCACATGCGGCACATGGGACCAATAGCGCGCCAGCATGGCGCGCAGTTCGCGCAGCACCGGCGGCACGGTCGACAACGCCGAGACACCGGCGATCTGATCGAGATCGTCGCCGACCAGACCGCGCACCTGCATGGCGAACTCGTCCGCGGTGATCAGCGGATTGGTGTGAATCCGCCAGTGCCGCACCAGTGTCGCGTGGTCGCCACTACCGGAGAACAGGCCGAGCTCGATTCCGGTGTTGCGGACGTCGATCGTCAGCAGCATGGTCCTGGGTCCCCCGCCCGGCTCAGACGAACGACAGCGAGCGCGGCGAGGTGAGGCCGGAGCCCTCCGGTGCGTGCGCGGGATCGCTGCCCAGCTCCACCGGACGGTTGTGGTCGTCGACGAAGACCACCTTCGGGTCGTACTCGCGGACCTCGGCCTCGTCCATCTGGCCGTAGGCGATGAGGATCACCAGGTCACCGGGGTGCACGAGGTGGGCGGCGGCACCGTTGATGCCGATCACGCCCGAACCGCGCTCGCCGGCGATCACATAGGTCTCGAGGCGGGCGCCGTTGTCGATGTCGACGATGCAGACCTGCTCACCCTCGAGCAGATCGGCGGCGTCGAGCAGATCCTGGTCGACGGTCACCGACCCGACATAGTGCAGGTCGGCATGGGTCACGGTGGCACGGTGGATCTTCGACTTCATCATGGTGCGCAACATCGTCGTCGCCTTTCAGTGCGCCTGCGAGGCAGGGAGGGAGTTCGCGTCGGGATGCCCGTCGATCTGGGCGCCGAGTACTACGGGAGCGTTGTCGATCAAGCGGGTGTCGCCGACTCTGGCGGCAACCAGCAGGCGGGCGTTGCCCGCGGTGGGCGCCGGACCCAGGTTGGCATCGCGCAGTTCGAGATAGTCGACATCGAGGCCGTCCACCGCGTCGAGAACCGAGCGAGCGGTCTGGACAACCGCCTCCGCGCCGAGGCCGGCGGCGTGACGGCCCGCGGCGAGCGCGGCCGACAGCGCCAGCGCCGACTCGCGCTGGGTGGCGTCGAGGAAGCGGTTGCGCGAGGACAGGGCGAGGCCGTCGGGCTCGCGAACCGTCGGATAGGCCACGATCTTCGCGTCCATGTTCAGGTCGCGCACCATCTGCCGGATCAGCGTGAGCTGCTGGTAGTCCTTCTCACCGAAATACGCCTCGGAGGCGTGGGTGATGTTGAGCAGCTTCGCGACGACGGTGAGCATGCCCGCGAAATGCGTCGGCCTGCTGCCGCCTTCGAGCTCGGCGCCGAGTGGACCCGGCTGGACCGTGGTACGCATGCCGTCCGGGTACATATCGGAAACCGTCGGCGCGAAAACCAGATCGACGCCCTCGGTGCGGAGCAGTTCGAGGTCGGCGTCGAGAGTGCGCGGGTAGGCGTCGAGGTCTTCGTTCGCGCCGAACTGCAGCGGGTTGACGAAGATCGAGACGATCACGACCTGGTTGTTGAGCTTGGCCTGACGGATCAGCGCGAGGTGCCCCTCGTGCAGCGCGCCCATCGTCGGCACGAAACCGACCGTGCGACCGGCGCCGCGCAGGGCCTTGGCGACCGTGTCGAGCACCTCGGGGTTGTGGTGCACGGTAAGCACGCCCGCCTTGAAAGCGCCGGTCGCGCGAGCGCCACCCTGGTGGTGATGCACTTCTCGGGGTTCCATCAGTGGCCTTCCTTGGCGAGGAGCTCCAGCAGTGCCGGATCGGTGTGGGCGAGTTGGGCCGTGCGCAACGAATTGGCTCGGTAGGCCTCGGCCAAGCGGTCGTCGACCTGCTCGAGCGCGGCGAGATGGGCGGCGACGGCGTCGACATCACCGCGGGCGACCGGACCGGTGAGTGCGGCCTGGCCGCGACGCAAGGCGTTGTCGAGTGCGGCCGAGGCGAGCGGGGCGAGCAGCCGTTCGGGAAGGCCGCCGGGCTGATCGTCGACCAGCGGCTGGCCGAGCAGACCGGGGCCGGAGAGGGATTCGCGCAGGGCCGCGACGGCGTCGACGATCACCGTGACCAGGTGATTGCTGCCGTGGGCGAGGGCCGCGTGATAGAGCGAACGCTGATCTTCCTCGACGCGAACCGGTTCGCCACCCATCTCGATCACCAGCGCCTGTGCGATGGCGTACCCGACCTCGTCGGCGGCGGTGACGCCGAAACAGGCATTGGCGAGCCGGGCGATGTCCTCGTCGTGGCCGGTGAAGGTCATGGCCGGGTGGATCGCGAGGCCGAGCGCACCCTGCTTCGTCAGCGGTTCGAGAATCGCGACGCCGTTCGCGCCGGAGGTGTGCACGACAATGGTGCCGGGGCGGACCACGTTCGCACCGGCGAGGCCGCGGACCAGCCCGGCCAGTTCGGCGTCGGGCACGGCGAGCAGGAGCAGTTCACTGCGCTGGGCGATCTGTTCGATCGGCAGCACCTGGGCTTCGGGCAGCCGGGTACGGGCGCGGTGCACCGAGGCGTCGGAGATCGCGGCGACACCGAAGACCACGTGGCCGGCTCGCTCGAGCGCTACGCCGAGTGCGGAACCCACTCGTCCCGCCGAGACGATTCCCACCGTCAGTCGTGCGGGCGCTGGATCCATTCGTGCGGGCACGGAGTCGCCACTCGTGTTTGCGCCATCAGGGTTGACACTTCTCGAGGTCAACGTTGTCCTCTCGATTTGCGTTCCAGTCCCGCGGTGCGGGTACCAGACGTTCGCTTCGAGAATAGAGGGAGTTACTCGAGGACCGCCACACGCCCCCACCGTGATCTAGCGCTCACCTGGTCCGCCACTCCGTGTATTCGGGCCAGACCCAGGTGCGTGGTGACAGGTGGACGCGGCCGAGGGTTTGCCGGTGGGCGAGCCGGCTGTTGTCGGTGTTGCGACCAGCTAGGTACGCGGAGAGGCGGAGCCGGTGGACTCCGATTCGAGGTTGGCCATGATGTCTGCCACCGACAGCCGGGCGGTGCCCTCGGTTTCGGCGCGGCGGCGCCGACGAGAGCTGGTGCCCACCGAGGGAGCCTTCTCGGGGCGGGTGGCCGGGGGCTGGGCGGGCTCCGGGGTGGGCTCGGCCGTCGCTACAGGTGCCGGGACAGGTTCGGCCGCGGCGACCGGTGCCGGAGTCGGTTCGGCCGCCGCCGGGGTGGGCTCGGGGGCAGCGGCCGAGTTGCCGTTGGTGGTGGGCTCGGCCGGCAGGACCGTCTCCGTCACCTGGCGGGTGTTCGGCGAGGACAGGCGCGGCGGCGGCGTCTTTCCCGATGACGTGGTCGGTGCGGCGGGCTGCGCGGGGGCGGTCGACTGCTGGGTTTCGGCGTACTCGTCGAGCTGCACCGCCGAGGTCTCGGCGGTGACCGGGTCGTCGTACGGGTCGGCGAAATTGGCCGAAACCGGTTGCATGAAGACAGGTTTCAGTGCGCTGGGCGGTTGCTGCCACGGGCCGAACCAGGCGGCGGTGGCATCCTCGGGGCTAACGTCGAAATCGTGGTCGGGCTCGTCGAAGGCATTGAAGCCACCGGCGGGCAACGCGTCGATCCGCACGGCATCGGCCTGCAGCGCGGGTTGCTCGTCGAGCAGGGCACCGTCGAAGAGAACCTGCAGATTCTGGCGCAGCAGGGTCAGCTCGGCGCGCAGCGCGGCGATTTCGGAGGAGTCGGCGCCGACTTCGGCGCGCACCCGCGCCTCGACACCCATCTCGTACTCACGGCGCGCGTTGATCTCACGCTCGAGCTGCAACTCGTACACCGTCTGCAGATCGCGCACCTTCGCCTTGTCGACGGCCGCGTCCTTGCGGTAGCGGGTAGCCGCGAGCGCGCCGATCACCGCGGCCCACAGGGCCGCTACCAGGCCGATCCGCACGTATTGGACGTTTTCGCTGAAGATCAGGAAAACACTGGCGGTCAGACCGAGCAGGATGAGGAAACCGACGAAGAATTTTCCCGCGTCGTCCCGCCGTCGTCGGGGCGCCGTGCTGCGGGAGGGTGAAACCATGAGGGCCAGGGTAGCCGGAATCGGCTGGTCGGCCCACCAAAGGCTACGGAGATTCCATTCGCAAGTTGCTATGTAGTAGCGGGGTCGTCGGTCGGGTCCTCGGGTGCCCGGCAGCAATACTCCAGCCACAAAGCCGCAGCAACCAGGGCCGAACCGGCCAGCAGGCCGACCACCGCACCCGGCGAATCCGTAGCGGCGGCGGTGACGGTTCCGCGCTGTGGGAAAACCCACAGCAGGAAACCCAGCCACACACCCGCGGCCAGCGAACCCACCTGCAACGACGCCTTCGCCAGCGCCACACCCCTGGCCACGTTGATCGGATGCATCTGGCCCGATCCGTCGCCGATCTGCTCATCGGCGATCTTGGCCTTGATCGCGAAGCCGAGCGCCGCCTCGATCGCGGCGACCGGCAGCAGCGAGGCGCCCGCGGCCACCGAGATCGACGGGAAGCTGGAATAGGCGAACCGGGTGGCGACCCAGGCGACCGCGGCGGCCACCACCACATTCAGCGCGAGGTCGAGTACCCGGGTGGGTTTCAGCACGAGCCGGCGCTTTCCTCGCATAGCACCAGGTCGGTACGGACCACGCCGTCTTTCTCGGACTGGTCGAGTCCGGCGAGCAGCTCGGCGATCGGGCGCGCGGCCCCGTCGACGACAAGGTGCGCGGACGGCTCGACAGCCAGCCACGGGATGAGGACGAAGGCCCGGTTGTGGGCCTGCGGGTGCGGCAGGATCAGCGTCGGATCGGTGTCGCGGACGATCGCCGTGCCGGTGCTGTCGGCGCACTGGACCACGTCGACATCGAGGGTGCGCGCACCCCAGCGAACCTCGCGCACGCGGCCCGCCGCCTGCTCGAGCTCCTGACCGAAACGCAGCCAGGCGTAATCGTCGAAGGCCGGATCTTCCGCTGTGACAACAGCATTGAGGTAATCGTCTTGGTCGACGCCACCCCACGGCGCGGTCGTGTAGACCGGCGACACCGCTACAACTCGCTCCCCCAGCGCGTCGAGCACGCTGCGCAGATGCGCGAGCCGATCGCCCAGATTCGAGCCGATCGAGAGCACCGCGCGAGTCATCGGCGCGGCTCCGGGGCGTGCGTGCGATACCGGGTGGCCACCACGCGCACGTCTTCGAAGGTGTGCGGGATCGGCGCCGACGGCTTGTGCACGACCACCTCCACCGCCTCGATCCGCGGGTCGGCCATCACGTCGTCGGCGATTTCGGAGACCACTGTTTCGATCAGATCGCGCGGCGGACCGGTCACGATGCGCACGGCACGCTCGGCGAGCGCGCCGTAGTCGACGGTGTCGGCGAGGTCGTCGGACGCGGCGGCCGCGGCGAAATCGACCCATACCGTCAGATCGACGACGAATTCCTGGCCGTCACGACGCTCGAAATCGAACACTCCGTGCCTGCCGAAAGCACGCAGGCCGCGCAGCTCGATCCGCGACGAGGCGGGCCTGCCCGCGGGCGGCGGCAGCAAGGGCAAGTTCATCGGACAGCTCCTCGGAGGGTGACTCGGACGCCTGCGGCAGTTCGGGTAGCGAGGACGTTCACGGCGTGCGCCCAGCGGCCGATCGAGCGTCGGCGGCTCGACGCCAGGCATCGACGACGGCGATGGCGTCCAGGGACGCCCGGACATCGTGGACCCGCACGCCCCAAGCGCCGTGGGTGGCCGCGAGGGCAGACAGGGTGGCGGTGGCGGTTTCGCGGCCGTCGGGCGGGCGTGGGCCGGCTTCGTCGGCCAGGAGGGCGCCGAGGAAACGCTTGCGTGAGGCGCCGATCAAGATCGGGAAACCACCTGCCACCAGTTCCGGGAGAGCGGCGAGGAGTTCCCAGTTGTGCTCGGCGTTCTTGGCGAAACCGAGGCCGGGGTCGAGGATCAGCCGGTCCGGGGTGACCCCCGCGGCGACAGCCAGGTCGACCTGGGCGCAGAGTTCGGCGTTCACCTCGGCGACCACGTCGTCGTAGTGATCGGCGGGGCCGGTATGGCGGTAGTCGGCGCCCGCCCGCCAGTGCATGAGGATCCACGGCACGCCCGCTTCGGCGACGACTTTCACCATGTTCGGGTCGGCACGGCCGCCGGAGACGTCGTTCACCACCGAGACGCCCGCCTCCAGCGCGGCCTCGGCGACCTCGGCGCGCATGGTGTCGACACTGGTCGGCACCCCGGCGGCGACCAGTCCGCGGATCACCGGAGCGACCCTGGCGGCCTCGGCGGCCGGGTCGACCCGGTCGGCGCCCGGCCTGGTGGATTCACCACCCACGTCGACGATGTCGGCACCCGCTTCGTACAGCTCCACACCGTGCGCGATCGCGAGTTCGGGATCGAGGTAGCGACCACCGTCGGAGAAAGAATCAGCGGTCACGTTGACCACACCCATGACCACGCAGGAGCGGTGGTCACGGGCGGTCACCAGTGGCTGGCTCATTTGCGCAGGATCAGGTCCAGCGCCTCGGCTCGCGAGGCGGAGTCGGTTTGCAGCTGGCCGCGCACCGCCGAGGTGGTGGTGCTGGCGCCGGGCTTACGGATTCCCCTCATGGCCATGCACAGGTGCTCGGCCTCGACCACCACGATCGCGCCGCGCGGATCCAGTCGGCGCATCACCGCGTCGGCGATCTGGCTGGTCAGCCGCTCCTGCACCTGGGGGCGCTTGGCGTAGAGATCGACCACGCGCGCCAGCTTCGACAGCCCCGTCACCCGGCCGTGCGAGCCGGGGATGTAGCCGACGTGCGCGACGCCGTGGAACGAGACCAGGTGATGCTCACAGGTGGAGAACATCGGGATGTCACGAACCAGCACGAGTTCCTGGTGACCCTCGTCGAAGGTGGTCGCGAGCACCGCGTCGGGCTCGGTGTAGAGCCCGGCGAACATCTCCCGGTAAGCACGCGCCACCCGCGCGGGCGTGTCGAGCAGGCCGGGACGGTCGGGATCCTCACCGACCGCGAGCAGCAGCTCGCGCACCGCGTTCTCGGCGCGCTCCTGATCGAACGGCAAACCGGTCGCCAGCGCCGTCAGCACCGACGGACTGGTCGCACCCAGCTCACCTGCCGGATCGAGTTCCTGCTTGTTGGCCGACAACTTCTCCGCACCTCCGTGATATTTGCGGCTGGCGCCGCGGGTTCTCGGCCCTGTTCTCCGCTCAGTCCAGAGGCGGGCGGGCCGAGAACGAGAGCCGAAAGCCGGCGACCACCCGACATTCGACGGCCGAGCGTGATCCGAGAACCAGTGCCGAATGCCGGTACTTGTTCGGCATTCGACCTCCGAGCGTAGTTGGCCCCCGGTCAGTGGCGGCCGTTCGGCCCTTCCCACTCCTTGTTCTCCGGATCGGCGTCACGCACCGGCGGCTGCGGCTGGGCACCCCACGGCTGGAAACCATCGCTGGCGTGCCGCGGCTGCTGCTGCTCGGGCCTGCCCCAGGCACTGCCCTGGTCCTGCGGCGGTTGGGGCTGCTGCTGCGGCTGTTGCTGCTGCGGCTGCTGCTGCTCCTCGCGCGGCGGCCAACCCGGAGCCGACCAGCCGGCCGGTGCGCCGTAATCGGGCCGCGAACCGTGCGTGCCCGACTGCCGGGGGAACGCCTGGGTCGGCGCGGCGGGCAACGGGTAACCGGCCGCGGGCGGTGCGGGCTGGCCGTAGGGCTGACCCGGGTAGCCGTTGGGCTCCACCGGCGGTGCACCGTTGGGCACCGGCACCGGCGCGGGCTGCACCGGCGGCCACGGCTCGCCGCGCTCGACGGCCAGCTCGCCCGGCGTCTTCACCGGCGGCTTGTCCGACGGGTGCCGGTCACCGAAATCGTTGAACGCGGTGATCCGCGGACGCTTCTCCACACCGGCCAGGATCGTCTCGAGATCCTTGCGGTGCAGCGTCTCGCGCTCGAGCAGCGCGGTGGCCAACGCGTCGAGCTGCTCGCGGTATTCGCTGAGGATCGACCATGCCTCGGTGTGTGCGGCCTCGATGAGGTTGCGCACCTCCTCGTCGATCTCGCGGGCGACCTCGTGCGAGTAGTCGGCCTGCACGCCCATCGAGCGGCCGAGGAACGGGTCGCCCTGCTCCTGGCCGTAGCGCACGGCGCCGAGGCGGGCACTCATGCCGTATTCGGTGACCATCCCGCGGGCGATCTTGGTGGCCTGGTCGATATCGGAGGACGCGCCGGTGGTCGGCTCGTGGAACACCAGTTCCTCGGCGGCGCGGCCACCCATCGCGAAGACCAGCCGGGAGATCATCTCCGAGCGGGTCATCAGGCCCTTGTCGTCCTCGGGCACCGTCATGGCGTGCCCGCCGGTGCGGCCGCGGGCCAGGATGGTGACCTTGTAGACGGGCTCGATATCGGGCATCGCCCACGCCGCCAGGGTGTGACCGCCCTCGTGGTAGGCGGTGATCTTCTTCTCGTGCTCGCTGATGATGCGGCTCTTGCGGCGCGGGCCACCGATCACGCGGTCGACCGATTCCTCGAGCGATTCGCCGGTGATGACCGAACCGTTCTCGCGGGCGGTGAGCAGCGCGGCCTCGTTGATCACGTTGGCCAGATCGGCGCCGGACATGCCGACGGTGCGCTTGGCCAGACCCTCGAGGTCGGCTTCCTGCGAGATCGGCTTGCCCGCCGAGTGCACCCGCAGGATCGCGCGGCGACCGGCCAGGTCGGGGTTGCCGACCGGGATCTGCCGGTCGAACCGGCCGGGGCGCAGCAGCGCGGGGTCGAGGATGTCGGGCCGGTTGGTGGCCGCGATCAGGATGATGTTGGAGCGATCACCGAAGCCGTCCATCTCGACCAGCAGCTGGTTGAGGGTCTGCTCGCGCTCGTCGTGACCGCCGCCGAGGCCCGCACCGCGCTGGCGGCCGACCGCGTCGATCTCGTCGACGAAGATGATGCACGGGCTGTTCTGCTTGGCCTGCTCGAACAGGTCACGCACGCGGGAGGCGCCGACACCGACGAACATCTCGACGAAGTCCGAACCGGAGATGGTGAAGAACGGCACCCCGGCCTCGCCCGCGACCGCGCGGGCCAGCAGCGTCTTACCGGTTCCCGGCGGCCCGTAGAGCAGCACGCCCTTGGGGATCTTCGCGCCGAGCGCCTGGTAGCGGGCCGGATTCTGGAGGAAGTCCTTGATCTCGTAGAGCTCTTCGACGGCCTCGTCGGCCCCGGCCACGTCCTGGAACGTGGTCTTGGGCATGTCCTTGGTCAGCAGTTTGGCCTTGGACTTACCGAAGCCCATCATTCCGCCACGGCCACCGCCCTGCATGCGCGACATCACGAAGATGAACAGGCCGACCAGCAGCACCATCGGCACGATGAACAGCAGCAGCTGCGACAGCCAGCTCTCCTGCTTGACCACGGTGTCGTACGGGGCGCCGGACTTCTGCACGGCGTCGAGGACCTGCGCGGAGTTCTCCCCACCACTGGGGTACTTGGCGACGATCTTGGCGTTGTTGCTCGTGGCTTCGTTGCCGTTGTTCAGTTCGATGCGGAGCTGCTGCTCCTTGTCATCGATCTGCACGTTCTTGACGTTCGCTTTGTCCTCGAGCTGGGCCAGCGCAACGGAAGTGTCGACACTCTCCCAACCGCGCGTGTCATCGCTGAGAAAGCTGAACAGCCAGATCATGAGCATGATGCCCGAGATGATCGCCAAGGTGCGAAACACTGTCTTGCGGTTCATAGAGCGTCGGCCGGACGGCCCAGTCCTTTCCGGTTATTACTCCGGGTGTGCTTGCGAAGCGTCGAGATCGGCGGGTTTCGGATGCGGACATGCCACGTTACCGCGTACGGTCTAGTTCGATACATCGCGCAGTTCGGCTGCTGGTGCAGTTGCACTGGTAAACGGCCGGAGAACGCAAGAGGTTCCCGAACGCTCCGACCGGGTTGTGGCAAGTGGCCACAATCATGTCATGCCCGCCTTATCGTGGGCGACGACACAACTACAGCGCAGGGGGTATAGACATCGTCGAGCTACGAACACCCACAGCGATTCTGCGCCACGGCGGTGGACGGCTCGTCGTCCTCCGGCCGGGTACCGACGGCGAACGTGTTCTCGACGTTCCCATTGCCGACCTGCTCAAGGTGCGCCTCAATCGGCGCGCCGACGAAGCGGTGGTGATCGAGATCTATCTGCGCTATCCCACGGCGGTCCTCACCGGCGTTCCCGCCGACCGCACTCCCCTTCCGGTGCTCATCGCCGAGCACGACGTGCCTGCCGCCCTCGGCATCGTCGACCGGATCAACGACCAGATCATGGTGACCCAGCGCATCGACGTGGCCGCGCCGGATCTCACCCCGCCCGCTCCCGAGTGGGGCAAGTCGGGTCCCACCCGCGCCGATGTCGAGCGCGCCGTGCGCCGGATGGCGCCGCGCAAGGACGCGCGTTCGGCCGTCACCGCGCTGAACCGGTATGTCACGCCCGACGAATACGTCTTGGAAACGGCCATCGCCGTTGCCGCCCCGCCTGCGGGATCGGGCATCGGCCTGCTCGCCGCGACCACTTCCCGCGTGCTGTTCATCTCCATCGGCAGCGGCGAGCGCTATGCCTTCGAATTGGCGGTGGCCGCGATTCTCGGCGCCCGCACCGTCGAAGGCGCGCGCTCGGCGCCCGGCGAGGTGGATACGCGCCACGGCGGATCGGGCATCGATATCAACGATGGCAATCGCACGCTGCATTTCGCGGGCGTGGATCGCGCCGACACCGAACGGGTCACCTGCGCGGTGAATTTCGCCATCCGCAGGCAGGCTGCCGACGGCGCCGCCGGTCCCGCCGACCCCGGTGTCAACCAGCTCTACGCGGAATGGGAATTACTGGTCGAGCGGCATTCGCTCGGCATGGTCGACGACACGCAATTCCAGCGCTACGGCCGCGGTATCCTGCGCAGCCTGTAGTGCCGGTGGCCGGACCGAATGCTCAATTCGGTTCGGCCGCTTCGGTTTCCGCCTTCTGCTCCGGTTCGTTGAGTTCGATCCGCCGCCACGGGCTGGTGGGCCGGGTCCATAGTCGCACCAGTTCCATCCGGCGGTCGACGCCGCCGTTCTTCAGTTCGGCGAGGTCCTCGGTGGCCTGCCAGTAGGTCCAGCCGGTGAGGTAGGCGTCGCCGAACTGGCGCCAGTTGCGGTAGCGGCGCTGCGCGGGGACCAGCGCGCGCATGCAATATTCCCACGCCACGTCGGCGTCGATGTAGCCCGCGGTGAACGCCATGCGGGCCACCGCGACGACGCGGGCCAGATCCCAGGCGTGGATGTCGTTGGGTAACGGGCGCGAGAGATGGTCGGTGAAGCCGATCTTGATGGCCTGGGCCCAGATGTCGTAGTCGCGCACCAGCGCCTCGGGATTGTCCATCCCCCGAAACGAACCGACCTGCCGCAGGAACGCGCGCTGCTTGTCGGCCCGCTCACCGAAACGGTCGCGCTCGCTGGCGTTGACCGAGGCCATCACCAGCGGATGCACCAGCGAATACAACGGCGCGTGCATGCCTTCGAGCAGCTGTTCCATCGAGGCGCGGGCTTCGGTGCCGTCGGTGATGCCCCAGGCGCCGGTGAGCGTGTCGATGGCGAGTTCGCGGCGGTCGCCGAGCGGGTGTTCACGCTCGGGGCCGAGCAACATCGCGTCGTGGAAGGCGTCCCAGCGGGTGGAGTAGAAGGCGCCGAGGGCGAGCGCGCGCAGTTCGTCGTCGCTCACCCCCGCACCCGACCAGTGATCTTCTTCGCGCTCGTCCAGTTCCGGGTAGGGAAAAGTGGTCAGCGCTGGTACTCCCCTGGCAGGCATGCGGCCGAGTCTAGTGCCGTGACCGCGATCACGGGTGGCGTGCGAATCTCACGTGCATCACGAGATTTTCAGATCCCCTTATTCTTCGCCTGTCGTGTCATGCCTCACAGGTCTATGGTTCTGACATGTGTAGAAATATCACCGTCTTGCGTGGTCTGGAGCCTGCCGCCACCGAGCAGGAGATCTACGCTGCCGCCTTGCAATATGTGCGCAAAGTCGGCGGCATCTCCGGCCTGAGTAGCGCCACGAAGCCTGCGGTCGACAAGGCTGTCGCGGCCATCGCCGCGGCTACCACGGCACTGCTGGCCGAACTCCCCGATCGCCGGGTCCCGCCGCCCACCGAGCCACCGCTGCGCCGGATCGCGGCGCGCGAGAACGAGGCCAGCGAAGCACCGTAGGAATCAGCTCGATCCAGAACTGCAACGTGTTCTAATTGTCTGAGCAGGCACGCCACTTCCTCTTGGCCGCGCCGCGATAGTCGGTGAACCGAATTCAGCAGACGCACGAGGAGAACGACCAGTGAGCGAACTCGACAAAGACGTCGCGGTGATCGAAGTACACAATCCGGCCACGGGCGACCTCGTCGGCACCGTACCGGTCACCACACCGGACGACGTGGCGGCCGCAGTCCGCGAACTGCGCCTCTACCAGCCAGAATGGGAAGCGATCGGGCCGTCCGGGCGCAAGCAGTGGCTGCTGAAGATGCAGGACTGGCTGATCGACAACACCGAGCACCTGGCCGCGGTGCTGCAATCCGAGACCGCCAAGCCGCGCGTCGACGCGATCATCGATCCGGCGTTCGCGGTCGACATTCTCGGCTACTACGCGCGCCGGGCGGGCAAGTTCCTCGCCGACGAGCACCCGTCGCCGCACAGCCCGCTCGCGCGGGTGAAGTCGCTGACTGTGGCCTACCGCCCCTATCCCGTGGTCGGAGTGATCACGCCGTGGAACTTCCCGCTCGCGATGCCCGCGATCGACGTGTTCCCCGCGCTGGCGGCCGGCGCCGCGGTGATCCTCAAGCCGTCGGAGGTGACGCCCCTGTCCGCGGTGGAGCTGGCCCGCGGCTGGGCCGAGATCGGTGCGCCGCCGGTGTTCAAGGTGGTCACCGGCGCGGGCGCGACCGGCGCGGCGGTGGTCGAGAACGCCGATTACATCCAGTTCACCGGTTCCACCGCGACCGGTCGCAAGATCGCGGCCACCTGCGCGGAGCGGATGGTGCCCTACAGCCTCGAGCTCGGCGGAAAGGACCCGGCGATCGTGCTCGCCGACGCGGACCTGGACCGCGCCGCGCACGGCATCGCCTTCGGCGGCATGTTCAACGCCGGGCAGGTGTGCATCTCGGTCGAGCGGGTCTACGTGGAAGCGCCTGCCTACGACGAGTTCGTCACCAAGCTCACCGCCGCGGTCGCCGCCCTGCGTCAGGGCGCCGACGATCGCGAGTCGAAGAACGACGTCGGTGCGCTCGCCAACGAGAATCAGGTGCTGATCGTGCAGCGCCACGTCGACGAGGCGGTGGCGGCGGGCGCCCGGGTGACCACCGGCGGCAAACGCACCGGCGTCGGCACCTTCTTCGAGCCGACGGTGCTCGTGGATGTGGACCATTCGATGTCGTGCGTCGCCGAGGAGACCTTCGGCCCGACGCTGCCGGTGATGAAGGTGGCCGACGAGGCCGAGGCCATCCGGATGGCCAACGACTCGATCTACGGGCTTTCGGCGTCGGTGTGGACCGGCGACAAGGCGCGCGGCGAACGCGTGGCCAGGCAGCTGAACACAGGCGCGGTGAACATCAACGACGTGTTCTCGAACCTGTTCAATCCCGCGATGCCGATGGGCGGCTGGGGTCTGTCCGGCGTCGGCGCACGCTGGGGCGGTGCGTCGGGGCTGCGGAAATACTGTCGCGCGCAGGCGATGACGAAGCCGAAGCTGCCGACCATGGGCAAGGAATTGTTCTGGTACCCCTACGACATGAACAAGCTGGTCGTCGCGGTCGCGGCGATGCGGGCGGCCGGTGCGCGCGGGATGCGCCGAATCGACCTGCCCGCGGTGCTGCGTCTCAAGAAGAGCAAGTAGTCGATTCCGGCTGCGACACCTGTTGGTGCGCAGCCGGATTCGCCGCTTCGAAACTTGTTTGTGACTAACATCACTTCGACGAAGTTGCTGGTCACGGTCGCCGTGGTCAGCGGCACCTTTCGGCGCGCACGACAGCGGCGCGGTGCGGCCCACATCGGAGCAGGTGATGTGAACAGCGACGCATTTTCGCTGGTCAGCCGCCCAGATATGACGTCGATCCACTCGGTGGCAGATCGCCACGAACAATAGACAATCCGATGGTGCAGCTCACCATGTCAGGCCATATGCTGTGCGATACCAACCTGGTGACTGTTTTGATCCACTTCCGCGAACTTCCTTGCCCGTTTTGGCTGGATTTTCCCGACCGATTCTGATAGCAAGGTGCTATGGACCCGCATTTGCGCGATCTGCGGTATTTCGTCGCCGTCGCTGAGGAACTGCATTTCACGAACGCCGCCCAGCGGCTGCATATCGCTCAGCCGACGTTGTCACGCCAGATCCGCCAGCTCGAACGCCAGCTCGACGTGGTCCTGTTCGACCGCAACCAGCGCAGTGTCGCCCTCACCGTCGCCGGTAAGGAACTGCTCGAAGGCGCACGCAAGATCCTCGAGCTGTGGGAGGTGACCAACGTGTCCCTCCAGGAAGCAGGCGAGGTGCTGCGCGTCGGAATCCAGTCCGCGCTCGGCCGGGGTCTGCTCAACGACCTCGAGAGCGCGAGCGGTCACCGCCTCGCCCTGCACGCCGCGTCGTGGAACGACCCCTCCAGTGGCCTGGCCGGTCGACAGGCCGACCTGTCGCTGGTCTGGCTGCCGCTGCCCGACCCCAACCGTTATCGCTGGCAGGTGCTGCGCACCGAGCCGCGCTGGGTGCTGCTGCCGGAGTCGCATCCGCTGGCCGAGCAGGACAGCATCGAATTCGCCGATCTGCTCGACGAGCCCTTCGTCGCCCTGCCCACCGAGGCGGGCGCGGTCCGCGACTTCTGGCTCGGCAACGATGCCCGTGGCGGCAAGGCGGCCAAGATCGGCGCCGAGGCGGCCACCCCCGAGGACAAGCTCGAGGCCGTGAGCCTCGGCCTCGGCGTGTGCCTGCTGGCCGAGAACAACGTGCCGATGTACCGCTGGCCCGGGCTCACCGCGCGTCCGGTCGCCGGTCTCACCCCGTGTGAGCTGGCGGTGGCATGGCGGGCCGACGACACGCGCCCGACCATTCTGGAATTCGCCGGTCGCGCCGTCGACGGTGGTTTCTCCGAGCCGACACCGCAGCCGCAGCCGATCGCGGTCTAGTTCGACAGTTCCAGTTGGGCGGCGAGACCGAGCAAGGTGGACTCGCTGCCCGGCGGACCGACCAGCTGCGCGGCCAACGGGGTGTGCGCTTCGGGATGGGTGCCCATCGGTAGTGACGCCGCGGGCCAGCCGAGCAGATTCCACAGTCCGGTGAACGGCGCGTAGCGCGCCGAGGACACGACATTCGCGGCCCACCCGCGCCCGCTCCACTGCCTGGCCTTGGGCGGTGGCGCGGCGAGCGTCGGGGTGATCACCACATCGAAGTCCTCGAAGAATTCGAGCAGCCTGGCTTCGGTCCGGTCGATCTGGCTGGGGCGGACCAGGCCGAGTCGCCGGATCACCCGGCCGATCGCCAGGTGACGTTTGGTGCGTTGCTGGAGCAGTTCGGGGTTCTCGAGTGTGTCGGCGTCGGCCAGGCCCGCGCTCGGCCAGCGCAGCAGCATCAACAGCGCCGTGTCGCCGTAGGGCAGTTCCACCGGTTGCACCTCGTGCCCGGCCACTGCCGCGCGCGCACCCGCGGTGCGCGCCGCCGCCGTCCAATGCCGATCCATCCGGACCAGACGCGACGGCGGAGCCACGGCCAGTCCGATGCGTAGTCGCTGCGGCTTGCGTAGTTCGGCCAGGTCGGAACGGCCTGCCAGCACCGACAGCGCCAGCGCCGCGTCCGACACCGTGGTCGCGAGGACGCCGTTCTCGGCCAGTCCCGCCCAGGAATCGGCGCCGATCTGCGCGGGCACCACGTGTCTACCCGGCTTGATCCCGAAGACCCCGCATGCCGCGGCGGGCACCCGGATCGAGCCGAGACCGTCGTTGCCGTGCGCGATGGGCACGAGTCCGGCGGCCACCGCCGCGGCAGCACCACCCGAGGATCCACCCGTCGACCGGCCGACATCACGCGGATTGCGGGTGACGCACCCCGCGGAGTCGGTACTGGCCCACAAACCGAGCTCGGGCATCGCGGTCAACCCCACAACGATCGCGCCTGCGGCGCGCAGCCTGGCCACGACCGGGTGATCGACGCTCGCCGGTTCGGCGGAGGTGGCCGCCGAACCGGCCCGGGTCGGTTCGCCCGCCACCGCGATGTTCTGCTTCACCGCCACCGGCACACCGGCCAGCGGCAGCTCGTCGAGGTCTTGCCGGGCGGCCAGTTCCCGCGCTTCGGCCCTGGCCCGCTCGGCTCGCACCACCGTGAAGGCGTTGATCTTGCGATTCTCCGAACCGATGCGGGCGAGCGCGTCGGCGGTGACGTCGGCGGGCGTGATGGTGCCCGCACGGACCCGGGCGGCCAGCGCCGCGGCGGGGCCGCCGATGGGGTATTCGTCGGCAGGAGGGCGAGACGAGTCCATCGTCACCTCAGCGTCCGTTACGCCGTCGTCGTCGACGGACTCCCATGCTACCGCTGTGAGGTCTTCGTTCATCTGCGGATTCGCCCCCGTCGCATGGTCGTCGAAATTCGGGTGATCAGCTCTAGAGGCGCAAGTTATCATTTCAAGTACAGCTCTCCGGCGATGGCGGTGGGTGTGGCGGAATGAATTTCGCACCGATCCGCGCGAACTCTTTAGGTCGGTTGATGAGCGATAACACCGGAAGCGGGGAACAACCCGACGCAACGGCCGGTCGGGCCACGAATGTGCGCGTCGACATGGTCGAGGCGTTCGCCGCCGCGTGGGGCGCGGTCGACGAACGCCCGCCCGACATCGCCGAGTTCCTCCCCGACGCGGCCACCCTGCGCGCGCAGGCGCTGCACGAGCTGATCCGGGTCGACCTGCGCCATCGCTGGCTGCACCACGCCGGCACCGGCATCGACCGCAAGCGGCTGGTCAACTACTGCGCCGAGTTCCCCGAACTCGACGTTGCCACGCTGCCCGCCGGGCTGGTGTTCGAGGAATTCGTCATCCGCAGGCACAGCGGCGAACGGGTCGACCCGCGCGAGTGCCTGCGCGAGTACCCGGAGCAGGCGGCCAGTCTGCGCGGCCTGCTCAACACTGAGGAACTCGACCAGAGCACCCACCGGACCGACGATCCCGACGCGACGATGAACCAAACGGCGGACTCGACTCGTAGTACCCAGATGACCCGCCCGCAGCTCGACCTCACCGCGACCGCCACCTCGGCCGCGACGTCGTCGACGGACGCACTCTCGAATCCCGGCGCGTTCGAGCCGCTCGACCGCATCGAGATCGGCCAGCGCATCGGCGATTTCGAGCTGCTCACCGGGCTCGGTTCCGGTGCTTTCGCGCGTGTCTTCCTGGCCAGGCAGACGTCGATGCAGCGTCTGGTCGCGGTGAAGATCTCCGCCGACCGCGGCACCGAGCCGCAGACGCTGGCCCAGCTCGACCACGACTACATCGTGCGCGTGTTCGACCAGCAACTGATGGACACCGACTCGGCGCCCTCGGGTTCGCGGCGCCTTCGCCTGCTCTACATGCAGTTCCTGCCCGGCGGGACCCTGCTCGGTCTGCTGCGCTGGGTCCGCGCGACCCCACCCGCCGAACGCAGCGGCAAACTGCTGCTCGACGCCGTGGACGCCGCCATGGAGGAGAAGGGCGAGATCCGCCCGACCGATTCGAGCGTGCGCGCCGAGATCGCCGCCCTGAGCTGGCCGGAAACAGTGGCCTGGCTGGGCAGGCGGCTGGCCGAGGCGCTCGACTACGCGTCCTCGCACGGTGTGCTGCACCGTGATGTGAAACCGGCGAATGTGCTGCTCACCGCCGAGGGCGTCCCGAAGCTCGCCGACTTCAACATCAGCTTCAGCCGCACCGTCGAGGGCACCAGCCCGGTGGCCTACTTCGGCGGTTCGCTGGCCTACATGTCGCCCGAACAGCTGGAGGCCTGTCACCCCGGCCTCAGCCGCACCGCCGCCGACCTCGACACCCGCAGCGATATCTACTCCCTCGGCGTGGTCCTGTGGGAACTGCTCACCGGTGCGAAGCCGTTCGACGACGACACCGCCGCGGCCGAGGGCCGGGGCGACGAAACCACCCTCGAGGCCATGCTCGAGCGACGGACCGGCGGCGTCGATCCCGCCGCGCTCGACCGGGTTCCGGCGAACTGCCCCGCTGCCCTGCGCCGGGTGCTGCTGACCTGCCTCGACCCGGACAGGTCGGGTCGCTGGGCCGAAGGCGCGGTGCTCGCCAAGCAGTTCGATCTGTGTCTGGACGCCCGGGCCCGCGACCTCGTCGACCCGCCGCCGAACAGCTGGCGGATGGTGTGGCGCAAGTGGCCGCTGCTGGTGATGATCTTGGCGATCGGCATCCCCAACGCCCTCGCCTCCTGGTACAACATCCAGCACAACCAGAATCTGGTGGTGAGTCGGCTCAGCGAGTCGGCCCAGCAATCGTTCGTCGTGATCACGGCGGGCGTGAACGTGGTCTTCTTCCCGCTGGGGGCCGCGGTGCTCATCTACCTCGCCCGTTTCGTGCTCTCCGTGCCGCGCGGCCTTCGCCATGGCCGCCGTTACGACCCACAGATTCTGCGCCGCACCAGACACGACACCTTGCGCATCGGCGACCGGGTGGTGATCGTGGTGTTCTCGCTGTGGGCGATCTCCGGACTCACCTTCCCGATCGCGCTGCAATTGGCCGCCGGCGATGTTCCCGGCCACGCCGTGGTCCATTTCCTCGCGTCCCTGCTGGTCTGCGGGGCGATCGCCGTCGCCTACCCGTTCTTCCTCGTGACGTTCTACCTGGTTCGCTGCATCTACCCGATCTTCCTTCGCCACGGCGAGATCAGCACCGACGACAGCACCTGGCTGCGCGAGCTGAGCCGCCGCTGCACCTGGTACCTCGCGGTGGCCGCCTCGGTCCCCCTCCTCGCCGTCGCGGGCGTCACCTTCCTCCCGCCCGGTGATATCCCGGCCGTGATCGTCGCCGTCCGGGTGCTCTGCGTCGGCGGCATCGTCGCCTTCATCGGCTCCTACCTGCTCTTCCGCGCGCTCGAAGCCGATCTGAAAGCCCTGGAACGCGTCGTCAGCTGACGATCTGCGGCACGGATGAACTTCCGTGCGGGTCCGCGCGTATGACCCGTCGTGAGCTCGACTGTCATCACCGAGGCGACCCGCCCCTCGCTCGACCGCACCGCCACCATGCACTCCACCGATCGCCGCGGGCTCGACCGGTTCGAGGTGGGCGACCGCGTCGGCGACTTCGAGCTGCTGACCGAGCTCGGCGTGGGCGCGTTCGCCCGGGTCTTCCTGGCCAGGCAACGGTCGATGCAACGTCTGGTCGCGGTGAAGATCTCCGCCGACAGCGGCACCGAGCCGCAAACCCTGGCCCAGCTCGACCACGACTACATCGTGCGCGTGTTCGATCAGCTCGTCCTCGATCCACCCGGCGACGGGTCGCCCCGGCTACGCCTGCTGTACATGCAATTCCTGCCCGGCGGGACTCTGCTCGGCCTGCTGCGCTGGGTCCGCGCGACCCCGCCCGCCGAACGCGACGGTCGGCTCCTGCTCGACGCGATCGACGCGGCGATGACGGAGAAGGGCGAGATCCGGCCGGCGGATTCGAGCGTGCGGCGCGAGATCACCCACCTCAGCTGGCCCGACACCGTGGCCTGGCTGGGTCGGCGCCTGGCCGCGGCACTGGATCACGCGGCCGATCGGGGTGTGCTGCACCGTGACGTGAAACCGGCGAATGTCCTGCTCACGGCCGAGGGCGTGCCGAAGCTCGCCGATTTCAACATCAGCTTCAGCGAGACCGCGGGCACCAGCCCGCTCTCGTATTTCGGCGGGTCGCTGGCGTACATGTCACCCGAGCAGCTCGAGGCCAGCCATCCCGGCTACGACCGCAGCGCCGCCGACCTCGAAGCACGCTCCGATCTCTTCTCGCTGGGTGTGCTGCTGTGGGAACTGCTCACCGGCACCAAGCCGTTCGACGACACCGGCGCCGACGACCCCGACTGCGGCGATCGAACCAGACTCGAAGCGATGCTCTCCGCACGCAGCGCGGGCGTCGGTAATTCCGCGCTGCAACAACTCCCGCCGGACTGTCCGCCCGCACTTCGCCGGGTGCTGCTGCGTTGCCTCGAGCCGGACCGAAACGACCGCTGGCCCGACGGCACCGTCCTCGCCGAACAGTTCGACCTCTGCCTGGACCCGCGCGGCAGAGACTTGGTCGACCCGCCTGCCCGTTCCTACCGAATTCGCTTGCGGCCCTTCATGGTTGCGCTGATGACGCTGGCGATCGCGGTACCCAACGCGCTCGCCGTGAAATACAAGACCTGGCAGAACTCCGGCCTGCTGGTGCAGCGGCTCGAGCCCGCCGCTCGCGAAGCGCTGCACATAGTCTCGGTGGTGACCAACGTGATAGCTTTCGCGCTCGGCGCGGTGATCCTGGTCTATTTGTCCCGCCACGCGATCCTGGTTCCACGCGCGTTACGGGCCGGGCGGCGCGTGGGTACCGCGACGTTGGGCCTGGCAAGCAGGCAATCGCTGTACCTGGGTGACCGGGCGGTTGTCGTCGCCGTGTTGTTCTGGGTCACCGCGGCGGCGATCCTGCCCGCCACGGTGAAGGTGAGCACCGGTGAGCTGGAGACGCGCACCACGGTGCAATTTCTGACGTCGAACGCCATCGGTTGCGCCGTGGCGGCGACCTACGCGTTCTTCCTCATCACCTTCTACATGGTCCGCTGCGCGTACCCGGCCTTCCTGCAGCAAGGCCACCGGTTCCACACCGATGCCGCGGCGCTGCGCGGACTCCTGCGGCGCTGCGGCTGGTATCTGGCGGTCGCCGCGTCCATCCCGCTGATCGCGATGGTCGCCATCACCTTGCTGCCCACCGAGGACCTGCTGCCGACCATGGTCTCGCTGCGTGTGGTCTACCTCGGCAGCGTCGTGGCCTTCCTCGGCTCGTACGCGCTGTTCCGCGCGATCGACGCCGATATCCGGGCACTGATCAGAGTCGTCGACCCCCAGCCCCGACCTCGAGGAGGGGCCGCCGACGCAGTCGGCGGTTCGCGCCCGTCCCGCCGATCAGGTGCCGTTGCGTAGGCGACGAAGGAGCAAGCAGCGGTACCTGATCGGCGGGACCGCCGGAGGCGCGAACTCGAGCGCGCCAGCGCTCCAAAATTACGAGTACACCGCCGGGTTGAGGGTGCCGATGTAGGGGAGGTCGCGGTAGCGCTCGGCGTAGTCGAGGCCGTAGCCGACGACGAATTCGTTGGGGATGTCGAAGCCCACGTGCGCGACGTCGACGGGGGTGCGCAGCGCGTCGGGCTTGCGGAGCAGGGTGACTACTTCCAGCGAGGCCGGGTTGCGGGTGGACAGGTTGCGCTTGAGCCAGGACAGGGTCAGGCCCGAGTCGATGATGTCCTCGACGATCAGGACGTTACGGCCCGCGATGTCCTTGTCCAGGTCCTTCATGATGCGCACCACGCCCGAGGACGAGGTGGACGAACCGTAGGACGACACGGCCATGAATTCGAGCTGAGTGGGGATCGACAGCGCCCTGGCGAAGTCGGTCATGAAGAAGATCGCGCCCTTGAGGACGCAGATCAGCAGGAGGTCACCTTCGGGGGAATCGGGCGGGTATCGCTTGGCGACGAGCTCGGCCAGTTCCTCGATCTTGGCTTTGATCTCGTCTTCGGTGATCAGCACCGATGCGATGTCGTCTCCGTACACGGAAGTGGGTGTCCCTTCGTGGCATCAAATGCGCGGCTGTGCTCGCACCGCCAGCGTGCCATGTTCGCGCGTCACGACCAACCTGTGGTCCCTCGAGCCGCCCGCCACCGCCACCCCGCCCTGTCCGTGCCAATTACTCACCAGCTCGTCGATCGCCTGTAAATGGGCGTTCATGAGCCCGCTCACGCCCTCGTCCGCAAGCCAGGCGCGCACCGCCCTGCGACGCAACGCGGGCGGGGCAGTGGCCAGGATCTCGATCGACAGCGTGGGTCGATCAGTGTCGTCGCGGCCACCGGACCCGGATCGATCATCGAGATCGGGACGGCGCGCCACGGCGCCATCGGGACGTGCGCTCGCGCGGTGCGAACGCGCATTCCGCAGCAACTCGGCCGCGTAGGCATCGAGCACCGCGCCGTCCGCACGCAACTGCTCGGCCGTGCGGACGAGTGCCTGCGCGACCCCACCGCCGAGGACGTCCTCGAGCAGTGGCAGTACTTCGTTGCGCACCCGCACGCGGGTGTACCTGAGGTCGACGTTGTGCGGATCGTCCCACGGTTCGATCCCCAGATCGGTGCACATCCGCACCGTCTGAGCCCGCCGCACACCCAGCAACGGCCGCCCCCACGGCGCATTCCACGCCACCATCCCCTGAATGGACCGCCCGCCCGAGCCGCGCGCCAACCCGAGCAGCACCGTTTCGGCCTGATCATCGAGCGTGTGTCCGAGCAACACCGGCCGCCCGTCCCGTACCGACTCCAACGCCGCGTACCGAGCCGCCCGAGCCGCCGCCTCCACACCCCCCGCACGCCCGACCTCGACGGGCACGACCATCGCCCCCGCACACCCGAGCCCCATCGCTTGCTCGACCGCCCGCTCGGCCACCGCCGCTGATCCCTCCTGCAACCGATGGTCGACGACCACCGCGGTCACCGCACCCGCCTCGACAACGGCGGCGGCCACCAAGGCCAGCGAATCCGCCCCGCCGGACAACCCCACAACCACCGGCCCCCGCCCACCGTGCGCGGCCACCCACTCGCGCACACCCCGTCGCACCGCGAGCACCGCCGCTGTCTCCGGCAGGCGCATCGGACGAGGCGATGTCATCGGCCACACCGAACAATCGCCTCGCGATCATCGGACGGCAGCCGCGATTCACGAGCAGGCTGCGCGGCCCTGCTCGGCGGTCGACCGTCCGCGTAAGTCACGTGTGCAGGTTACCGAGACCTATCCCAGCACCCGGCGAATCCACCGTTCCGGATCGTCGACCTCGTCCAGCAACGGCAGCGTGTCGGCGTTCGTCCACACCGTGTTGAATTCCGCGACCCCCACCCGCTCGACCACCGCGTCCACGAACTTCTTGCCCCGTACGTATTGCGCGACCTTCGCGTCCACGCCGAGCAGGGCCCGCAGCAGCCGCTGGATCGGATTGGACGGCTTCTGTCGACGTCGATCGAACGCGGCCCTGATATCGGCGACGGTCGGCACCACAGCGGGCCCGGCGGCGTCCATCACATGATCGGCATGCCCTTCGAGCAGCGTGCCGAGCATCAACAGTCGATCCAGTGCCTCGCGCTGCGGCGGCGCCTGGGCCGCACGCAACAGTCCGACCACCCCTCGACTGTTCGGATCGTCGGTGTTGTCGCCGTTGCGCCGCGACCGCACCTCGCTCAGTAATCGGGTGAGCATCTCGCTCATCGGTTCCTCGCCGACCTCGCTCAAGATGTCCACGTTGGTGCGCATGTACCCGGCCAGCCAGGGCGCCGACGAGAACTGCACCCGGTGTGTCACCTCGTGCAGGCACACCCAGAGCCGGAAGTCGCTCGGATCGACGCCGAGCGCACGCTCGACGCCGAGGATATTGGGCGCGACCAGCAGCAAGGTGCCGTCCTCGCCGGTGAACGGGTCGTACTGCCCGAGAATCGCGGTCGACAGGAACGCCAGCATGGTCCCCGCCTGGACACCCGCGGGTTTCCCGACGAACTTGCCCCCGTCGGCGGATTCGATGCCGGTGAGCACAGCCATCGAATCGGCGGCCGCGGAGATCCACCCCGGCCGGTCGACGATCCGCGCCTCGGGAACCGGCCGGTCGTCGAGCAGCCCACTGACCTCACGCACCGGCAGTTCGGCCAGTATCGAGGCAGACGCCAGCTCGGCGACGACCTGTTCGGCCGTCTGCCGGGACACGCGCGGCCCGGAGGGAGCGAGCACCGCCCCGGTTCGCGCGGCCAGCCGCCAGTCCACAGCTCCGCTGAACCCGGAACTCTTGCGCTCGGTCTTGTCGGTCATAGTCACCCGTTCTCTACGAGCATCCACAGTTGCGCAGGGCACCCGCCACCGCGTCGAGCGCCGGCCTGCTCTGCTCCGGCAATCGGTCGTTCGACATGAGTGCGAAGGTGAGTACCCGCCCGTCGCGGTCGAGTACATATCCGACCAACGCGCTGGCCACGCTCAGAGTTCCGGTCTTGGCGCGCACCCACCCCGCACCCTGCCGGTTCTGTGTGACGAAGCGCGGCGCGAGTGTGCCGGTGCCGCCCGCGACGGGCAGGTAGTCCAGCATCGGCGCGAGAGCCGCTGCGCGCGGGTCGTTTTCGGGCCTGGCCTGTGTTCCGGCCGGTACCAATGCGGCGTTGCCGGTCGGTTCCGCCGCGGTCGCGATGATCGAATCGAGCAGCTTCGGGGTCACCCGGTCGTCGACGGAGAGCCCACTGTTGTCGGCCAGATGCAGTCCGGCGATATCGAATCCGGCCGTCGACAGGGCGGCCGTGGTGGCGGCGACCGCACCGGCGAAGGATGCCGGCTGGCCCGACGCCACCGCCAGCTCACGTCCGATGGTCTCGGCCAGCACATTGTCGGAGTGAATCATCATGTCGTGCAAGCGAACCCGCAGCGGGGCCGATTCGACCTTCGCGATCTGGGCGCCGGTCTGCGCGGCCGGTCCCACTCGCACCGCGGCGGGATCGATACCCAGCTCGGCGGCGAGCGCTCGCCCGGCGTCCAGCGCGGGATTCGCGGTGCGCGGGGAATAGTCGGCCGAGGGGTCGAACCGGCCACCGTCGAGCATGATCGGCTCGATCGGGGCGATCGACCCTTCCGGGATGTCGATCGGGTCCCAGCCCGAGGCCATGGTCGGCCCCGAGTAGGCGGACGTGTCGACCACGATCGCGTTCACCTGGCGGCCCGCGGCCCGCACCTGCGCGGCCAGATCCGCGATCCGGGCGCCGTCGGTGTAGTAGCCGCCCGCTGCCCGTGTGGTGAGCGTGGGGTCCCCGCCCGCCACCAGCACCAGCTCGCCGGGCGCACCGGCGAGCACCTTGGTGGTCACCCGCTGATCATCGGGCAAGGTCAGCAATGCGGCCGCGACCAGCATGATCTTGGCCGTCGACGACGGGATCATCGCCTTGGCCGGCTCCTGACTCCACAGCACCGTCCCGCTGCCCGGATCGGTCACCTGACCCGCGAACGCACCGAGATCAGGGTTGCCGACCACCGCGGCGAGCGCCGCGGCGATGCCCGCCACTGTGGGCGCGGGCGCGTCCGATCGGGCCGGAGCCACCTCGGGAAACACCTGACCCGTGTCCGGCGGCGGCGCCACGGTGAGTCCGCCGTGGCGGAATTCCGGCGTCCACGGCTGCGCGATCGCCGCGAAACCGCCCGCGATCACCAGTAGCGCGACGACCACTGCCGACAACCAGATCCAGCGGGACCTCCGGCGCCCCTGCACCGGTGATCCCGGATTGCCGCCTGCATCGACCACGACAGTGTCTCCCTCAACGCCGACCGACACGCCTCGACTGCGCGACTACAGCCGCCTGCCGCACCGGTGTACCAGCACACCACACTATCCTCGTTGCGCAACGGTTCCCCAGAACGATCTGGCGATTCGGCACAGACCAGCACTCGAACGAGCAAGGAGATGGCGTGGAGTTCGACGTCACCATCGAGATTCCCAAGGGTTCTCGGAACAAGTACGAGGTCGATCACGAGAGCGGTCGGGTCAAGCTCGACCGGTACCTGTACACCTCCATGGGCTACCCGGCCGACTACGGCTTCATCGAGAACACCCTCGGCGAGGACGGCGACCCGCTCGACGCGCTGGTGCTGCTGCCCGAGTCGGTGTTCCCCGGCGTGATCGTCGAGGCCCGCCCGGTGGGCGTGTACCGCATGACCGACGAGGCCGGTGGCGACGACAAGGTGCTGTGTGTCCCCGCGGGCGACCCGCGCTGGGATCACATCCAGGACCTGGGCGACGTCTCGGAGTTCGAACTGTCGGCGATCAAGCACTTCTTCGAGCGCTACAAGGATCTCGAGCCGGGCAAGTACGTCGAGGGTTCGGAGTGGCTCGGCCGCGCCGAGGCCGAGAAGATCATCGACGAGTCCTTCACTCGGCTGAAGGAATCCGGCCACTGAGCCGATAGACCTACGAAAAACGGGAAGTCCGAAGAGTTTTCGGACTTCCCGTTTCGGTGTCAGTACCAGATGTAGAGATCCCAGCCGTCCCAGCTCTCCGTGCACTCCCAGTAATACCCGCCGGTGTACGGATCTTCCCCGGCCGCGCGGCACTGATAGAGCTCGTAGTAGGTGCCGTAATACGTTCCGTACGGCGCCGCGGCGGCACTGCCCGCACCGACCGCCGACACCCCGGCGACGGTCGCGACGGCCAGCAGGGCGGCGGCGACGGTGGATTTGATGCGCATATTGATTCTCCTGACGCGGACAACTTCGACTTCTCGAAGTTATTGCGGCGCAGAGGTTTGAACAGCCAACCCTAGGGGTAGGTTCGCTCTCCCCTTGGTCGATTCACCTACCCCACCCCAAGGTTGGTAGCGCAGGCACCACCTTCGATTCGGGTGTGCGCGGCATGGGCACGGCGCCCGCTCGTTCCTAGGCTCGAATCATGCAGCTCAACACCACTTTTTCGAGCAAGTCACTGCGTGCCTTCACGGCCGGAACCGGCCTGCTCGCACTACTCACCGTCACCGCGTGCGGCCCCGAGAACAGCGCCACGGCGGCGCAACCGGGTCGGCCGGAGATCCGGCAGGCGCTCGAATCGGTGGTGCAGGCCGGATTCCCCGGCGCCCAGGCTGTGATCACCACCGCGGCCGGCGAACAGACCGTCACCGCGGGGGTCGGTGATATCGAGACCGGCGCACCGATTCCCGACGGGGCATACGTCCGAATCGGCAGCAACACCAAGAGTTTCGTCGCGACCGTGGTCATGCAGTTGGTCGCCGAGGGGAAGGTCGAACTCGATGGTCCCGTCGAGCGGTACCTACCGGGCGTCGTGCAGGGCAGTGGCAACGATGGCAACCGCATCACCGTGCGCCAACTGCTCCAGCACACCAGCGGGCTACCGGACTATCTGGCCGGCGGCGATCCCAGCCTGCGTGCCGACCCCGGCACGCAGCAGATCGAGCCAGACCCGGAAGTCATCCGCCTGCGCCACTTTTCGCCCAGCGAGCTGGTCCGCATCGCGATGACGATGCCGCCGCGGCACGAACCCGGCGCCCGCTCGGTCTACACCAACACCAACTACATCCTGCTCGGCATGCTGATCGAGCAGGTCACCGGCCGCCCCGCCGCCACGGAGATCACCACCAGGATCATCGAGCCACTCGGCTTGCGCGACACCTACTTTCCCGCACCCGGCGACATCGGCCTGCGCACACCACACCCGCGCGGCTATCAGGAAATCGACAGCGCCCGTGTCGATTTCACCGACTTCGATCCCTCATGGGGCGATACCGCGGGTGCGATGATCGCCACCGGCTCGGATCTGAACCGCTTCTTCCTCGCACTGCTGGACGGTGAGTTGCTGCCCGCCGCACAGCTGGAACAGATGCGGCAGACGGTGCAGTTCGACCGAATGCCTTCGGCCGGTTACGGATTAGGCCTGGTCGTGCAGACCACCTCGTGCGGCAAGAAGACCGTCGCCCATGGTGGCAGCATCCCCGGTTTCGATACCCGCACCGGTGTCACAGCCGACGGCGTCGCGGTGACCATCACCGTGAACGAGCTGCCGCACAACAAGGACCAGGCAGAGGTTGTCGAGCGGGCCTTCGACACCGTGGTCTGCGCCTCATGAAACGCGCGATTCTGGCCGTCGCGGTCGCCGCGACGGCCGCCGGATTGCTGACCGCCACCACGGCATCGGCCGATGTCGACCCGCTCGATCGTTTTCGCCATCAGTCGCTGACCTGGCAGTCCTGCGATGATCCGCGTCTCGATCCGGCGGGAGCCCAGTGCGCGCAGGTGAGGGTGCCGGTGGATTACTCGGCGCCACAGGCGGAAACGATGACCGTGGCCATCTCGCGGCTGCCCGCTACGGACCCGGCGAAACGTCGCGGCGTGCTGCTGTCCAATCCGGGAGGCCCCGGCGCTCCCGGTCTCGACTTCATGATCGACGTGCGCGAGGCGATGAGCTCCGACGTCCGTGACCGCTACGACCTGATCGGCATGGATCCGCGCGGCATCGGCCGCTCCACCCCGGTGAACTGCCGCTGGCAGCACGGATTCGGGCTGGAATCCGCCGGTCTCGATGGCGTCGGTTTCGCCGAAAGCGTGGCCCAGCATGCCGAACTCGCCGCGCTGTGCGCGACGAACGAGGGACCTCGGCTGCACCACATCACCACACGCAACACCGCCCGCGATATGGACGTCATCCGTGCCGCCCTCGGCGAGGAACGAATCAGCTACTTCGGCACCTCCTACGGCACCTACCTCGGCGCGGTCTTCGCCCAGCTGTTCCCCGAGCGCAGCGACCGGTTCGTCCTCGACAGTGCCGTCGACCCCGAGCACTACGGATCGGTCGGGATGATCCGTGCCATGGGCCCGGTCAACGAGGCGGCATTCGACCGATGGGCCGATTGGGTGGCCGCCCACGACGGCGAGTTCCGTTTCGGCGCGGACCGTTCCGCGGTCAGGTCGACCGTGCAGACCATGGTCCGCCGCGCGAACGACCGGCCGATCCGGATCGGCGAGTTCACCGTCGACGAACACAGCCTGCCGATGGTGCTCTACCGCGGGCTCGACGACCCACGCAACTATCCGCTGCTGGCACGCCAGACCCGCCAACTCGCCGATGCCGCCGACGGCATCGAGGTGCGGCCCGAACCCGAGCTTGCCGCCTCGCTCGCCTTCATGCTCACCGCGCGGCCACGCGACTACTCACCGGCGTTGGCCGTCCTGTGCGGCGATGTGGAAGTACCGCGCGATCCAGCCTGGTACTGGCGCAATATCGAGGCGAGCCGCGCCGATCAACCGCTGTTCGGCGCGTTCGCGAACAACATCCCGCCGTGCGCGTTCTGGGCGCCCCCGGTCGAGCAGCCGACCGTGATCGGCAATGCGGTGCCGAGCCTGATCGTCCAGTCCACCGACGACACCCGCACCACCCACGCGGGCGCGCGGGTCATGCACCGGGCAATGACGGGGTCACGCCTGGTGACCTTGGAAGATGTCGCGGTGCACTGGATCTACGGCAACTACCCGAACACCTGCGTCGACACGACCGTCAACGCCTATCTTCGCGACGGCACGCTGCCCGACACCGACCCGGTCTGTCAGGACGATCCGGGGCGCGCGTTCAGGTAGGCCAGTACGGCGAGGACCCGGCGGTGGCCCGATTCGTCGGCGGCGAGGCCGAGCTTGGCGAAGATGCTGCGAATGTGTTTGAGCACAGCGCCTTCGGTGACGACCAGGCGTGCCGCGATGGCGGAGTTGTCCTGTCCTTCGGCCATCAGCGCGAGCACTTCGCGTTCGCGGGCGGTCAGCGTGGACAGCGGATCATCGACCTTGCGGCGCACCAGCAGTTGTGCGATCACTTCCGGGTCCATCGCGGTGCCACCGGCGGCGACGCGGTGCAGGGATTCGAGGAACCGGTCGACCTTGCCGACCCGTTCCTTGAGCAGGTACCCGACGCCACCGCCACCGTCACCGAGCAGTTCGGAGGCGTAACTGTCCTCCACATAGGACGACAGCACGAGCACCGGCAGCCCGGGGTGGACGGTCCTGGCGCGGACCGCGGCGCGCAGGCCGTCGTCGGTGAAGGTCGGCGGGAGCCGCACATCCACCACCACGGCGTCCGGCCGGTCGGCGGTGACGACGGCGAGGAAATCGTCGGCATTGTCGACGGCGGCCACCACGTCGATCCCGGCCGTCTTCAACAGCAGGACGAGGCCTTCCCGCAGGAGGGCGTCGTCCTCGGCGATCACGACCCGCACGGCAACTCCACCCGCACCACAGTAGGCCCACCGGCGGGGCTGCTCAGCGTCATCTGCCCGTCGAGCGCCTCGGCCCTGCGCCGGATGCCGGCCAGACCACCCCCGTCGGTCGCGCTCGCTCCACCCATACCGTCGTCGCGGATCTCGACGGTGAGCAGATCGGGCGGCCCACCCAGTTCGATCGACAGTGTGTCGGCACCGGAGTGTTTGGTCGCGTTGGTGATGGCCTCGGCGATCACGAAATAGGCGGCGGCTTCCACCGCCATCGGCCGCCGGGCGATGCCGTTGGATTCGAGCACGCACGGGATCGGACTGCGCGCGGCCAGCGCGGAGACGGCGCTGTTCAGGCCCCGATCCGAGAGCACCGGCGGGTAAACGCTGCGCACCACATCGCGCAGTTCGGCCAAGGCCGCCGAAGCCGTGTCCTGCGCTGTCCGCACCATCCGATCGGCGGCTTCGGGATCACGGTCGCGCCATTGCTCGGCCAGTCCGAGTTGCATGATCACCGCCGCGATTCTGGCTTGGGCGCCATCGTGCAGATCGCGTTCGATGCGGCGCAGTTCGGCACCGTGCGCGTCCAACGCGGCGGCCCTGGTCACGGTCAGCTCGGCGACCCGATCGGCCAGCACGGCGTTCTCGTCCGGCGCGAGCAACGCCCCTGCCACTCGGGCCTGCGCGTTCGCCGCCTCGGGCGCGCGCAGTGCGAGGGCACCGTAGACGATGCCGACCGCCACGCTCACCACGGCGGCGGTCCAAGAATCGATGACGATGCCGCCGCTGGACACCGTGCCGTCGGCCCGCGCACTCCAATAACTCGCGACGGCGAGATGCTGCGCCGCGCTCAGCGGCAGTGCCACCGCCAGCGCGGCCAGTGGCAATCCGATGATCGCGTGCAGCACCAGCCAGGCCAGATCACGCCGATTCGCCGGATCGGCGGCCAGCGTCGCGAGCTGATGACGCAGGTCGCCGGTCAACGGCCGGTAGGCGGACACGATCGGCGTGCCGAGCAACCTGCCCGCCCTGCGCCGTTCGAGCCCCAGCAGCGGCCGGATCAACTTGACCGCCTCCGGCAGCGCGGGAATCCCGATCCCGATCAGACTCGCGGCCGCCACGATCGCCAGCGCGACCACCGCGAACAGCGACGCCACCCCGGTCAGCCCGCCCACCAGCAGATAGCCGACAGCGGCGGGCAGACGACGTAACCGCCGCACTACACCACCGCTGCCGAATCGACTCACCCGATGATCATGCCGGGGGTGCACCCGCTCGGACTCGACCACCCTCGTCCCCGTCGCGCGGGTCCCCGGCTGACGCGGCGGACTGCGCGGCGGTGTCGACCAGCGCACCCACCCCTTCGGCGGCCTTGGCATCGCCGTCGGCTTGGATTCCCCCCGACATCCGCAGCGGAACTTCCTTCCAGAACAGCACCAGCAGCAGGGCGATCAACGCCACCGCGGAGGCGACGAGGAACACCGTCGACATCGAGTCGGCGAAGCCCACCTGGAAGGGCTTGGCGAGTTCGGGGTCGAGCTGCTGGATGATCGAGCTGTCCTGGAGGACCTTGCCCGCGGCCGACGTGTCGTGCGCCAGCAGGCCCTTGGCCAGCGCGGCATCCGCCGGGTTGGTGCTCTGCGCGCCCTCGATCACGGCCTGCTGGTAGGCGGGGTCCGCCGCCGACTGCTGCAATTCGGTGGTGATGTTCGGGGTGAGCAGCGAGAACAGGATCGACAGGAACACCGCGGCGCCGAGGGTGCCGCCGATCTGACGGAAGAACGTCGCCGACGCGGTCGAGACGCCCATGTCCTTGGGCGGCAGCGCGTTCTGCAAGGCCAGGGTCAGCGGCTGCATGAGATTGCCGAGGCCGAAGCCGGTGGCCGCCATGAACAGCATCGCCAGCCACAGCGGGCTGTCGGCGTCGAGCAGGTGCAGCAGGAACAATCCGAGCGTCAGCATGATCGCGCCGATTATCGGGAATGCCCGGTAGCGGCCGGTTTTCGAGATCAGCCGACCCGAGACGATCGAACCGGTCATCAGCCCGAGCACCATCGGCAGCATCTGCAGACCTGCCTCGGTCGGCCCGGCGCCGCGCACCACCTGCAGGTACTGCGGCAGCAGCAGCATGCCGCCGAACATCGCCGCACCGACGACGAAGGAGATCACCACGCCGAGCGCGAACGTCACATTGTCGAAGATCCGCAGCGGGATCAACGCCGCGTCCCCCATGAACTTCTCGACCACGACGAAGCCGGCCAGCCCGATCGCGCCGATCGCGTAACAGATCACCGAAGAGTTACTGCTCCAGCCCCATTCGCGACCCTGTTCGGCCACGATCAGCAGCGGAACCAATCCGACCGCGAGCACGATCGCACCCGCGAAGTCGATGCGGTGGGTGGCGTGCGGCTTGCGCGGCAGGTGCAGCACCCGGGTCACCACCACCAGGGCGAGCAGCCCCAGCGGCACGTTCACCAGGAACACCCAGCGCCAGCCGGTGATGCCGAGAATGGTGTCCTGCCCGGCCAGCAGCCCGCCGAGGACGGGCCCGAGCACACTCGAAATGCCGAACACCGCAAGGAAATAGCCCTGGTAGCGGGCGCGTTCACGGGGTCCGATGATGTCGCCCATGATGGCCAGCGCCAGCGACATGAGTCCGCCCGCGCCCAGACCCTGGAACGCGCGGAACGCGGCCAGCTGATACATCGACGTGGCCAGCGTGCACAGCAGCGAACCGACGATGAACAGACCGATCGCGGCCAGGAAGAACGGCTTGCGGCCGAACATGTCCGAGAGCTTGCCGTAGAGCGGGGTGCTGATCGTCGCGGTGATCAGGTAGGCGGTGGTGGCCCAAGCCTGCAGCGAGTAGCCGTCGAGGTCGTCGGCGATGGTGCGGATGGACGTCGACACGATCGTCTGATCGAGCGAGGCCAGCAGCATGCCGAGCATCAGCCCGGACAGGATGGTCAGGATTTGGCGATGGGTGAAGCCTGCCGGTGATTCCACCGGGGCCGCGGTTGTCGTCACGAAACGTTCTCCGTAGTGCTCAGTGCGGGCGGCTGGGCCAGCAGGACCGGGCGGGCCGCGTCGTAGTCCTCGACGAACCGCGTCAGCAGCCCGGCGAAGAGCGCGCGATCGTCGGTGGACCAGTTCTCGGTGACGATCGCGATGGAATTCCGGCGCCGCGCCCGGATCCGGTCGGCGGTCTCGCGCCCGTAGTCGGTGGCCTCCAGCACGGTGGCTCGCCCGTCGTCGGGGTCGGCGGCGCGCACCACCAGGCCACGCTCCACCAGCTGCGCGACCTGCCTGCTCACCGTCGACGCGTCCGAATGCACCGCGTCGGCGAGCGCGCCCGAGCGCATCGGCCCGTCACACACCAACCGGAACAGCACCATGAACCCCGCCGGGTCGATCCCCGAGTGGTCCTTGATCTGGGCCATCGCCCGATCGCGCAGCCGGTGCAGCCGCACGAGCTGGATCGCGATCGCGTCGATCGCGGGCTCACTCTCACTCACACGTTTACCTTTACTTGCATCAATCAATTAGTTGTGTGATGCAAGTATGTAGGCAGAACGGTCGCCGTGGCAACCGTTTGAACTGCCTTTACTCGCCCTTGAACTCCGGCGCGCGCTTCTCGAAGACCGCCGCGATCGCCTCGGGCAGGTCCTTCGACGGCAGGAACGCCGCGTTCCACGTCGACACGTAACGCAGACCGTCGGCGATCGCCGGGCTGGTCCGCTGCTCGAGCACGTCCTTGATGCCCTGCACCACCAGCGGCGGGTTGCCCGCGATCTCGCGCGCCATCGCGTGCGCGGCGGCCAGCACGGCCTCCTGATCGGCGAACACCTCGTTCACCAGGCCCATCCGCTCGGCACGGGCCGCGTCGATGTCCTTGGCGGTGAAGGCCAGCTCCCGCAGATTGCCCTCGCCGATGATGCCGGGCAGGCGCTGCAGCGAACCGATGTCGGCGACGATCGCCACCTTCGCCTCACGCAGGCTGAACTTGGCATCCGCGCTGGCCAGACGAATATCGGCAGCGGCGATCAGGTCGAGACCACCGCCGATGCACCACCCGGACACCGCCGCGATCACCGGCTTGGTGCACTCGGCCAGCGCCGTCACCGAGGCCTGCATCCGGCGGACCTCCTTGAGGAACTCCGTGCGCGGCCCCGCCTTCGCGTCGTCGGCCAGCACCGGAGCCAGCGTGCCCGCGGTCGCGGCCAGGTCGAGACCGAACGAGAAGTGCTTGCCCGCCCCGGTCACCACCACCGCCCGTACCTGCGGATCCGCGTCGAGCTCGGCGAAGACCTCGGGCAGCTCGCGCCAGAAGTCGGGTCCCATCGCATTGCCCTTGCCCGGTCCGATCAACGTGGCCTGGGCAACGTTGTCGGCGATCTCGACGGTAAAGGCCTTCCATTCACTCATGCCCTGATTATTGCCACCGCGCCAACATGCCGCCCACCCAGCCCCGCCCCCGCCCCCGACCCTTAGGGAGGGGCCGGACGCGCAGCGGCCGGGTTCGCGGCCGTCCCCGGGGGAACCGGGGCGGTGGGGGGGGGCCGATGGGGCA